>JBDSHG010000032.1:0-37433 GCA_039918615.1 Gemmatimonadaceae bacterium | reverse complement strand
AAGAGACGTCGAGCACGACGACGCCATCGACGGCGGCGATCGCATCGCGAATCGTCTGAACGATCTCGGGGTTTCGCCCTTCGCTGAAATTCGGAACGCATTCGACGAGCGTCATGTCAGTGGAGTTGGAGGCCGGCGTCCGCCGGAGTGGCAGCCGCCAAAGTAGATGCGAGCCACCGGTGCATTGCCGGATTGCCCGCGAGAAGAGAGCCGTGTGCCATCGGAATGTGAGCGTCGCCGCGCACCGTCGTCACCACGCCGCCCGCCTCGCGCACGAGCAGCACACCGGCCGCGAAGTCCCAGGGCAGCAGTGAAAGCTCCCAGAACGCATCGAAGTGCCCGCACGCAACGTGCGCGAGATCGAGCGCTGCAGAGCCCGGACGGCGCATTCCCGCCGTGTGCGGCGCGACCGCAGCGAAGTGGCGCAGATAGAGATCGAGCGACGCGTTGCTGCCGAACGGAAATCCCGTCCCGATGAGCGCGCGCGACGGATCCTCGATGCGCGATACCGAGATCCGCTCGCCATTCAGGTGCGCGCCGCTGCCCGCCATCGCGGTGTAGCGATCCCCCGTGGGCACGTCGAGGATGACTCCCGCAACGAGCGCTCCGCGCACCGACGCCGCGATCGATACCGCGTACTCGTGGAAGCCGTGCAGGAAGTTCGTCGTCCCATCCAGCGGATCGACGATGAACACCACATCCGCCGTCGGCTCCGAGTCGGGCGAGAGCTCCTCGCCGAGAATCTCCGCATCGGGGTACGCGGTCATGAGGGCGGCACGAATGATCCGCTCCGATCCGAGGTCGACTTCGCTCACGAAGTCCGTCGCCGACTTGCTCTGCCACTCGATGCTCGTGCGGTCGACCGCGCGCCCGCGGATCAACGCCGCCGCCTCGATCGCAGCCGCTTCGATGTGCGCGAGCAGCTCCGCCGCCTCAGGGAAGCTGTCTTGCACCGCTATTTGCGCGCTCGTAGTTTGGTCGGATGTCGACAATCTTCAGCGGGATTCAACCTTCGGGAGAGCTGCACATCGGGAACTACCTCGGCGCCGTCAAGAACTGGGTCGAGCTGCAGAGCAAGTACGAGTGCATCTATTGCATCGTCGACTACCACGCGATCATCGGCGACTTCGTGCCGGAGAGCCTGCGGCTCCGCACCCGGCAGATGGCGGTATCGCTGATGGCCGCAGGGATCGACCCCGCGAAAGCTACGCTGTTCGTTCAGTCGATGGTGCCCGAACATACGGAGCTCGCGTGGATCTTCAACACCGTCACGCCGGTTGGTGAGCTCGAGCGCCAGACGCAGTACAAGGACAAGTCGCAGCGCCAGGAGAGCGTCAACGCCGGGCTGCTGATCTATCCCGTGTTGCAGGCCGCCGACATTCTCCTGTACCGCGCGGATCTCGTTCCCGTGGGCGAGGATCAGGTGCAGCACCTCGAGCTCGCGCGCGACGTCGCCCGCAAATGGAATGCAAAGTTCGAGAGCGATTATTTTCCCGAGCCCAACCCGCTGCTCACCACGACGCGCCGCATCATGGGGCTCGATGGCCAGGCGAAAATGTCGAAGTCGCTCGGCAACACCATCGGGCTGCTCGAATCGCCCGAAGAGATGTGGGCCAAGCTGCGTCCCGCGATGACGGATCCTGCCCGTGTGCGAAAGACGGATCCGGGCACTCCAGAGGTCTGCAACATCTACAGTCTCCACAAGGCGTTCAACGACCAGGCGACCGTCGAGCACGTGGCCATGCAGTGCCGCTCGGCCGGGTGGGGGTGCCTCGACTGCAAGAAGGTTCTAATGGAGGGCATGCTGCGCGAGCTCACGCCGATCCGCGAGCGAGCGATCGAGCTGGAAGCGCACCCGCAGATCGTTACCGACGCGCTCGCTGCAGGCGCCGCGAAAAGTGGCGAGATTGCACGCAGGACGATGGCGACGGTACGGGAAACGATGGGACTTCGCTGATCGCGCGACGCTGACGCAATCCGGCGCTCGACTCGAACTTCGAGCCGAGAACTTTTTCGGGAGCTGCACGATGGCGAACACGAATGGACCCGAGGGAATGCTCACGCTGATCTGCATCACCTGCGGCAACGAGCAGTTCTTCACCAGCAAGCCGCCAGCCGACGAGCCGTGCTCGCGCTGCGGCAGCACGGTCTTTCGGAGCTTCTTCACGCCGAGCGTGACGAATGAGGCGGCCGAGTCGATGCTCGAAGACACGACGCGCTCGATTTCTCTCGACGGCGGCTCGACGGATTCCACCGCCGGGGACATTCGCGATCTGAACGCACCCTGACCAACGCCATGACGAAATCGCTGACGGGAATTTTCGGTCCCGTCGTCACGACCTTCGAAGACGGGAGCGGGGATCTCGCGACCGGCGCCTTTCGCGCGAACATCAAGGCGCACATCGCCGCGGGACTCGCCGGCGTCCTCATCGCCGGCACCACGGGCGAGGCTGCGCTGCTCGACGACGATGAGCGGCTGCGACTCACCGAGATCACGCGCCCCCTCGTCCCTGCCGATCGCTGGCTCCTCGTGGGGACCGGCGCCGAGTCGACGCGCGAATGCGTGCGCAGATCGAAAGACGCGGCGGAACGCGGCGCCGACGCCGTACTCGTCGTCGCTCCGCACTACTTCGGCGCCGCGATGACCGACGATGCGCTGTGGGCGCACTACTCGCGCGTCGCCGATGAGAGTCCGGTGCCGGTGCTTCTCTACAACATCCCGAAGTTCACGCATCTGCAGCTCGGCGCGAAGCTCGTGCGTGCGCTCGCCGATCATCCCAACATCGCCGGGATCAAGGACAGCACGGGCGACATGACGCAACTGCGCGCGTACATCGAGGCGCAGAGCGATTCCTTCACGGTGCTCACCGGCCACGCCGGAACGCTGCTCGACGCGATGGGTTACGGGGCGCGCGGGGCAATCCTCGCCGTCGCGCTCTTCGCGGCGCCAATCGTCTTCGATCTCATGAGCGCGATCGCTGCCGGCGACGGCGTGACGGCAAGCGAGATCCAGGCGCGCATCCGACCGATCGCACGGGAGATCGTGGCCGAGCTCGGACCGCCGGGGATCAAGGTGGCAATGGATCTCGTCGGCCTCACGGGTGGAGCACCGCGCGCACCACTGCGCCCGCTCGGCGCCGCGGAGCGCGAGCGCGTCTCCACGCTGCTCGGCGCCGCGGGGCTCGCGCGCGTCGCGTAGGTGGCATTCGCGGCGGGCGACCATCTCGCCGCGATCGCCGGCGCGCCTCGCCCCGCTGGTGGTGATGCCGAGCGCCTCGCGCGCGCGCACTGCGCGAGCGCGCTGCGCGCGATCGGATTCACCGTAGAGACGCAGGACTTCGAATACTCGACTTTCCCGGGGCGCTGGGGGACGCCGATCGGCGGCGCCTTCGCGACGATCATCTTCGTCGCCGCCGGCCACCTCGGCGCGCACGCGCATCCGGGTGCTGCACTCGTGCTCCTCGTCGCCGGAGCCGCGGCGCTTGGGATGTTCGCGCGAGCGATGGGCGGCGACGCGGTGCTAAACCTCCGACACGCTCGCGCACGGAGCACGAATCTCGTGGCGACGCGCGGCACTCCAAGGCTCTGGCTCGTTGCGCATCTGGACTCGAAGAGCCAGCCGGTCCCGATCGGCGCGCGCGCGATCGGTGTGATGGGGTCGATCGCGATGTGGATCGCTGCGGCAGTGCTGGCGTTCGTCCAGCTCTACGTGCCCGTCGCGCTCGGGCTCTGGATCGCGATCACGCTGCTCGGGGTGCTCGCGTCGATCCCCGTGTCGCTCAGCATCGTTGGCGCGCGCTCGCCCGGCGCGCTCGACGACGCCTCCGGCGTGGTGACTGTGCTGCGCACCGCCGAATTGCTCGCGCGCGACAAGCCGCTCGGCGTGCTGCTGACGAGCGGCGAGGAGCTCGGGCTCGCGGGTGCGCGCGCGTGGGCGCGAGAATCGGCATCCAATGCGCGCGCGCTCCTGGGCGCTCTCGACAGCGCGGCGAAGACCCGCGCGCGCGAAACCGGATCGAGCACGCTCCCGGGCGTGCTGAATATCGATGGGGTCGATGACAGCGGCGATCTCCGACTCATCCACAGCGGCCATCTCCCCCGCGCGTTGCTCGGCATCTTTGGCGCAGATTGGCCGCGCTCCTCGCGCCTGCTTCCCGGCCTTCTCATGGATGGTGTCGCGCTCGCTGATGCCGGCTGGGAGGTGCTCAACATCAGCAAGGGGAGCTGGCGCACGGTAAGCCGCATCCACACACCGGGCGACGACCTCGCGAGCCTCACCGGAAGCGGGGCCGAGGAGGTGGCGACGATGCTCGCGGGTGCCATCACCGCCAGTCGTCGTTAGCTTTCGGAGCACCTTCCCGCGCCGGCTGCCGTTCGTCCGCGCCTGATCGCCCACGCACTCCGAGCATCATGTTCAGCTCATCGATTCGCACTCTCGTCGTCGTCGGCGCGCAATGGGGCGACGAAGGGAAGGGAAAGCTCGTGGACGTGATCGCCGAGCGCGCCGACTGGGTCGTGCGCTACCAGGGCGGCGCGAACGCCGGCCATACCGTGAAGTTCGGCGATCGCGCGTTCGTTCTCCATCAGATTCCGAGCGGCATTCTCCACCCCGGCGTGCGCTGCGCGATCGGGAACGGTGTGGTGCTCGATCCGGAGACGCTGTTCACGGAGATCGACGAGCTCGTGCGCGACGGCGTCGACGTGGAGGGACGCCTGTACGTGAGCGACCGCGCGCATCTCGTGCTGCCGTACCACAAGCTCGTCGACGGACAGAGCGCGGCGAGCAAGGCGATCGGCACGACGGGGCGGGGCATTGGTCCCGCGTACGAGGACAAGATCGCGCGCCGCGGCGTGCGCGTGCTCGACCTGCGGCATCCCGAGCGCCTGCGCGCGCAGCTCGAGGCGGGGATCACGCACGCCAACGCGCAGCTCGTGGCCTTCGGGTCGGAAAAGCGCGCCACCGTCGACTACACGATCGAGCTGCTCGAGAATCTCGCGCCGCGGCTGCTCGCTCTCGCCGACGATGTCGGCCTCTCGATGCATCGCGCGAGCAAGTCCGGCGCGGCGATTCTGCTCGAGGGGGCGCAGGGCTCGCTGCTCGACGTCGATCACGGCACCTATCCGTACGTCACGTCGAGCAGCACCACGAGTGGAGGCGCGGCCACGGGCACCGGCATCGCGCCCACCGCGCTCGACGCCGTCCTCGGTGTCGTGAAGGCGTACACCACGCGCGTTGGAAACGGGCCGCTGCCCACGGAGCTCGACGAGCCGCTCGCGAGCGAAGTCCGCAAGCTCGGCAACGAGTACGGCGCGACGACGGGGCGCGCGCGCCGATGCGGATGGTTCGACGCCGTGGTCGTGCGCTACGCGGCGCGCGTGAACGGCCTGACGGGGCTCGCGGTAACGAAGCTCGACGTGCTCGACACACTCGACAAGGTCGCGATCTGCACGGGCTACAAGGTGGGCGACGAGGTGCACGAAGAGTTTCCGGGCGATCTCGTTTTGCTCGACAAGGCCGTCCCCGTCTACGAGTGGTACGACGGCTGGAAGACGAGCACGGCAGCCGCGCGCACTCTCGGCGATCTCCCCGCCGCCGCGCGCCAGTATCTCGAACGCATCCGCGAGCTCGCGGACACGCCGATCTCCTACGTCAGCGTCGGCACGCATCGCGACCAGATCATTGGGGTCGACGGATGACGCTCAACGTCGAGGAGTCGGTCGATGTCGTCATTGTGGGCGCGGGACCGTGCGGGCTCGCGGCCGCGATCTCCATGCTGCGCGCGGGGATGAGCGGCGTCGTGTTCGACGGCGGCTCGGTGACGAGCACGATCACCGCCTACCCGACGTACGTCAACTTCTTCTCGACCGCGGAAAAGCTCTCGATCGGCGGGCTCCCGTTCATCATCGGCGGCGACAAGCCCGGACGTCGGGACGCGCTCGCCTATTATCGATCGGCCGTGAACTATTTCGGGATCCCCGTGCGACAGTATGAGAAGGTCACGGAGATCACGGGAGCCGAGGGCGATTTCGTCGTGCATTCGCTGCGGCGCGGTGGTGACATTCGCGCGACGCGTGCGCGTTTCGTCGTCATCGCCACCGGCTACTTCGGCTCGCCGAATCGCCTCGGCGTTCCCGGCGAGACGCTCGAGCACGTGCAGCACATCTACAAGGAAGGGCACGAGGCATTCGACCAGGATGCGGTCGTCGTCGGCGGCGGAAACTCCGCGGCGGAGGCGGCGCTCGATCTCTGGCGCGCCGGCGCACGCGTCACGCTCGTGCACTTCGGCCCCGACTTCGACATGAAGATCAAGCCGTGGATCCTCCCCGACGTCCAGAACCGGATGAAGGAGGGGAACATCGCGGTTCGATGGAACAGCCGCGTGCGCGAGATCTCCACGCACGATGTCACGATCGACACGCAGGGCACGCTGTCGAAGCTCACCGCAGATCGCGTCTACGTGATGACCGGTTTTGCACCGAACGTCGATCTGCTGCGACAGGTGGGCGTCACGATCGACGCGAAGAGCGGCGTCCCCGCGCACGACGAAGCCACGTTGGAGACGGACGTGCCGGGAATCTTCATTGCCGGCGTCGTCGTTGCAGGCTTCGACGCGAACAAGGTATTCATCGAGAACGGCCGCTTCCATGGCGACAAGATCCTCGCGCACATCCTCGGCCGCGCGGCCCCGCCGGAGCCCGTGCTGAGCGCGGATCTCGACAGCTGATAGATTATTATCGCGAGGGGCAATATTCCGCTCGCGGCTGCTTTACCGATCCTCAACCCGACTCAAACGATGTCTTCGAGCGCATTCCCTGACGTGATGGAGAAGCTCGTGTCGCTGTGCAAGCGGCGCGGATTCATCTTCCAGTCCTCCGAGATCTACGGAGGCACGGGATCCGTGTGGGACTACGGCCCGCTCGGCGTCGAGCTCAAGAAGAATCTGAAGGATCGCTGGTGGAACGCGATGGTTCGGAGCCGTGACGACATCGAGGGACTCGACGCCGCGATCCTCATGCATCCGCGCGTGTGGGAGGCGAGCGGCCACGTGAGCGGCTTCGTCGATCCGCTGGTGGAGTGCAGCAACTGTCGCAAGCGCTTCCGCGCGGACGACGCGAAGATCAAGGGCACGCCGGGCACGCCGGACGTGCAGTGCCCCGCCTGCGGCATGAAGGGGACGCTCGGTGCGCCGCGGCTGTTCAACCTCATGTTCAAGACGTTCATGGGCCCTGTGGAGGACACGGCGAGCGTCGTATATCTCCGCCCTGAGACGGCGCAGGGGATCTACGTGAACTTCCTCAACGTGCAGCAGTCGACGCGTCAGAAGATTCCCTTCGGGATCGCGCAGATCGGCAAGGCGTTCCGCAACGAGATCACGCCGGGGAACTTCATCTTTCGCACCCGCGAGTTCGAGCAGATGGAGATGCAGTTCTTCGTCGAGCCCGGAAACGACATGGAGTGGTTCGAGTTCTGGAAAGGCGAGCGCCTCAAGTGGCATCAGTCGCTCGGCCTCGATCCCGTGCGTCTGCAGTACCATCAGCACACGAAGGAAGAGCTGGCGCACTACGCGCGGGCGGCGTTCGACATCCAGTTCGACTTCGGCGGCACGCTCGGCTTCCAGGAGATCGAAGGGGTGCACAACCGCGGCGACTTCGACCTCACGCAGCACCAGCAGTTCTCGGGGAAGAAGCTCGAGTACTTCGACCAGCCGAACAACCGCCGCTACACGCCGTACGTCGTGGAGACGAGCGTCGGCGCGGATCGCACGACGCTCGCGGTGCTCGTGAATGCGTACCATGAGGAGACCGTGGAGGGCGAGGACGAGGGGCGCACGGTGCTCAAGCTCCAGCCGTCGCTCGCGCCGGTGAAAGCGGGAATCTTCCCGCTCGTGAAGAAGGACGGGATGCCGGAGATGGCGCATCGCATCGCCGAGGATCTGCGGCCGCTCTATCCGGTGTTTTACGATGAGTCTGGCGCGATCGGCCGGCGCTACCGGCGCCAGGACGAGATCGGGACGCCGTTCGGCATCACGGTCGATGGCGAGTCGATCAGCGACGGCACGGTCACGATTCGAGACCGCGACACCCTGCAGCAGGATCGGGTATCCGCGGACAAGCTCCGCACGGTGCTCGCGGAGCGGTTGGTCAAATGACACTCTCGCTCGAGACGCTGCGCCGCGAAGGGGACGAGTTCCACCAGGCGATCTCGCGCGAGATGTACGAGTCCGGATCGGGGCTCAAGAAGACGGCAGAGCTGCAGGCGATCTACGCGCGCTTCGCGAACGTGCTGAACGACGATGCGCTCGACATGGTGCGCGAGCTGTTCCGCGACGCGCCGGCGGGAAGCGAGGAGCAGCGCGCCGCGCGCATCCTCCTCGAGTGGCAGGCCGATGCGAGGGTGTCGCGCGAGCTCGCGGCGCTCGATGAGCGCGAGATCGCGTGGGAGTCGTCGGCGATCGCGCGTGTAGACGACGGCCGGGGCATCCAGTACCAGCAGATCGCGATCGAGATCGCCAACGCGAAGGACCGCGACGAGCGCCTGCGCCTCGAGAAGGCGCGCGCGTCGCTCGTGGCGAAGGAGCTCGGTCCGATGCGCCAGGAGCGATTCCAGCGCGAGAAGGACATCGTCGAAGGGCTCGAGATCGCCGGGAGCTACAACGACACCTTCACCGCACTGAGCGGCGTGAATCTTCCGTCGCTGGTCGACGAGTGCAAGGCGTTTCTGCGCGACACGCAGGCGATGTGGGACGACGTCTTCAGCGAGGTCGTGCGCCGCGATCTCGACATCGATCCGCGCGAGGCGACGCGCGCCGATGCGCTCGCCCTCATGCGCGCGCCCGCCTTCGATCCGTACTTCCCGAGCAAGCCGATGGAGGAGCAGGTGCGCCGCCAGCTCTCCGACATGGGCGCACACGCCACCGCGAAGGGGCGCGTCATCTTCGACACCGGTGAGCGCGAGGGAAAGAGCTCGCGCGCCTTCTGTGCCCCGGTCCGCGTGCCGCAGGAGGTCTATCTCGTCCTGCGCCCGCATGGCGGACAGTCCGACTATCGCACCTTCCTCCACGAGCTCGGGCACGCGCTGCACTTCGCCAACACGCGCGCCGACTATCCGTTCGAGTACCGCTGGCTCGGTGACAACTCGATCACCGAGTCGTACGCGATGCTCTTCGACCACATGCTCCACATCCCGGGGTGGCTCGCCCGCTACACGGAGCTCGGCGCGCCGCGCATCCCGAGCTTCCTTCGCTCGGCCGGCTTCGAGGAGCTGCAGTTCCTCCGCCGCTACTCGGCGAAGCTCATCTACGAGCACGAGCTCTACGGCGGCGAGCATTCGTGGGCGAGCCTCCCGGATGTCTACGTGGAGACGCTCTCGAGCGCGACGTCCTTCCGCTACGATCGCGCGGACGCGTTCGTCGATGTCGATCCGCGCTACTATGCGGCGCGCTATCTGCGCGCGTGGCAGCTTCAGGCGGTGATCGGCGAGGCGCTGGTCGAGCGTTTCGACGAGGACTGGTATCGCAATCCGCGCGCAGGCCCGTACATCATCGAGACGATGTTCGCCGAGGGGCAGCGGGAGCTGGCGCACGAACTGGCGGAGCGCGTGACTGCGCGCCCGCTCTCCTTCGCGCCGCTCGTGCGCGCGACGGAATCGATGCTCGTGTCGGCGTGACCGCGCGCTCGTACTACAACGGAGAGTAGTCATGGCAAAGCAGACAGCACTCGTCACCGGCGCCTCGCGCGGAATCGGCCGCGCCACCGCGCTTCGGCTCTCCGCGAAGTACGACATCATCGCGGTCGCCCGCTCGGCTTCCGAACTTGCGTCGCTCAAGAGCGAGATCGACATCGGCGGCGGAACGTGTCGCACGATCACGCTCGACATCGCCGATGAGATGGCGACGACAGCTGCCTTGCACGGGCTCCAGGTCGATGTCCTCGTCAACAACGCCGGCGTCGCGACGATGAAGCCGTTCCTCGAGCTGACGTCGGCCGAGTGGCACCGGATGGTCGACGTGAACTTCAACTCGCTCTATTACGTGACGCACGCGCTGATCGGCGGAATGGTCGAGCGGAAGCACGGCTTCGTCGTGACGATCGGATCGCTCGCGGGGCGCAATACCTTCGTGGGCGGCAGCTGTTACGCGGCGACGAAGCATGCCGTCAACGGCTTCACGGAGTCGCTCATGCTCGAGGTGCGCGACGCGAACGTGCGCGTCGCGGTGGTGATGCCGGGGTCGGTGTCCACTGATCTCACGCCAAGCTCCGGTGATCAGAGCTGGAAGCTGACGAGCAATCAGATCGCGGATGCCGTGTGGTATCTCGTGACGCAGCCGGATTCGGTGCTCGTCTCTCGGCTGGAGATTCGTCCGGCGAAGGCGAAGGGAGCGCGATGACGGCGCCGCAGGGCGCACCGTCGATGCCCGCGCCGATCGCCGGCGCGCGTAAGCTGCTCGTCGTGATGAGCGACCTGCTCTTTCGCTCGAAGATCGATGAGGTGGCGCGGCGGCTCGGGCTCGAGATGCGCGTCGCGAAGTCGCCGGAGCAGCTCGAGCGCCAGCTTGCGGCCGGCGAGCCGGGGCTGGTGATTATAGATCTCGAAGAAAGCACCCTCGACCCGTTCGCGGCCATCGCGAGCATCCGCGCGGCGGCGCCGGACGCTCCGGTGCTCGGCTTCGCCGGACACGGGAACGTCGACGCGATACGTCGCGCGCGCGAGGGCGGCGCAACGGTGCTCGCGCGGTCCGGATTCACCGTCCAGCTCCCCGCGCTGCTCACGGAAGTGGCCGATCGGGAGCGGGCGCGCGGGTCTGTCTAGACGGGCGGGGTAGCCTATGCGGTGGTTACGCATAGATTCCCACCTGTGATCCGCGCACCGTACTCTGCCTCGGACACGGCCAGCATTCCCTCGGATGCATCGATCCGGGAGCTGGTCGCGGTCCGCGAGATCGTGCATGCCTTCCTGACGGCCGACAGGCCGCAGGACGTCTTCCAGTTCGCGCTCGATCGCGTGAGCCCACTGGTCGGCGCGGCGTTCGCGTCGATCTATACGATCGCCGACGATGACGACGTGATGCGCCTCGCGGCATCGTACAACTGGCCCGAGCGCTTCCGTCCCTTCCTCGGACAGATGCGCGTGCGCGTCGGGCTCGGACCCAGCGGCCAGGCGGCGGGCGAGCGGCGCGCGATCCAGGTGCCCGATGTCTTCGCGGATCCCTCGCTCGCGGATTGGCAGGAGGTCGCGACGGAGCTCGGCTTTCGCGCGCTCGTCGCGCTGCCGCTGCAGACGCCCGCGCGCGTGCTCGGCGCCGTGACCTTCTACTTCACGAAGCCGGGACATCTCGCAGTGGAGGAGCGTGGGCTGCTGCAGATCGTCGCGGACCAGATGGCCGCGACGGCGGAGAAGGCATCGATGATCGATGACCTTCGCCGCGCGAACGGCGCGCTGCTGGAGTCGAACGCGCAGCTCGAGCAACAGTACGTCGCCGTGATGGAGGCGCGCCGGCTGAAGGATGAGTTCCTCTCCAACATCAGCCACGAGCTCCGCACGCCGCTGACCGCGCTGCTCGGCTACGCGTATCTGATGCAGGAGGAGATGTCGGGGCCGCTCACGAAGGAGCAGCGGCACACGCTCGAGCATATGACATCGTCGAGCGAGCGGCTGCTCGTGCTGATCGAGGATCTGCTCGAGCTCACCGCGCTGCGGCGCGGCGAGGTGCGCGTGCAGGTCGAGCTCTTCGATCCGCGCACGGCGCTGGAGTCGGCGCTGGCGGCGACGGCCGGCGACAAGCCCGTGGGGATCCAGCTGCACACCGACATTCCGCCTGGGCCGCCGCGGTGGATCCGGAGCGATCGTCAGAAAGTGGTCAAGATCTTGTCGAAGCTCCTCGGCAATGCCTACAAGTTCACCTCGCAGGGCGAGGTGCGCGCGACGGTGCAGGTTCTCAACGATCTCGCGCGTTTTACCGTATCGGATACGGGAATCGGGATCGCATCCACTGCGCATCAGCTCGTGTTCGACGAATTTCGCCAGGTGGATGGGTCGACCACGCGGCAATACGGCGGATCCGGCCTCGGCCTTGCGCTCTCGAGGCAGCTGGCGCGCCTGCTCGGGGGCGATATCCAGCTGGAGTCGGCGCCCGAGGAGGGGTCGTCGTTCGTGGTGGAGATCCCGCTAGAATTCAGTCATGACCTGCAGCCTGCGGCGGTTCCGCCGGGCTGACTCAACAACGGAAACCGATCATGCTTCAGGAAATCACGACTCCGATGCCGCCAGCCGAAGTGCTCGCGGCCGCGAAGACGTTCTTCACGCGCCGCAGCCCGATCTACGCCGCCTTCCTCGAGAAGGAGGGGCCGTCGTATCTGACCTTTCGCGGACAGGGTGGCGAAGAGCTCGTGATCGGTGTTCTGTCCTCGGATGCTGGAACTATCGTGCGCGGCTCCACGTACTTGTTCGATCAGCAGATCGCGCGCTTTTTCTCGACGCTCGATCCGAGGCCGGACACCGAGCTCGAGGTCGGCATGACGAACATGACGCGAGCGGGGACTGCGTGACCGCACCATTCGTCTCGACGCTGCGCACCTCCGGGAGCACGATCCCCGTCGGCGCGCAGGGCGCGAGCCCGATCACGATTCGCGTCGAGGTTCCGGAGCGGTGGGATGTCGCGCTGCTCTCCGCGTCTCCAACGTCGAGCGTGAGCGACGTGAAGCGCGCCGCGCTTCATGCGGTGTTACCCGATGACGATGCGGCCGACTACGTGATCAAGCTGCGCGGCTTCGAGGTGCTCGACGAAAACGTGTCGCTCGAGAATGCGGGCGCACGCGACGGCTCGATCTTTCTGCTGACGCACCGCCGGCGTCGGCCGGTCCGGTGAGCGCCACGGCGCCACGGCCCGCTCTCGCGCAGGACGAGCGGGCCGAGCTCGGACACGCCGCGCGGAAGCTGCGCGAGGAAGTCGCGAAGCGCATCGTCGGGCAGGAGACCGTCGTCGAGGAGATCCTCATGGCGATCCTCGCGGGCGGCCACGTGCTGCTCGTGGGCGTGCCGGGGCTCGCCAAGACGCTGCTGATTCGCAGTGTGGCGGAAGCGATGCGGCTGGATTTCCGCCGCATCCAGTTCACGCCGGATCTGGTGCCGAGCGACATCACGGGGACGGAGATCATGGAGGAGGACAGCGCGACGGGTGCGCGCCGCTTCCGCTTCGTGCGCGGGCCGATCTTCGCGAACATCGTGCTGGCGGATGAGATCAACCGCACGCCGCCGCGCACGCAGGCGGCGCTGCTCGAGGCGATGCAGGAGCACAGCGTGACGGCGGCGGGGGAGACGATGCGCCTGCCCGAGCCGTTCTTCGTGCTGGCGACGCAGAATCCGATCGAGCAGGAGGGGACGTATCCGCTCCCCGAGGCGCAGCTCGACCGCTTTCTCTTCGATGTTCGCATCGGCTATCCGGGGGAGGATGAAGAGGTGGCGATTCTGCGCGCGACGACGGGAAGTGTATCGGTGGCGCTGACGCCGGTGCTCGATGCGTCGCACGCGATGGGGCTGCAGCGGCTCACGCGCGAGATTCCCGCCGCGGAGCCGGCGCTGCGCTACGCGGCCCGTCTCGCGCGGGCGACGCGCCCGGACAGCGCGGATGCGCCGGATCTCGTGAAGCGCTACGTGCGATGGGGCGCGGGGCCGCGCGCGGGGCAGTCGCTGATTCTCGGCGCCAAGGCGCACGCACTGCTGGCGGGCCGATTCGCCGTTGCGCCGGAGGACATCAGACGCGTCGCGCACCCCGTGCTGCGGCACCGCGTACTCCCGAACTTTGCGGCGGAAGCGGAAAGGATCACCGCGGAGCAGGTGATCGACGAGATTCTGTCGCGCATCTCGCCGCCGCGGAGCGACCTCGGGCTCTAGTATGCCTGCGGCTGGAAGTTACGGTTCGCTGCTGGACGCGCTGCGCGGCGTAACGTGGCCCGCGCGCCGCACGATTCGCGGGCCGGCGGCGGGGACGCATCGCTCGCGGCAGCGCGGGATCTCGCCGGAGTTTACGGAGTATCGGCCGTATCGCCAGGGCGACGATCCACGGCGTCTCGACTGGAAGCTACTCGCGCGCACTGATCGTGCCTTCCTCCGCATCACCAATGATCGCGCGACGCTCGGAACGATGCTGATGCTCGATGCGTCGGCGTCGATGAACTTTCCCCTCGCGACACAAGGGAAGTGGACGCAGGCGTGCCGGATCGCGATCGGGCTCGCGGCGGTGGCGCACGGCGCGGGAGATCCGGTGGGGGTGTGTGTCGCGGGGGAGGGCGGCATCACGCAGCTTCCGCCGCGTACGCGCCGCGGCGTGATCGGCGAGGCGGCGCGGCTGTTCGAGACGATCGCGCCGGCGGGAGGTGCATCGCTCGAGCCGATGCTCTCGCTCGTGCGGCCGACGCAGCGCATCGTGCTGATCTCGGATTTTCTCGCGGACGACGACGCGCTGCTGCGCGCGGCGCGCGAACGGATCACGGCGGGAGCGGATGTGCTCGCGATTCACGTCGTCGCGCGCGAGGAGCTCGAGCCGGGAAGCGCGGCGATGATCACGCGTGATCCCGAGGCCCCGGACGTGAAGCGCTCGCTCGTGGATGAGACGCGTGAGGGATATCGCGAGGCGTTCGGTGCGTGGCGCGCCGAGCTCGCGCGCGGATGGCGCGCGGCGGGCGCCGCGTACTTCGAGGTGCCGGCGGATGAGGCGGCGGATCACGCGGTGCGACGGATCGCATCGCCTGCGGCGGCATCGGCGCAGGCGCGGGGCGCGTGACCTTTCTCGCGCCGTGGGCACTCTGGGTCGCCGGTGCGGTGAGTGCGGCAGTAATCGCGCTGCACATCCTGGCGAGCAAGAATCCGAAGGTGGTGGTGTTGCCGACGACGCGATTCATTCCGGACGTGCCGCTGCGCGCGACGGCGCGTGCACTTCGGCTGTCGGACGTGCTCTTACTGATGTTGAGGGTTGCGGTGGTGATGCTGGTCGGCGTGGCGGTGGCGCGGCCGGAGTTGACGGGGGCGAGGCGGAGTGTGGGGCGGGTGGTGTTGGTGGACCGGTCGTGGATCGTCAATCGCGAAGAAGCAAGGGACAGTGCTGCCAGATACTACGAAAAGGGTGATCTTCTTTTCGTGTACGACAGCGCTGCATATCAAGTGCGCGGCAAATATCCCCTTGCTCATGTAAGCGCCGAACGCATTTTCTCACCCGATCCGCGCGGCTCGCTCTCAGCGGCGCTCGCCGCGGCCATTCGCGATGCGAGCGAATTGCGCGGCGAGGCGGACTCGGTCGAGATCGTGCTCATCTCGTCGCTCGGCGCCGAGCAGTTCGACAACGCGACCAGCACAATCCGTGCGTTGTGGCCGGGTCGAATTCGCCTGGTCCGCCTGAACGAGCGTCGCGGCTTTCCCGTACAGACCTATCGCGATGTTCGCAGCGCTCCGCTGGACGATCCGGTGCGAGCGGCCGTGTCGTTTGCCACGCGTCTCGACACGGGACATATCAAGACGGATTCCGTACGCATCGATCGCGGCAATTCCGCACGCGCTGATACCACCTGGACACAGTACGGGCTGACACTCGTGCGCTGGCCCGCATCGCTCGATTCGAGTGGCTATCTTGCCCGCATGCCCGTCGATACGGCTGGCGCGGTGATGGCCGGGGACGAGGGTCATCGCGTCGTTGTTGTAACGCCGTTCGTGCGTGCGGTCGATCCCCCGGACGGGCTCGTCGTCGCGCGGTGGGCGGATGGATCGCCGGCCGCTACCGAGCGGAAAATGATGCACGGATGCGTGCGCGATGTCGCGATTCCGATTCCCTCGCGCGGTGATCTGGCGTTGCGCGAGGGTACGCGTCGCCTCGTCGCTGCGCTTACTCGCCAGTGCGGCACCGCCGTGCCACCTTCGAACGTCTCGGACTCGACGCTAGACATGCTCCGCGGCACCGGCCCTCTCGTCACCACACGCGCGCTCGAGTCGCGCACCGCGAGCCCCGGCCATCTCACCACGTGGCTCCTCGCTGCCGCGCTCGCGCTCCTTCTCCTCGAGCCACTCCTCCGTCGCCAGCGGGCCGCCGCGTGACCGCGCTCGAGCGACTCGCCTCCGCGCGCGCGACACTCCGCGCTGCCGTCGCGCTCCGCGCGCTCTTCTGGGGCGCTGCCATCGCGCTCGCGCTTTTGGCGATCGCCGGAACGATCGACTGGCTCGTCGGCGCGCCCCGCGCGCTCCGCATGATCGTCGCGCCAGCGGCCGTCGCCCTCGCCGTCATCGTCGCCGCATTGGCGCTCTACCGCGGCCGTCGAGTTCGATCGACCGCCGCCGTCGCGCTCTGGCTCGAGGAGCGCGTCCCCGCGCTCCGATATGCGCTCGTCAGCGCGCTCGACGCTCCCGTCTCCAGTCCCGCGCTCGAGCGCGAGATCGCCGCCGTGCAGTGGAGCTCCGTGATTCGCCGAGCCCTTGGCGACGCGCTCCTCCCACCGCTGCTCGTGCTCGCCGCCGCTGCGACGCTCCTCTTCGCGCTTCCCGCCGGTGTTCGCGCACGAATCTCCGAGCCGCGCGCCGGCGACGCGCTCCTCCGCGCGTCGAGTGCGCCGGCCGAGCCGCGGAATCGACTCTCGCCGCTGGTGGCCGAGGTAATCCCTCCGCCCTATACCGGCGAGAAAAAATCCACGATAGATGAGCCCTCATCGATAGGAGCACTCACCGGCGGCCACATCATCCTCCGCGGCCAAGGCGACGCGTCCGGCATCATCGCCACGGTCGCCGGCGCCGCAGTCTCATCCCTCCCGCGCGATTCCGCAAATACGTGGCACCTCGACATCGTGGTGCCCGCCAAGCCCGCCGCCGTCGAGCTCCGCGATCGCCGCTACTCGCGCTCGCTCATCCTCGCCCCGCACGCCGACTCGCTCCCCGTCGTCACGCTCGATTCGCCCGCACGTGACACCGTCATGCGCACACCAAAGGGCGCGCTCACGCTCGGCGCCAACGCCACCGACGACTACGGGCTCGACGCCGTATGGTTCGAGTACATCGTCAGCTCGGGCGAAGGCGAGACCTTCACCTTCAAGTCCGGGATGATCCACCGAGTGGATGCCGGCAACGCGCACGCCGTGAAGCTCACGGGCTCGCTCGACCTCGACTCGCTGCAGCTCAAGCCCGGCGATCTCGTGCACGTTCGCGCCGTCGCGCGCGACCGCAACAACGTCACCGGCCCCGGCATCGGCGTCTCCGAGACGCGCACGATTCGCGTTCCGCGCGCGAGCGAGTACGACTCGATCGCGCTCGAGGGCGCGCCGCCACCGGACGTCGACAGCTCGCAGCTCAGCCAGCGCATGCTCATCATCCTCGCCGAGAAGCTGCAGGCGCGGCGCGCGAAGCTTCCTCGCGCCGATGTCGTGAAGGAGTCGCAGGCGATCGGGAGTGATGAAGCGCGCCTCCGCCAGCACGTCGGTGAGGTCGTCTTCTCGCGGCTCGGCGGGCAGCAGGGCACTGAGGACGCCGGGAGCAACAGCGCCGGTTCTGCGCACATGACCCCCGATCAGCTGCTCGCCGCCGCCAACGCCGCCACGCAGGGGTCGGCCGGCGCGACAGACTTCGGCGGCGACGAGACGCCCGTGGTCGCCGTCAACCGTCCGCTGCTCGAGGCGTACAACGCGATGTGGGACGCGAGCCGCTCGCTCGAGGTGGGGGAGCCCGGCGCCGCGCTGCCGCCGATGCGCATCGCCCTCGCCGCGATTCGGCGCGCGCGCGACGCGGAGCGACTGTATTTGCGCGGGAAGGCGCCGGTGGTGATCGTCGATGTGAGCAAGGTTCGCCTCGTGGGGAAGCGCGACGACGCCGCGTCCTCTCCGCGATTCGCTCGCGCCGCGCTCGACAGCTCGTTCGAGCGCCGGGCCGCGCGCTTCGATGCGGCGATCAACGCGCTCGGTACCAACCCCGCGGCGGCGATCGATTCGCTGCTCGCGCTCCGGGTCGATGCGCTCGAGTCCGCGCCGCAGCTCGCTGCTGCCCTCGCCCCTGCGATCGATGCGCTTCGCGCGCATCGGGACGCCACCGACGCCCTGGTCCGCGCGCGTCGCATCGCCGCCGACACGACCGTCGTGCGCATCGACTCACCCTGGGGGGGTGCCTGGTGAGCTCGAGCACCTTCACCTTCGCCACCGCGCAGTACGACTCCGGCGACTGGGACTCCGCTCCGCTCGTGCCGCCGAACATCATCGATACGATCGCGCGCTACACCGAGATCGAGGTCTCGCCCACCGGCGTCATCGTCGCGCTCTCATCGCCCGACCTGCTGCGCTATCCGCTCGTCTATCTCACCGGACATCTCCCGGTGCGGTTCAGCGACGCAGAGCGGAAGCAGCTGCGCGAATTTCTGGACCGTGGCGGGATGCTCTTCGTCGACGATCACAACCACGATATCGACGGCGTCTTCCATAAGACGGCGACCGAGGAGATCACGCGTACCATCGGCGAGCCGAAGCTGCTGCCGAACAAACATCCTCTCTACTCGGCGTTCTTCAAGTTCACCGATGGGCCGCCGACGACGAGTCACGAGCTCAACGGATGGGGCGACAACCTCGTCCACAAGAATCTCTTCGCCGTGATGCGCGAGGGGCGCATCTCGGTTCTTTACAGCAGCAAGGACTACAGCTCGGAGTGGGGCTATCATCCGGACTCCAAGCGCTTTCAGTCCGTCGACAACACGAAATTCGCCGTGAACATCGTGGTGTATGCCCTTACCGCCTGATCTCCGTCGCCGCCTCGAGCTCGCCGCGCGCGTGAGCGCGATCGCGATGCTCGCATGGATGATCGTGCGCTCGGCGGTGCCCCGCGACACGGCGATGGTGCGTGAGCGCACAGACTCGCACGCGCTTTCGGCGGCGCTCGCGCAGTGGACGCTCGCGCCGGAGCCGACGGCGGTGCACGTGACGGCGGCGTTCGCGCCGGCGGCGCGCGAGCGCGAGTGGCTGCGCGCGCTCGCGCACGCGGGAGTGAAGGTGACGTGGTCCGGCGATTCGATTCCGGCCACCGCCGTGGAGCTGGCCGCGCGCAACGATCCCGCGGGCGGCGTGCGCGCGTACGTCGCTGCGCCCGCGGGCGCGCGCGCGACGCTCTCCGATGCGGTGGGGCTGCTCGACACGCTCGGCATCGCGCCCGGCGCGAACACGCTCGCACTCCCGGTGTCGGCCGGACCACTTGAGCTGCTCGTCGGCGCGCAGCACACGCGTGCGGCCGCTCCAGACTCGCTGCTCCCGCGCCAGGCGCTCGTGCTCGGCCGCGCGGGTTGGGAAGGGAAATTCATCACGGCGGCGCTCGAGGAGCGCGGATGGAAGGTGAGCTCGCGTTTGCGCGTCGGCCCGAATGTCTTCGTCACACAGGGCACGCCGCTCGCGCTCGACACGGCGCATGCGAGTGTCGTGATCGCGCTCGACTCGAGCGTCGCGGCGTACGCGAGCGCGATCACGACCTTCGAGCGCACTGGCGGAGGCGTCGTGCTCACCGGCGACGCGCCGCTCGCGCCCGCACTCCGCGCGCTCGCGCCAGGGACGCTTGGCACGCGTGTCGCTGCCGCGTCGCTCTCGTTTGCGAGCGGTACGCCGCGCCGTGCGCTCGGCTTCTACCCGATCGTCTCGCTGGCGAGCGATGCGGTGGCGCTCGAGTCGCGCGATGGACGCGTCATCGCGGCGGCCCGGCGTACTGGTGCCGGCCGCGTCGTGCAGCTCGGCTACGACGAGACGTGGCGCTGGCGCCTCGGCGGCAGTGGCGACGCGCCGGCCGCGCATCGCGAGTACTGGTCGGCGGTGGTGTCCGCCGCAGCGTATCGCGCGACGGTGCCGATCGTGAGCGCCACATCGGAGAACTCCGACGCTGCGCCGCTCGCGTCGCTCTACGCGGATCTCGGCGCGCCCACGACTCCTGTCGCCGCGTCGCTCCACGTTACGCCGGGGTTGCGCTGGTGGATGTTCGCGGTGCTTGCAGCACTCCTGTTGGCGGAGTGGTCGTCGCGCAGGCTCAGAGGTGCGCGATGACGGTCGCCTTCATCTCACACTCCGACTGCGGGCGCCACGATACCGGGTGGGGCGCGGTGGAGCACGTCGGGCGGCTGCGCGCGATCACGCGCGCGTTCAAGGAGCGCTTCGAGCTCTTCATGAGTCTGGAGCATCACGAGGGCCGCCACGCCACGGACGAGGAGCTCGCTCTCGCCCACGACCCCGCATATATATCTCGAATCCAAGATATTTCCGCGGCGGGTGGCGGGCCGATCGATCCCGACACGGTCATGAGCGAAGGGTCGTGGCTCGCGGCGACGGCGGCCGCGGGATGCGTGCTCGATGGAGTCGACATGTCGTTCGATGGGCGCGCCGTGCGCAGCTTCTCGGCCGTGCGCCCGCCGGGCCACCACGCGATTCGTGATTCGTCGATGGGGTTTTGCATCTTCGGCAATGTCGCGATCGCCGCCCACTACGCGCGCAAGGAGCATCGCGCCGACCGCGTGCTGATCGTCGACTGGGACGTGCATCACGGCAACGGCACGCAGGCGCTGATCGAGCACGACCCCGGCATCCACTTCGTCTCGATGCATCAGTGGCCGTGGTATCCGGGCACCGGCGCGGCGAGCGAGCGCGGGATCGGAAATCTCTGGAACGTCCCGATGCCGCCGGGGCTCGCGCCGGAGCGCTACGTCGACGCGCTGCGCACGGCCATCGACGCGGCGACCGTCGGATTCACCCCGGACCTCGTCCTCATCTCCGCCGGATTCGACTCGCTGGCAGGTGACCCGCTCGGCGGCTTCACCCTCGAGATGGAGCACGTCGCGCTCCTCACGCGCGAGCTCGTGCAGCGCGCGGAGGGCTGGTGTGGCGGGCGCCTCGTGAGCGCGCTGGAGGGCGGTTACGCCCCGGAGAGGCTCGGCGAGGCATGCATGGTCCACCTGGAGCAGATGGGCTGACAGGCGCCTCACGCTTGCTGGCGGCGTCTCGGAGCCTAACTTACTCGCGTGACAGCGCTTGAATTGCTGGGTCTGATGGCGGTCGCGCACGACGACGCGGCACCGCTCGCGCCGGGTGTGTCGGTGCTCCGCGTGCGCGAGCTGGGCGCCGTCGTTCGCGCCGCGCCCGCCGTGCCGTACGATTCCGCGAGCGACACCGGCGAATACGAGCAGCTGCTCGACGCGCTGTTCACGCGCGGCGCGGTGCTCCCCGCGCCTCCGGGGCTCGTCTTCCGCTCCGCCGACACGATGCGCGCGTGGCTCGAACAGAACTACGTCGGCCTCACCGAGGGGCTCACCTTTCTCTCGGGGCGTTGCGAAGCGCGCGTCCACGTTCGCTGCTCCCACAACGGCTACTCGGCGAGCGACACCGAGACGGCAGCGCTCGAGGCGGCCAATGCGATTCGCACGCTGCGTCACGGCGCGGTGGCGGTTGTCACGCTCGCCGCACCCCCGGCGCCCGCATTCCTCAGCGCGGCCTTTCTGCTGAAGGCGAACGACTGGATTACATTCAGCGAGGCGGTGCTCGAGCAGGAACGGCGCTACACATCGCTGCGCTTCGAACAGACCGGTCCCTGGATTCCGCACGATTTCGTGCGGCTCGACCTCGGAGTCTGACCGATGTTCTGTCCGGACTGCGGCACCTGGAATCGCGGCTCGGCGGTGATCTGCGCGCGGTGCTCGCACGAGCTCCCGGAGATGTCTGATGCGCCAGCGGACAAGCCCGACGAGGAGATGGATCTCCTGCGCCGCGCCGCGGGCGGGCGCTACCGGATCTATCGCCGCCTCGCGACGGGCGGGATGGCGAGCGTCTACGCGGCGAAGCACGTGCAGCTCGGGCGCCAGCTCGTCGTCAAGGTGCTGCTCGGCCATCTCGCGCGAGATCCCGAGATGCGCGAGCGCTTCAAGCGTGAGGCCGAGGCGAGTGCGCAGCTCTTTCATCCGCACATCTGCTCGATTCTCGACTACGGCGAGCTCGAAACGACCGTCTACCTCGTGATGCCGTACATGGCGGGAGGTTCGCTCGCGGATCTCATCGTGCGCGGTGGCACGGTGCCCCCGGCGGTCGCGGCGAGCGTGTGTGCGCAGGTGTCGATCGCGCTCGACTACGCGCATCGACACGGCATCGTCCATCGCGACGTGAAGCCCGACAACATCCTCTTCGACGAGGATGGCAACGCGCTCATCACCGACTTCGGCATCGCCACGGCGCGCTTCCACCAGCGGCTGACGATGACCGGCCGCGCGATGGGGACGCCGCACTACATGTCGCCCGAGCAGGCGATGGGAAAGATGGTCGACGGGCGCAGCGACATTTACGCGACCGGAGTGCTGCTGTACGAGATGCTCGTCGGCTTCCCGCCTTTCGATGGCGCGGACTCCTACTCAATCGGCTACAAGCACGTACACGAGGATGCGCCGTCGCCGGACATCGTCGACTCGCGCACGCCGCCGGCGCTCGCCGCGATCGCGATGAAGTGTCTGGCGAAGGCGCCCGCGGACCGCTTCCAGCGCGGCAACGATCTCTCGGATGCCCTCATCGCTTATCTTTCACAGACGGCCAGCGGCGACGCGCTCCGAAATGCGTGGCTCTCCCGCCGGCTCGGGATCACACCTACGGCGAAATGAAGCTCACCCACGAAATCGTCTCTCTGCGCACCAAGCACGCCTTCACGATCGCACGCGGAGGTGCGAGCGAGCATCGCGTCAACATCGTGACGATCACGGATGCCGATGGGGCATTCGGTGTCGGCGAGGCGAATCCGAGCCGCTACTACGGCGAGAATCCGGGCACCGTGCCCGTGGTGCTCGACCAGTTCGCGACCATCATCGAGAAGGCCGACGCGTGGTCGCTCGAGGCCATCGAGTACGAGATGGGGAAGATGTGGAGCGGCAACGGCTCGGCGAAGAGCGCCGTCGTTTCCGCCCTTTACGATCTCATGGGGAAGCGGCTCGGCGTTCCGCTCTACAAGCTGTGGGGACTCGATCCGTCGAGGGCGCCGCTCTCGAGCTTCACGATCGGCGTTGCGCCCGAGGCGGAGCTCCGCATGAAGGTGAAGGAGGCGGCCGAGTATCCGATGCTGAAGGTGAAGCTCGGCACGCCGAACGATGAGGAGATCATCCGCGTCATTCGCGAGGAGGCGCCGAACAAGGTGCTGCGCGTCGACGCGAACGCGGGGTGGACGCCGAAGCAGGCGCTCGACATGATCGCGCTGCTCGCGGAGTACGAGGTGGAGTTCGTCGAGCAGCCGCTGCCTCCGCAGAACATCGAGGGGCTGCGTTTCGTGCGCGACCGCTCGCCGCTCCCCATCATCGCGGACGAGTCGTGCATAGTCGCGAGCGATATCCCCAAGCTCGCGGGGGTCGTCGACGGGATCAACATCAAGCTCGCGAAGTGCGGCGGACCGCGTGAAGCGCTGAAGATGATCGCCGTCGCGCGCGCACACGATATGCGCGTCATGATGGGATGCATGATCGAAACGAGCATCGGCATCACGACCGCGGCGCATCTCGCGCCGCTGCTGGACTACGCAGACCTCGACGGCGCCGCGCTGCTCGCGGCGGACCCGTATCGCGGCGCCACGATCCACGGCAGCGTGATCGAGATTCCCTCCGGGCCGGGGCTGGGCGTTACGAAGGCATGACCGCCCCTCGGTTCATCGAGGTCGCCCTTCCGCTGCCGCTGTTCCAGACATTCACGTACTCGGTAGGCGACGGGCCGATTCCTCCGGCTGGGTCGCGCGTGCTCGTGCCCGTGCGCAACAAGCGCGCGATCGGGATCTCGCTCGGCGAAACCGATGGTGCAGGCATCGCGCGGCCGCGCGCGATCATCGAGGCGCCGGACGCCGAGCCGGTGCTCAGCGAAGCGATGCTCGCGCTCTGCCGATGGATGGCCGAGTACTATGTGGTGCCGCTCGGCATCGTGCTACGGAGCGTGTTGCCGGTATTGCTCACGGGTGAGCGCGAGCCGACACCCTCGACGAAGACTCTTCGGGTCGCGTCGATCACTCGCGAGCTCCCGTCGCTCCAGGAGCGCGACGCGATGTTCAAGCGCGCACCCCGCCAACGCGCGCTCTACGAAGCGCTCGAGGGGATGGGCGGGCGCGCGGAGGTGCCGCATCTGACAACGCAGCTCGGCTTCGGCGCGGAGCTCGTGCGCGCGCTCGAAGCGCGCGGCGTGATCGCCATCGAGACGAGTGTCGTCGCGCGCGATCCGTTCAGCCAGCGCGCCCGCATCGCGGCGACGCCGCACGAGCCCTCCGCGGCGCAGCACGCCGCGATCGCGAGCCTCGTCGACGGGAAGGGCGGCGACGTCTTTCTGCTGCACGGCGTCACCGGCAGTGGGAAGACGCTCGTCTACATCGAACTGCTGCGCGAGATCGTCATGAAGCGCGGGCAGAGCGCGATCGTGCTCGTGCCCGAGATCGCGCTCACGCCGCAGACGGTCGACCGCTTTCGCGCAGTCTTCGGCGATGAGGTGGCCGTGTTGCACTCCGCGCTGAGCGTCGGCGAGCGCTACGATGCGTATCTCGCGCTTCGTCGCGGCGAGAAACGGATCGCCGTCGGCGCGCGCTCGGCGATCTTCGCGCCGCTCGCGAATCTCGGCGCGATCATCGTCGACGAGGAACACGAGGGGAGCTACAAGAATGGCGAGACGCCGCGCTACCACGCGCGCGAGGTCGCGATGGTGCGCGCGCGCGCCGAGGGAGCGGTGGTGGTGCTCGGGAGTGCGACGCCGAGCCTCGAGAGCTGGGAGAATGCGGAGGCGGGGAAGTACGCGCTGCTCTCGCTTCCGGAGCGCGTGGGCGCGGCGAAGCTGCCGCTCGTCGAGGTCGTCGACCTGCGGCACAGCCAGCGCCCCGTCGGCGGAAAGCCAGTCGATCCGAGTCGCGTGCCGTTCAACTACGTGTTCAGCGAACCGCTCGAGGCCGCGCTGGGCGAGCGGCTGCAGCGCGGCGAGCAGAGCATCCTGCTGCTCAACCGCCGCGGCTACGCGTCGTTTCTGCAATGCGACGCGTGCGGCACGGTGCGCAGCTGCCCGAACTGCAGCATCACCTTCACGTATCATCGCAGTCCCGAGCGGCTGATCTGCCACTACTGTCTGCACGAGGAGCTGCCGGAGGCGAATTGCCGGAAGTGCGGCGGCGCGACGGTGAAGCAGCGCGGGCTCGGCACGCAGCAGGTCGAGCGATTGATCGCCGAGCGGTATCCGTATGCGCGGATTGCGCGCATGGATGTCGATACGACGAGTGGGAAGTGGGCGCACGCCGAGATTCTCGATCGCGTGGGGAGGGGCGAAGTCGAGATTCTGCTGGGCACGCAGATGATCGCGAAGGGGCTCGACTTTCCGAATGTCACACTGGTGGGAGTGATCGACGCGGACATCGGGATCAACCTTCCGGACTTTCGCGCGAGTGAGCGGAGCTTTCAGCTCCTGAGCCAGGTCGCGGGGCGTGCGGGGCGCGGACCGAAGGGTGGCAAGGTGATCATCCAGACGCGCGTGCCGACGCATCACGCGGTGATGTTCGCGGTGACGCACGACTATCTCGCCTTCGTGCGGCAGGAGTCGCCGGCGCGACGCGATCCGCCGTATCCGCCGGCGGTGCGCCTGGCGAACGTGATCTTCAGTGGGCTGAACGAGGATGCGACCGCGAAGCTCGCGGTGGATGCGGCCGAGTGGATGCGGGCGTTGCTGAAGTCGCAGTCGATGACGGATGTGACGGTGGTAGGGCCCGCGCCGTGCCCGGTGGACCGGATCAAGAAGCGGTGGCGGTGGCATCTGCTGCTCAAGAGCCAGAAGGCGGGGCCGCTGTCGAACGTGGGGCGCTACTTCGTGGAGCGCTTCCCGGTACCGGCGTCGCATTCGTTGCGTGTGGCATTCGATCGGGATCCCGTGTCGCTGCTCTGACCTGCCGCGGCTGCTAGCCCCGCGCTAGCTTTAGGGGTGCCTACATTCCTCCATCCAGACCTGACGGCGCCCCGCTACGCCGGTGCCCCTGATGCGCGCTTCGTCCCCGCGCCCGCCGACGGTGTGCTCCCCGAAGGCTTCTTCTCCACGACCAATCTTCCGACCTACGTTCGCATCAAGGGCGAGTGGCAGATGCCGCGCGAGCCGAGAATGGACGGCGTGCTGATGCTTGCGAAGGATGGGAAGCTCTGGATCCGCGAGATGCGCCGCGTGATGAAGGGAGAGATGATCGCGGTGGGCGGGGCCGAGGATGGGAGCGAGGGGATTCTCGTCCATGCGCAGGCGTTCTTGGGTGGCGGTGAGGAAGGGGAGTTCAAGTTCATGTCGAGCGAGGTCTCGCGCGAGAAGCCGATCGACTACGCGCTGATGGCGCATCTGCTGATCGAGGAGCGCGACCGCAGCGGCTATCCGATCTGGGTGACGGGGCCGGCGCTGGTGCACTCGCGCGCGCGGGCGGACATGACGTGGTTCATCGCGAACGGCTTCGTGGGCGCGCTGCTCGCGGGGAATGCGGTAGCGGTGCACGACATCGAGACGGCGATCTTCAATACGACGCTCGGAATGAACTCGCAGGGCGGCTCGACGCAGGGCGGGCACGGGCTGCACATGCGCGCGATCAATCGCGTGCGCGCGGCGGGGTCGATCGAGGCGGCGGTGGCGAACGGGACGATCACCAACGGTATCATGCACGCGTGCGTGACGCACAAGGTGCCATACGTGCTCACGGGCTCGATTCGCGACGATGGTCCGCTGCCGGGCGTGCTGAACGACATGACGGAGGCGCAGGACGCGATGAAGGCGCATACGATCAAGGCGACGATGGCGATTCTCGTCGCGACGGCGCTGCACGCGATCGCGACGGGGAACATGCTGCCCGCCTTCGTGACGGAGCCGGACGGCACGCTGCGCGAGTTGCCGACGATCTGCGTCGACTCGTCGGAGTTCGTGGTGAGCAAGCTGAAGGATCGTGGCACGCATCAGGCGTTCGGCGTCGTGACGAATGCGCAGGACTTCATGCACATCCTCAAGCTCTATGTCGAGCGCGAGCTCGATGCGCGGGGCGCGGAGCAGCGTCGCGCGTCGGGCGCATCGGCGGCGGTGAAGTGAAGAAGATCGTCGCCGAAGGGCGCGAGCGATTTTTGCGGGAGATAGCGGAGCAGCTGCCGGTCGACCGCATCGAGGAGCTGCATCTCTTCTCGTCGATTCGTCAGGGCGGGAATGAGAGCGCGATCGCGGTGGTGGCGCTGCGTCCGGAGGTCGAGGAAGAGGGAAGCGAGGCGAGGCGTACGGTATTTCGCGCGCGCTATCGCCTCGCCCTCAAGGGTGTGGAGCGCGGGAAGTGGGAGATGGATATCACCGAGGAAGCGGACGCGCCGACGGTGACGGTGGACGAGGTGGTGCGCGGCGTGTTGGAGCGCGCGGGGGACGCGGAGGAGCCGGAGCGGCTGAGTGCGAGCGATTTGCGCGCGATCGTGGCGGATGAGCCGTGGAGCTCTGGCGCGTGAAGCGCGGGCGAAAGAGCCCCGATATTGCGGTTTTCCGCAGCCAAACCTAGAAACCGTTGTACGACGCCGGCTGTGCCGGCGAAACGGAGATCGTGCTCCAGACCACTCCGGAGGATGATATGCATCGTATCTCGTTAGTCGCCACAACGCTCGCCGTCGCCACCTCTGCGGCGTTCCTACCACTCGCCGCACAGAGCATCGCCGGCGTCCCAGTCGAATTCGGCGTGATGGGCGGATTCACGAAGCCAGTCGGGAATCTCGCTGGCGATGCGAATCATTCGTGGAACGTCGGCGGACTCATGTCGCTCGGTGCGCCCAGCTCGCACGTCAGCTTCCGCCTCGACGGACAGTGGGCGCAGTTGAACGGGCGGGAGTTCGGAGGAGCACTGCTGTGTTTTGGTTGTGTCGGCAGTTCGAGCCGCACCGACTATCGCGTGCTGAACAGCACAGCCAACATTGTGTATGGCGGCACGTTGTCCGGACCGACTCGGCTCTACCTCATTGGCGGAGTGGGCGTCTACAACGAGCGAGGCACGAAGTTCCTGACGACTACCTACAACATGTCCGACGTGCACACGTCGCAACAGGAGAGCGTCACGAGGTTCGGTCTCAACGGTGGCGCGGGCGCGAGATTCCACTTCGCGAGTCACGCCGCCTTCATCGAAGCGCGCTACCACAATCTGTTCGGCCGCCGCGCCCTGATCGCAAATGGAATTTCGGGCGGCAGCCTCGCGTCGTTTCAGTTCGTTCCGATCAACGTCGGGTTTATCTTCTAGACGCGCTCGATAATGGTTCGGGGCTTAGGCGGATCGTAAAGAGCGATATGAAAAGTGCCGCGCGGATTCGGGTGGCACTTTTCATATGTGGCGGATGAGCCGTGGAGCTCAACCGGATGGATCGTGAGTGCGCCGCGCCGGCGGGAGCCGTCGCGAACGCCTTGAGCGCGATCTCGAGCCTCTGCCGACATTCCTCCGGCGTTCCGAAGAAATTCGCTGAGAGTCCGTTTGCGTCGTCGCATCGCCACACCTCGAATTGCCCGTAGGTGGGACGCGCCCGGCGACCGCGATGCTGGTGACATGTTAGCACTCCGCTCCGAAGCGTCGAGTGAAGTACGGTGCAATCGTCTTCGGCACTAGCGATACAATGCGATCCAGATTTTTGGAAGGCACGCGTCCGTCCCGAATCGGCCGCGAGAAATACCATTCCCGGCGCGAGTGACAGTACCGACAGCGAATCCAGATGGTGGACTTGCACGTTGTCGTTCTCCGGGTCCAGAACGTAGTCCTGCCCCACGCGAATACGAATGCCATTCCACATCATATCCCGACGCGCACGCCAGAGCACGTACGCATTGCGCGGCGACATCGCGGCGTAGATCGGCGTCATGCCGAAACGGTCGATTGTGCCCACGAGAAGCATGGCAAGGGCCACGTACATGACCAGTGTCCCGCCGACTATCACTGCAACGATGACGAGTCGTTCTCGCGTCGTGATCATGCTGTGGACTCCCTTCCGGCCGGTCTGACACGCCCAAAGCAATATGACGAAAGGGCACGCCTGGACGTTACCGTGCCTCGTAACGTCCTCGCGTCACGGTGGTAACGCGCACAACCGATCATGGACGCACGGGATCCACCGCCCCTCCTCTGCGCCGTGATCAACTCATGAAAAAGTCAGTCATGCTCCTCCTGGCCGCCACCCTGCTCATCGCGGTCGCATGCAGGAAGGGCGACAGCGACGCACCGGTCGTGAAATCGCCGCCACCCGACGGTGCCATGACGACGACGTCGACAGCGCCCGCCGGCATTCCCGCCTCCCTCGCGAAGCTCACGCCCAACGAGCTCAAATGGGGGATCTCGCCGACGCGAAACGCGAAGGTCACCTACCAGCCCGGCGTCATCATCATGGAGCACGGGTCGGACGCAATTCGCGCCATGGCGTCCAACGGGATGACGTGGACGATCGATGCCAACGCGCCCGGCGCGAGCGATATCCAGGAAGACAGGATTCTCTTCGCGACGGGTCGAGTGATGGGACGCGTGCTGAAGGTCGACCACACGCCGACGGGGCTCGCGGTCACCCTCGGACCGGTCGAGATCACCGACGTCATCAAGGATTGCGATCTCACCTCGGATCAACCGATCGACATCGGCTCAGCGCTCGTCTACACCGCGCCGGATTATCCTGGCGCGACGACGACCGACGATCCACCGTCCGGCGCGTTCGCGGCGCCGAGCGTGCCGGTGTACTTCGCGTCGTCCCAGGCACCCGTGCTGCCGAGCGATATCCCCGGCATCGGCGCGCCGAAGGAAATCGTCCTCAACGACTTCCACGTGATTCCCGTGTGCTGCGGCGGACTCGGGATCACGCTCGCGCACGATGGTCAGGGTGTGAAAATGATGGCGACTGCCGTCATCGAGCTGACGAATCCGAGCGTCCACTTTGACCTCGTGATCAGGGGCGGTACGATCTACACCGCGATGGTGCAGCTGCAGGGCACCGCCGGCTTCCGTGTCCACTTCAGTGCAGGCACCGATAAGGGGATCTCGGGGAACATCAAGCAGAATTTCTTCATCCCCGTCGATGCATCGTTTCCAATCGTCGGGCTTGGCGTTCCGCTCTCGGTCGTGATTCGTCAAACGCTTCGCGTCGAGACGATCTTCACCGCGCAGACGGGCACGCTCGAGGCGACGGGCGAGTACACCTTCGGCGGCGAGTTCAAGGCGGGGAAGCAGAACGGCGGCGCGTGGCAGGCGACCGGACCGACGAGTGTCACCACCAAACAGAATCTCGCCAACACCCTCGACGGTATCTCGATGGGTGTGAACGGGCTCGTGTTCGCCTACGGAGCGAAGGTCATCGTCGGCATCGGTGCGTTCGGGTTCGTGACGGGGCCGTACGTCGGCTACAACACGGTGGTCGGCGTGAATAAGACATCGAGCATGCCTGGCGCGCTGCCGTGCAGGTCGGGGCAGCTCAACACCTCGCTGCGCTTCGGCGTTGGCTATCAGATGCCGCAGGTGGTGACGAACGCGATCAACTTCTTCATGCATGCGCTCGGGATAAAACCGATCAACAGCGAGGGCGGCTTCGAGAAGGAAGAAGGGCTGATCGACAAGACGGACTACGTGCCGGCAGGGTGCAAGCCGAAGGAGGGAGCGTGAACATGCGCGCTTTCATGCTCCCGTGCGCGCTCCTGCTCGCGGCGAGCGCACGCACCGCGAGCGCGCAGACGCCGAAGACCACCGTGCCACTGGTCACCGGCCTCGCCGTCGTCGGAGCGGTGCGGGAGCCGGCGGGGGACTACGAATCCGTGCGACGCGTCACGGGGATCGCGGGCGACCGGGTCGCGTACACTATCACCGCGGACAGACCGGGAACGGAGGGAGAGGAGCCCGAGCAGATCCAGGCCTCGCGCACGGTGCTCTCGGCCGACCTGAAGTCGGCGCACACGCTCAAGCCGCGCATCTCGAGCGGCTTCGACGCCGACGAGGTCTATCCGGGAACGACGACTGCGCAGCTGTCCGTGGCCGGGCTCACCGAGCTGCGCACGACTGGCCACACGACGATCACCTTCATCGACGATGGCACCGGCGGCTTGAGCCAGTCTTCGGCGAACGTGCTGCTCCAGATGATGGCGGCGGCGGGAAACTCGACCATGTCTGCGGACTCCCTGAAGTCGCTCACGAAGACGGCTGTCGCGCAGGGGGGAGCGGGATTCACGGTGTCAGGAACGCTGAGCAGCGTCGAGACCGGCGTCGTGCCGGTATCGATTCTCGTCAACAACGTCGTCGTCGCGCTCCCGGCGCGGCACGTCCGCGGAAAGCTCACCGGCGACGACGGTCCGAAGAACGCCGACATCTACGTGCTCGACGATCCCGCGAATCCGATTCTCCTCCAATTCCGCGTGGGCGAAGACTCGATGACGGTCGTGCGCATCGACTGGCCCGATGCCAGCACGGCGAAGAGCATGGAGGCAGCGCTCGCGGCGCGAAAGCCCGTGGATATCTATGGAATTTATTTCGCCTACAACAGCGCCGAGATCCGCGCGCAGTCGGATTCGACGCTCGATGCCATCGCGTCGATGATGAAGCGCGATCCGACGTGGAAGCTCACCGTCACGGGGCACACGGACAACGTCGGCGGCGACGCATCGAATCTCGCGCTCTCGCAGCGGCGTTCGGCCGCGGTGAAGGCGGCGTTGGTGTCGCGCGGCATCACGGCCGAGCGCCTCGCGACCGGCGGCGCGGGCGCGTCGTCTCCAAAGGCGACGAATGCGACGCTGGTTGGACGCGCGCAAAACCGGCGTGTAGAGCTGTCGCGGCAATAGCGCGCCGGCCACGATCGTGGCCGGCGGTCGCACAACCTGTCATTTGGGTGGCATGAGTTTGTTCATCATCCCATTCACTGCCTTGTCCATCGTCGGATCAAGGCGCTCGACGTGACCGCAGCTCCACGCCACGGACCCGGACATGCGTTTGCCGTGCGGTGCCTCCCCGGATTTAAGGTTGATGTCGGCGAAGGACGGGGGCGATTCCATGTCGGTGAATTTTGCCTCTCCCTTTGACCCGTTCGCCGACGTGGTGACGACGAGCGTGGACGTTGGCTTCAACATTGGACCTATCGGAATCTGCCCGCCGGGCGGCAGGACGACCAGCGAGAGCATTCCCATGTTCCCCGTTGCCATCGCCTGTCCTACCTGCGACTCGAGCGTCTTGTCCGCCGGTGAGTACGGCCCATCCTTGTCGTAATTCTTGATCACGATGGCGAGAAGGGAGATGCTGCTGTCTCCGTCTCCGGCGTTCATGTGATATCCACTCAGCAGCCCCTCGCCCGGAGGTCCGATCTGACACCCGTCAACAGCGAAGTCACGATCGATGACGATGTCGCCGGTCAGGTGCAGGTGCCCCGAGCCCTTCGCACCATCGCCTGCCTCCGTCTCGTTCGAAGCCTCCGAACGGTCGGACGAACCATCCGAGCCCGCCGCAGCTTTTCGTCCGCACGCCGCGAGCGTGAGAGCGACGAGTACCATGCCACCCAATATGAGAGCTCCAGAAGTCGAAGCGCGATTCGTGAGCTGCCGGTAAGTGCTGTGCATTTGTCCTCCGAGGGAATTTGTCAGCTGTCTTAGTCTATCATGAACGAGGCGCGTTACGAGCCTGACGCCCGGACGTTACGGCTCTGAGTAACGTCGAGTTGGGTAGTTGAGACGCTGCAGACGCGAAGAATTCTTTGGTCCTTTCCCCGCGGTGAACTCGCGCCCTGCTTCACATCGCATTCTAAACTTCTCCCGTCCCCCCACATCTCGCTCCTAAACGATCTAACACGGACACATGCCAGAAGAGATCGAGATCGACACCGACAAGCTTCGCGAGACGATCGACGACGAGATTGAGAAGGAAGAAAAGGGCGGCTCGCGTCTCATTCGCTCGATCGCGCTATCGACGGCGCTTCTCGCCGCGCTCGCCGCCATCGCGTCGCTCGAGGCCGGCGCGACGGTGAACGAGGCGCTCGTGCTCAAAACGGAGTCGACGCGGCTGCAGTCGCAGGCCTCGGATCAATGGGCGTACTATCAGGCGAAGGGGATCAAGGCGGCTGTCGTGCAATCCTCGGCCGCTTCGTGGGTCGCGGTGGGGAAGGCGCCGCCCTCCGACATCGCGACGCAGATCGCGCACTACGCCGCGCAGCAGGACTCGATACGCAACCAGGCGAAGGAACTCGAGGCCGAGCGCGACACGAAGTCGCACGAGGCCGATGCATTGCTCGAGCGACACCATCACTACGCCGGCGCCGTCGCGCTCTTCCAGGTCGCGATCGCGCTCGGTGCGATAGCGGCGCTCACGCGCGTCCGCGTGGTGTGGGTGGGCTCGATGGTGGTGGGTGGAGCTGGGCTGGCGCTCGGACTCGTTGGGATACTCAGCTGACGTAAGTTGAACGGCGAACGCAAGTGCGGGTTCCGAACGACGTAGCGGTGACGCCGCGGGCTACACGGGGGTCTCTTGCACGACATTGTGGGTTCGCACCGTGCGCATTTCCAACCGCGGCGCCAATCACCATCTGGCACCACCTGAACCACTGGAGACGTCGGGCCAAGGTTACTACGGAAGTGGAGTAACTCCGCGGTGGCCTGTGCCACGCTTGCCATTGTATGGGGCTGCGGCGCGGAGCCATCCGGGCCGCTCGACCCCGCACTAACCGGGAAATGGGTAGTGCCCAGCGTAGACACCTACTGCGAATTCGATCTGCAGCAACGAGCGAATGACGTGTCTGGCACTTTCGGCTGTTGCAACGCTACAGATGCGAATAAGCAGGGTTTGCTATTGACCGGTACTGCACAGCTGCCGCACGTGATTCTCGCGTGGACCAACCACGGGGTGCCGTCGGCATTCGACGCGGTGCTGTCGTCGGATCAACAAACCCTGACGGGAACGTTCGCCGGAGATGACCGCACGGCGGTATTTCACCGCGAGATTGTTCAATAGCCGTGGTCCAAACGGGGCGTGACGAGCTCTCACCTCGTCGGTTCGTCTCACGTATATCTATTCATGACCACGCGATGCACATCGCGCGCATCCTCGATCACCTCGCGGCTCAGATCGAGATCCGGCGGCGTGATGATGAACGGATAGACCTGGTCCCCACCCGCCGACCCGTGCGCGCCCACCTGGTCGTCGAAGGACACGATGTCGTAGCCATCATAGGCGCCGAACAGCACGATATCGCCGGAGTTCGGCTGCGAGATGAGATCGCGAACCGCTCGCACCACGTAGCCAGGCGTGCCGAACGGCGCGAGCGGGTTGTCGCCCTCGAGCACGCGCACGACCTCGCTTCCGTACTGGATCACGCCGCGCCCACGCGGGCTCTCGAGCTCGATCCCCTCGTCGCTGCGTGTCGCCACGAGCCCGATCCCCGGATGCGCGAGCAGCGCGCGATACAGATGCGCGCGCCGCGGCACGTTCATGATGTCGTCGCGCGAAAGCTGCTCCGTCACATCGTCGAAATAGATGAGCGCGAGGCACGAGCTGTACGTTACCACCACCTCGTGACGCGCATCGATCCGGTACTTCTCGGGGAAGATGATCTCGCGCAGCCCGTATCTGCTGCGCGTCCAGTCGCGCACGGCGCGCAGCGCCTTCCGCCATCCGCTCTGCCGGTGCCGCGACAGCTGCGCGACGCTCTCGACGATCCCGGGGCCGACATCCGCGTACTCGCTGTCCTCGCTCGCGCTCGTCAGCACGTCCGCGTCGAGCGACGACGTCGCCACGCTGTCCGGCCCTCGCGACATGATCCGCGTCACCGTCGTCCCGAGCGACTCCTTGAAGAGCACGCGATAGCTCTTCGCCGGAGTCATCCCATGATCCGATAGAATCACGAGATCGTACTGCCTCGGCGCACCATCGCTGATCATCCGCCAGATCTCCGCGATGCGCGCATCCGTTCGCTTCAGATCGCTCAACGCACCCGTGCTCGACGGCCCGAAGTGGTGCGCGAGCTCGTCATACTGCATGAACGTGCTGTAGATGACGGGCACGCCGAGCCAGACGTCGAGCACGATCGCCATCGTTTGCAGCTCGCGCACGATGACATTGCTGAGAATTCTGACGAATGGGAAAATGCCTTCGGCGTGCGTCGCGCGCCCGGCAAGCTGCGACGCCCCGCGTTCCCACTCCTCGCGGAGCCACTCCGCCACGCTCTGAAACACCATGCGCAGCACACGCACCGGATGGATCGCGATGAGCAGCAGCATTCGTGTGCCACCGAGCCGCCGGTACACCGACATCCGCTCGCGCGTCGCGACGGTGAACGCCACCGTGCGCGCGTCGCCGTCGAGCAGATTCACGTAGCTCGATCCGTTGGCGAGCGCGCCGGGCGCGTGGATGCGGTCGCGGATGTATTGCACGCCGTGCGGCGCGTTGCACGTGATCACCTGCCGCGTTGACTTGTCGAAGAACCGAAATGCGGGAATGCCGGCGTTCTCGCCGTGAAAGATCCCCGCCTGGCAGTACGGCGTCGCGGATGGGAGCCCGCTGAACCATCGGCGAATCTGAAAGCCATCGTCGCGCAGCAGCCGCTCGATCGTCGGGCAGTACCCGAGCGCGATCGCGCGGCGCAGATCGGCATATGCGAGCGCGTCGATCTGGAGCGCCACTATTCCGCGCCGTCCGTCGCGGGTTCGACTCTCGCGCCGAAATGCGCGATACTTCAGGTCGTAGTACCACCTGAGCATCGGCTCCATGCGGCGGCGCCCCCGCCGGTCCATTCTCGGAGGTTGTGTGGAAAGTCCAGCGACATTCGGGCTGCTCGTCGCGTTCTCGGCCGGATTGCTCAGCTTCCTCTCCCCCTGTGTGCTACCGCTCGTTCCGAGCTACGTCACGTTCATCACCGGACTCAGTCTCGAAGAAGTGCGCACATCGCGGCGCACGGCGCTCATTCATGCGCTTCTCTTCGTCCTCGGCTTCTCCCTCATATTCATCGCGCTCGGCGCTACTGCAAGTGTACTCGGGCGAGTGCTCTTCGTCGCCCGCGTCTGGATCGCGCGGCTCGGTGGTGCGCTCATCATCGTCTTCGGCCTCTACCTGCTCGGCGTCTTCAACTTCCGCCTGCTCGGGCAGGACAAGCGCGTCTATCTCGCGGACAAGCCGCTTGGCTATCTCGGCACGGTGTTCGTGGGGATCGCTTTCGGAGCGGGGTGGACGCCATGCATCGGTCCGATCCTCGGCTCGATCCTCATTTACACCTCGAGCACTGCCGATCTGCATCGCGGCTTGTTGCTCCTCACGGCGTACTCGGCCGGGCTCGCGATCCCGTTCATCGTCGCCGCCCTCGCCATCGACCGCTTCCTCGCGGTCTTCGCGCGCTACCGTGGCGCCATGAAGTGGGTGAATCGCGTTGGCGGTGTCCTGCTGATAAGCGTCGGCTTGCTGCTGATCACCAACTACTTCACGGTCCTCGCGAGCTGGCTCCAGGTGCTGACCCCGGCCGCGATTCGTTCGCGAATTTAAGATTGCTTTGCTGCGCGTCGAATGCGGGGCGGCTTCCGTGGCGCCGCGCAGGTACCAACAATGTAGATACGGACAAAAACGTGTCCGCTATTTTTTCCGTTTTTGTCCGTATCGAATTGTTGGTGCTGGTGTTCCGCGCGTCGAAATCATCAGCTAAACACCCGCCCGCTCTCCCATCCACTCGGCGATCTGGCCCTTCAGCTTCATCGGGGCGATGGGCTTCAAGAGCACCGCGCGGCAGCCGGCTGCGGTGCAGCGTGCGTACGTCTCGGTGTCGTCGTGGCCCGTGAGCGCGATGACGATCGGGCGCACGCCGCCGGTCGCGTCGACGGACGACATTAGCGATAGTCCATCCTCGCCGCCGAGCGTGAGGTCGAGGAGCACGAGATCCGGAGGGTCGTCGCGCAACACGCGCGCGGCGCTCGCGATGGTACTCGCGTCGCTCACACGGTGGCCCGTCTCCTCCAGCAACAAGCGCAGCGCGCCGATGACCAGAGCATTGTCTTCGACGAGCAGTATGTGCGGGAGCATCAGGGTGCGGTGCGCACCGGGATCGTGAAGAAAAAGCGGCTCCCCTGGCCGAGCGTGCTCTCGACCCACAGCCGTCCGTCGTGCAGCTCGACGAACTTGCGGGCGATCGCGAGGCCGAGCCCTGTGCCGTGATGCTGCCGGGATGCGGATGCATCGACCTGCGCGAACTCGCGGAAGACGAGCTCGTGATGCTCGGGCGCGATGCCGATCCCCGTGTCACCCACTTCGACGAGCAACACGTGTCCACGCTCGGTCGACGCGCCCCGCGAGCAGCGAATCCACACGCGCCCGCCCGGAAGCGTGAAATCGATCGCATTCCCGAGGAGATTGCCGAGGATGTGCGAGACCTTGTCGCGATCGGCGTAGAGCGGCGGAAGCCCCGGCTCGATCGTTACCGTGAGCTCGAGCGTCTTCTTCGCCATGAGCGACTCGTTGA
>JBDSHG010000031.1:0-3772 GCA_039918615.1 Gemmatimonadaceae bacterium | reverse complement strand
CTGGCGAACGGCGGCCGCCAGTTTATCGCGGAGGACGAAACCGGAAGGTGAGAAAGCGATCGTAGAGGGGCGTGACCCGGAATTCGTACCATCTGTCCCATCGCTCCCGACCGTGCTGCTCCCTGGCGTCGAGGAGCCCGAAGTGCTCGAGAGGCACCAGCACGCGAAGCTTCAGAGCGATGTACCGCAGGTCGGATTTGGGATCTACCTCGTAAGGCTTCGGCGGATCTTTCGCCGACGGAAGCCACGAGGATTCCGAAAGCGATTGGGCGGATGTCCAGTCGCGCGCCTCGGTGCGAAGTTTGAAAAATGACACCGCGACCGTCTGCTGCAGCAGCGGGTGGTCCAACCAGCGAGTGAGCGTGCTAAGATCGAGCTCGCGAAAGACGGTCCGAAAGAGGTGGGCGAACAGCTCGCCCGCGCGCGGCTCCGCGAGCAACTCTCGCCCGCGAGGCGTGATGCGCACTCCCTTTCTCCGCGCGAGCAGACCGGCGATGATGAGAATCCCACGGAGCTCGTCGAGCCAGGGAACGTCGGCCTCGTTTTTGGGCTTCCGGTATTCGATCTCGAACGCGTAGCGCGGATTGCGCATGATGCGCAGGCGCGGAATGAGCGCGGCGACGGCGACGCGTGGAAGATATTTCGCCACGGTTTCCTTCACCGGGCCCTCGGCCTCGAAGAATTCGAGGAGCGTGCGCGCATCCGCGAGCAGCGCGGAGCCGGCGAGGTCATCGAGCGTGAGCGACTCCGTGAGGCGGAGCGCGCCTTCGGTGCGCCAGTCACCGTGGAGGAGCTCGGAGATCGTGCTGGGGGAGAGTCCGAGAAGATCTGCCTGCGGGCGCGAGACCACGGGTGAACGAGCGGAGGGTTCGCGTACTTTTGGCGTCTTGACGGCAATCTTTTTGATGCCACCCTCGAGCGAAGGGTGGCGACTCGGCCCCCCGAAGCGATCTCCCTTCGCAGGCCCAACGCTCGGCATCTCAGGGGAATCGACCAACTCGAATCTCAGGAATCGGTCGAAGAGCGGAGTGCATCGATATTCGACTTCGTCGTCGAATTGATCGTCGTCCCTCGGAACCACGCGCGATTCGAGCAAAGCAAAGTGCTCGAGCGGATCCAGCACGCGATGCTTGAACGTGAAGCTCAGCAGGTCCTGGGCGTCTTCTTTGAATCCGCTTGGCGGATCCTTCGCCGAGTCGAGCCACGACTCGACGGCGAGCGACTCGTACGTTGCCCACGTGCGAGCGTCGGTGCGCAATTTGTAGAAGGAGAACGCGAGCGTCGACTGTAGCCGCGCGTGATCGCCGAAGCTGGACAGCGATCCAAGCTCGAGTCTCTGGAAGAAGGTCCGAAACAGCAGTGCGTAGAGCCTTCCCGCATGCTCGGGCTGCAGCAGCTCGATACCAATGGGCGTGATCCGAATTCCTTTCCGCCGAGCGAATAGCCCGGCGAAGGTGAGGACGTGCCGGAGGAGGGGTAGCCAATACACGTCACCTTCATTTATCGGCGCCTCTTCTTCAGGCCAACCGTCGGGCCGAACCGGGAGACGAAGGCGCGGCAATAGCGCAACGACAGCTGTGCGAGCGAGGTGGCCTCCCGCGGTTTCCTTGATCGGTCCCTCGGCGGCAACGTACTCGAGAAGTGTCCGGGCGTCTGCGAGCATCGCCGAGCTCGCGAGCTCATCGAACGTGAGACTCTCGTTGAGGCGAAGCGCGCCCTTTCGTTTCCAGTCGCCATTGAGGAGCTGGTGCACGACATCAGGCGAGAGTCCGCCGAGCTCCGGCTGCGGCGTCGAGTTGTAGGACTCGACGCGCGCGGCCATCACGCGTTCCATGTGGTTCCTCGATATGAATGGCGGTATCTCTCCGCCAAGCAGGTCGAGTACGGCTTGCAGCTCGGGAGGCAGGGCCGAGGGCTTATCTGATTTGGGCGACATTCAGAAGGAGGTTGGCCGAAGGGCAGGTTCGTGATACCGCCACTCGCGGAATTTGGCCAGAATCTCGTCTCCGCGCCAACGGATGCTCCTCATCGCCTACTATAGACCAGGGTTCTGGCGGTTTCCGCAGTCAAGATCGTACCTTTGGTGCACCAACCGCCCGGGAAGCCTGCGTTGACGGGATCCAGCCTCGAACAGCTGCAAGCGACACTCGGCACCACGTACGTGATCGAGCGCGAGCTCGGACATGGCGGGATGGCCACCGTCTACCTCGCCCGCGACGCGAAGCACCAGCGCCCCGTCGCGCTCAAGGTGCTTCAGCAAGACGTCGCCGCGTCGCTTGGCCCCGAGCGCTTCCGCCGCGAGATCGCGACCGTCGCGCAGCTCCAGCATCCGCACATCCTCGGCGTCTTCGATTCCGGCGAGACGGCCGACGGTCAGCTCTGGTTCACGATGCCCTACGTCGAGGGCGAGACGCTGCGCGCTCGGCTCGCTCGCGACAAGCAGCTTCCGATCGTCGACGCGCTGCGCATCACGCGCGAGATCGCCGGCGCGCTCGGCTACGCGCACGATGCCGGCGTCATCCACCGGGACATCAAGCCCGAGAACATCCTGCTGACGAAGCGCGGCGACGCGCTGCTTGCGGACTTCGGAATCGCGCGCGCGCTCGGCGATGGCGCATCGATCACGGGTGAGCAGAAGGTGGCGCTCACGATGACCGGGCTGTCGGTGGGGACGCCGCAGTACATGAGCCCCGAGCAGGCGAGCGGCGAGCGCAGCATCGATGCGCGGAGCGACATCTACTCGCTCGCCGCGGTGTGCTACGAGATGCTCGCGGGGGAACCGCCATTCACGGGGTCGTCGCAGCAGTCGGTGATCGCGAAGATGATGACCGTGGATGCGCCGAGTGTGCGCGTGTTGCGGCCGGGTGTGAGTGCGGGGGTCGACGAGGTGTTACATCGCGCGCTCGCGCGGGTGCCTGCGGACCGGTGGCCGAGTGCGGGGGAGTTTGCGGCGGCGCTGGATGCGGCGGAGCGGACGACGCAGCTCTCGCCGGCGCCCTTGCCTGGCGTCCCTGCCACGCCCGCGCGCGCGGGGTCGAGCTCACGCTCGCGCATCGCGGCGGTATCGCTCGCTGCGGGATTTCTGATCGGCGTCGGACTGCTGTTCGCTTATTCGTCGAGAGGTCGGAGCGCTGCGGAGCCGGCGTCGGGCGCGATCCGATTGGCGGTGCTGCCATTCGAGAATGCGGGCGATTCGGCAGACGGATACTTCGCCGACGGCATGACCGACGCCGTGCACGACAAGCTGACGAGCGTGCCGGGGCTCGAGGTGATCGGCTCGGCGAGCTCGCGTCAGTATCGCGGGACGAAGAAGACGCCGCAGGAGATCGGGCGCGAGCTCGGCGTGCGCTATCTCGTGATGGGGCGCATCCAGTGGGCGAAGGGCGCGGGCGGTAACAGCCGCGTGCGCGTGAATCCCGAGCTGATCGACGTCGAGAGCTCGGCGGACAAGTGGGCGCAGCCGTTCGACGCGCCGCTGACGGATGTGTTCCAGGTGCAGGGCGACATTGCGAGTAAGGTCGCGCAGTCGCTGCAGGTGGCGCTGACGCCGGCGGCGAAGCAGACGCTCGCGGCGACGCCGACCAACGATCTCGTCGCGTACGACTCGTACCTGCGTGGCGTCGCGGCGATGCGAGGCGCGAACACGCCGGTGTCGCTTCGCGCGGGGATCTCCGCGTACCGGGATGCCGTCTCGCGAGACTCGAGCTTCGCGCTCGCGTGGGCCGTGATGGGACGCGCGTATTCGACGCTATATGTGAACGGCGTACCGACG
>JBDSHG010000030.1:0-34154 GCA_039918615.1 Gemmatimonadaceae bacterium | reverse complement strand
CCGCGCTCGCTGAGCGTGCTCCCCCAGTGGATCGTGGCGGTGAACGTGGCCGTGCTGCTCGCCGCAGCGATCGTGACGCACTACATCCACAAGCCGCATCTCAATCAGCTGTTCGGCTTCTCACTGCTCGGATTGATCACCGTCGCGCAGCTCTACTCGCTCGGCGCACTCATCGCCGCGCTGCCGACGCACGCGGAGCGCGCGCCCCGGCTGCTCGAGTCGGCCGCCGTGCTCTGGGTGACGAACGTCATCGTCTTCGCCGTCTGGTACTGGCGCCTCGACGCAGGCGGTCCGAACGCGCGCGACACGCGCATCGCACATGTGCGCGGCGCCTTCCTCTTCCCGCAGATGTCGATCATCGCCCCGGGCACGAACGGCAAGTCGATCGCCGAGGTCGAGCAGTGGCGCCCACGGTTCGTCGACTACCTGGCGATCTCGTTTTACACGTGCACGGCGTTCTCGCCCACCGACGTGCCGGTGCTCTCACGTTGGGCGAAGATGATGATGATGGTGCAGGCAGGGATGTCGCTGACGACGGTCGCGTTGCTGGCCGGCCGGGCGGTGAACATCCTGTAGCCGCCAGCGGAGGTCTTGCCGGCGTGCAGAGAGGCCGTCGAGCACGTATCATCCCCGATCGCGCAACGCCTGGCATCTCACCGCACATCACCTCGGATCACGGCAACGACCATCGACATCGCCACCGCACGTCCCACGCTCATCGGGTTCGGCTACGACGCGAGCTCCTCCTTTCTGCGCGGCCCCGCGCTCGCGCCCGCGCGCATACGCGAGGAGCTGCACTCGTCGCAGTCCAACGGATGCAGCGAGAGCGGGCTCCACGTGCTCGGCCCGGACGGGCTCGCCGACGCCGGCGACCTCGACCTCCCCGCGACCGCCGCCGCGCGTGGAATGATCGAGAGCGGCATCAGCGCGCTGATCGAGAGCGGAGCGCGCCCACTCTCGCTCGGCGGCGATCACTCCGTTTCCTACCCCGTGCTGCGCGCGCTCGGGCCGCTCGTGCCCGGGCTCACGATTCTGCAGATCGATGCGCACCCCGATCTCTATGGCGACTTCGAGGGCGACCGCTTCTCGCACGCGTGTCCCTTCGCGCGAATCATGGAGGAGAAGCTCGCAACGCAGCTCGTGCAGGTCGGGATCCGCACGATGAACGCGCTGCAGCGCGCGCAGGCCGAGCACTATGGCGTGCAGGTGATCGACATGCGGGCGTGGGCGGCGGGAGCGCGGCCGCAGCTGCGCGGCCCGCTCTACGTGAGCGTCGACATGGATGGGATCGACCCCGCATTCGTGCCGGGCGTCTCGCATCGCGAGCCCGGCGGCCTCACGGTGCGCGAGGTGGTGACGATCATCCAGTCGCTGCCGGGACCGATCGTCGGTGCGGACGTCGTGGAGCTGAATCCGACGCAGGACGCGAGCGGCGCGTCGGCGACCGTCGCGGCGAAGCTCGTGCGCGAGCTCGCGAGCCGCATGCTCGAGGGCGCGCCGGTCTCGTAGCGCCCCCTATTTTCGGCCGAGTGTCGCCAGCACGTCGGGGGGGAGCGCCCAGAGCAGACGTGCGCAGTGCGCCCCCGGCTTTCTCTCGAGCTCGAGGAGTATGGCACCACCCTTATCGAGATCGATGTGCGAATCGGTAATCCCCGACAGCAGCCATGTGACGAGCACGCCAAGATGCGGCTCGTGTCCGACGATCGCCACGATCTTCGCGCGCCGTTGCGTTGAGAGCCACTTCGCGAACGCCGCCGGCGCCCTCTCGGGCTCGAGCGCGGGCACCGTCTCGATGTACGTGTCGCCGTACGCATCGGCGACGATCGCCGCGGTCTGCTGCGCGCGCACGAGCGGGCTCGCGGCGAGCACGTCGAGCGGCTTCACCCAGCGGCGCAGGCCGCGCGCCACCTTCGCCATCTCCTTGCGTCCGCGCTTCGTGAGCGGACGTTCTTCGTCCGGACGCCCTGTTTTCGCGAACGCCTCCCTGTCTTTCGCGATCGCGTGTCGAATCACGAGCAGCTGCATCGTCATGAACTCGGTGGTTGTGAGATGAGGAGAACGAGGGAAGTGCCGCAGAGCTGCATTGCCGTGCTCGCGCTGTTCGGAGTATTCGCACGTTCTGCGCACGCGCAGGGAACGCTGCCGATTACGAAGCTTGCGCCAGATGTCTATCTCATCGTGGCGCCCTCCGGCAACATGGTGGCCGAGACGTCGCCGAGCGGGATCGTGGTTGCCGGTGCCCAGTCCAGGGCGGCGACGGCGGGGGTAGTCGCGGCGCTCCGCACCGTCTCCGCCGCTCCGATTCGCTACGTGCTCTTCACCCCCGGCGACTCCCTCAGCGATGAGGGAGACGCCGGATGGTCCGATCGCCACGCCACCGTCGTCGCTCACGAGCGCATGCGCATGACCGCACCGCACGTCACCTCGGCGCTCGGCTTTTCCGAGGTGCTGCAGATCTACCTCGACGGCGGCTCCGTCCACGCGGTGCACCAGCCGCCGGGGCACACGAAGGCCGACATCATCGTGCACTTCGAGAGCAAGCACGTGCTTTACCTCGGCAACGCCTTCGTCGCAAAGGGCTACCCGCGCATCGATGTCTTCGCGGGAGCATCCATCGACAGTCTGATCAAGGAGGTCTCGCCGTTCGCGGAATTCGCCGGAGTGCAGATCGTGCCCGGGCGCGGCGCCGTGTCGACGGCAGCCGATGTCGGCGCGTATCGCGACATGCTCACGGGAGTGCGCGAGAAGGTGCAGGCGCTCATCGCGCAGAAGAAGTCGCTGACCGAGGTGATCGCGGCGAAGCCGACCGCGCAGTGGGATGCGACGTACGCGCGCGGTGGGGTGCCGCCGGCCAACTTCGTCGAGACCGTCTGGGGCTCACTCCCGCACAAGTAGCGCGCTGCGAGCAGGCAATCACTCGCGCGGCTGGTGCGCCGCGCGAGGAGTTACGTCGCGATCGAGATCGCAGCCGCGTCGACGGGGGCCGGCTCTGGCGGAAGGAGCGCCGACATGCGGTCGATCGCCTGATCGGCGAGCTCGCGATCGCCCGATGCGCCTTCCGCGGCGGCGACCTGCCGCTTGAGCGCATCGAACATCTCGCGAGTGAAGCCGTACGGATGGTCGTGCAGGAGCACGATCGCCAGCGCACGGTAGCGCTTGAGGTGACGGAGCCGCGTGATCAGCGACTCGATTTCATCAGAAGAATGGTTTCGGCCGGCACGCTCGAGAGCTGCCCACTCCGCCTTCGTCAACGCCGGGGGCAGCTCGTCGCTCATGCTCAGCCTTCCGCGTCTGCGACGGTCGCTTCCGCGGCCGGTGCGGCGGGAACCGTAACGCCGGGGGCACCTGCGGGGCGCTGACGCTGCCACGAGGTCGTGCGCGGCCGAGCACGGCCGGCAAGGAGCTCCTCGTGATACGCGAGGATGCGGCTCTTCACGTTGGCATTGGTGTCGGTGGACTCCGCACGGAAGGGTGCGTACCGATTGCGCGTGTCGTTCGACACGGTAAACCACCACCAATCCTGCGGATGCGCTACGGACTGCTTTTCAACGAAACAGCTGAAAGTGCGCCCGGCGTCTTCGAACTCGAACTCCTTCACACGCGTCTCCTGAATACAGTCCAGTAATCTAACGGGTTTTGCACCGCCGTGGGAGTTCAGGCGAGCGCGACAATTTCAGTTGAGGGGCTCAGAGCGCTATCGACGCACATCGTTCGAAGCTTGGTCAGCGCTGGCCCGGCAGCGAAGGTGCGGCGATCGCCTCGCGCACTTCGGCCTCGAGCTGCCGACGAAGCACTTCGAGCTGTTTGCGACGCTTCCCCTTGACGATGCCAATGGCAGTGCGCGCGATGCCGAACGTCGTCAGCTCGACGGCGAGACCGGCGGCGAGCGCGGGCAGCCACCAGTGCGTCGCCTGCGCCACCGATGCGAAGGCGAGCACGGCAAGACTCGATGTGCCGCCGACGATGCCGCCGTACAATCCACCCGCGAGCTGTCCCATGCGCTCGTCGATGCGGATGCGCGTGTGGCCGCGCCGCGGAGCGATGGTGACGCTGACGTTGCGTCCCTTCCGGCTCACGACGCGCGAGCTCCACGTGAGCGTGCGCCCGAGCGCGCTTACTGCGCCCTCGTCGCCGAGCGTTTCCCTGATGCGATCGACGATCAGCTCGTACTCCGCGGGCGAGATCTCGCCTTCCACCTCGACCTCCTCCTGCAGACGGAAAGGCGCGGCGAAGAGGGGCGTGAGCAGGGGACGGTTCGCCGGTGGAGAGAAGGGCGGCTCGGGGCGCATCTCGCGCCTGCCGAATCGCGGCGCCAGGCCGAGCTCCGATGCCGCGCGCTCGACGTGCTCTCCCGCTATCCCCGCCTCGACGGCGCTCTCGCGCACGCGCGCCATCGCGATCCCGCTCGTGAGGCTCGCAGCTATCTCGCGCGACGGGAGCACATCGACCGGCGCGGCCGGATGCGACTCCGTCGCCATCTGCAGATCGGCGGCGCGCTTCCACACCGCCTGCGCCTGCGTATCCGAGAGCAATGGGCCGACGGATGCCTTCTGCCGCTCCCACGCCTCCGCATCCCACGCGTCATCGAGTGCGAGCGCGAGCGCATTGCCCGTCGCGTAGCGCGCATCGGGCGACTTCGCGAGGCAGCGGTCGATCACCGCGGCGAGTGCGGAGGGCAGCCTCGGTGCGACGGAGAGCAGCGCCGGCGCCGGCTTCGTGACGTGCGCGACGATCACCGCGGACGCGCTCTCGTTGTCGAAGGGAAGGCGGCCGCTGAGCGCCTGAAAGCCGACGACGCCGAGCGAGTACAGGTCGCTGCGGCCGTCGAGCTTGTCGCCGGAGACCTGCTCGGGACTCATGTAGTGAACAGAGCCCAGCACCTGTCCCGTCATCGTGAGTGGCGCGGCCTCGGCGACGCGCGCGATGCCGAAGTCCGTCACCATCGCGCGACCGGTGCGGGCGTCGATGAGAATATTTTCCGGCTTGATGTCGCGGTGCACGACTCCGCGCTCGTGCGCGTAGGAGAGCGCGAGCGCGACATCGCGGAGGATCGGCACGACGATCGCCGGATCGAGCGGCCCCTCGCGGCGCAGCCGCTCGGCGAGCGACTCGCCGTCGACGAAGCCCATGACGAAGTAGACGCGGGAGTCGATCTCGCCGGCGCCGTGAATGGCGACGATGTTCGGATGCGTGAGTCGCGCGGAGGTGCGCGCTTCGCGGAGGAAGCGCTCGCGCACATCGGCGCTGCCCGCGAGGGTGGACGGGAGGACCTTGATGGCGACCTCGCGCTCGAGCTTCACGTCGTGGGCGAGGTAGACGATCCCCATTCCACCGCGGCCGAGCTCGCGCTCGAGGTCATACTGGCCGGCGAGCGACGCGGCGAGGGAGGCGATGTCGGGTGGGAGGGGGAGAGAGCTCACCCCAAATGCTATGGCACCCTGAGCGTCGGGAGAAGGCTCGGATGCGACGAGCGGCGCCCTCTCGAGCTCGGCGCCGCTGCGGTTGGTGCGAAAAGCCCGGCGCCTCGCCGGAGGGGCCGGGCCGACGCTACTGGACCGTAACCGTTCCCGATTCGACCGTTCGGCCGTGGACCGTGCAGAAGAACGAGAAGATGCCGGCGCGCGGGAAGCGCACCGCGTAGCTGCCCACCGACTGAATGGTGGACGGCGTGATGGTGGCGTCGTCGAAGGTCACGCCGTGGGCATTATTGCCGGTCCAGACCCAGGTGACGCTTCCGCCGGGGGCGACGGAGACCGTGGCGGGGCTGTAGCCGTTGTCGAAGATGATGACGGACGCCGTATCGAGCGCGCCGGAGCTGTTGGGGCCGCCGGTACCGCCGCCTCCGGTGCCTCCAGACTGCGTTCCGCCATTGTTATATGGATCTAACGTCGATTCGTTGAAGCATCCGACGGCGACGATGGTTACTAGCGCGAGAAATGCGAGTAGAGAACGGCGCATCATGCCTCCTCGCGGAAACCGCCGCGATAGCGGAAAAACGACGAAAAAAGGAACCCAAGTGGGGCTTGACCTACCCCCCCTCGGGAGGCTACTAAGTCGTTGTACAAGAAAGGACGAACAGAAGTGCGGTCGGAAACGTATATTGGGCAGGATTTGACGAAACTTTATGGCTTCACTCGGTGTTGAGATAACAGCGTTCCTTCCTAATTCTTTAAGCACTTGGCGCTTGGCGGCCTCCAGTTGAGCCCGCCAAGACAGGGAGAGTTCATTGACCATGGCAACAGCACCCCGCACACGTTCCCGTCGTCGTACGGCCACCCCGGCGGCAATCTCGGGTGCGCTTCGTGACGCTGATCTCATTGATCTCTACATCGCGGAAACCGGTCGCATGCCGGTGCTCGCGGCAGAGGACCAGAAGCAACTCGCGCGCCTGATGCGTGACGAGAAGCGGAGCCGCGCCGAGCGCGAGGCTGCGCGCGAGAAGCTGATCGAAGCGAATCTTCGCTTCGCCTTCTCGGTCGCGAAGAAGTATCAGAATCGTGGACTCGATCTCGAGGATCTGATCAGCGAAGCAAACGCTGGTCTCGTTCGCGCGGCCGACAAGTACGATCCGAACGTCGGCGTCAACTTCATCAGCTACGCGGTGTGGTGGATTCGTCAGGCGGTGTTCGCAGCGATTGCGACGCACGGCCGCGCGATTCGTCTGCCGCTGAATCGCACCGGTGACCTGACGCGCGTGACGCGTGCACAGGCGGCGCTTCGCGATGCACTTCGTCGCGAGCCGACGCCGGATGAAATCGGCAAGGTCGCGCAGCTCGCGCCGGACGTCGTTCAGAGTCTGCTCGGCGTCGTCACGCCGGAGCGGTCGCTGGATGAGCCGCTCGGCGGCGCGCGTGGTGAGCGTGATGGACAGACGCTCGCGAGCGTCGTCGCGTCCGAGGCGTCGGGTGAGGGCTACGATGCGCTGTCGAGCGCCGAGGATGAGTCGAGGCGCGCGGCCCTGTATCGCGCGCTCGAGCAGCTTCCGCCGCGCGATCGTCGTATCCTCGTCATGTACTACGGCCTCGAAGATGAGCCGATGACGCTGGACCAGATCTCGAAGCTCTTCGGCGTCACGCGCGAGCGTGTTCGTCAGCTTCGCGACCGTGCGCTCAAGTCGCTCCGCGCGCACGATGCGGCGGCGACGCTGCACGACGAGTGGGCCGCGTAAGCAGCCAGCTCACTCGTGAAGTAGACAAGACGAAACGCCCCCGCGACTGCACGAGAGTCGCGGGGGCGATTTGCGTTCTTGCCGCACGCGCCTGGCGTTGCGACATTCCCGAATGACACAACGAGCGCGACGGCCACAGGTACACAAGTTCGGCGGGGCCTCACTGGCCGATGCAGCCGCGGTGAGGCACGCGGTCGCGCTGATCGTTGCGCACAGCTCCGAGCCGACCATCGTCGTGTTGTCGGCAATGGCGGGGGTGACGGACGCGCTGCTCGACATCGCGAAGAAGGCGGTGGTGGGAAATGTCGCGGGTGCGCTGAAGGAGTCGGCACGGCTGCGCGCGAGGCACGTCGACGCTGCGCGTGCGGTGCTGCGTGGGGCGACTGCGCGTGCGGGGGTGGTGCGTGCGATCGACGAGTCGTTTCAGGAGCTCGACACGCTGGTGCGCGGGCTTGACGCGGTGCGCGAGCTCACGGCGCGCACCACCGATCTCATCGTGGCGCGCGGGGAGCGGCTGAGCGCGACGATGGTCGCCGCAGCGCTGCGCGCGCGGCGCGTGAAGGGACGCTACATCGACGCGACGCGCGTGATTCACACCGATGACTCGCACGGAAGTGCGACACCGAACCTTGCGGCGACGGACCGGGCGGCACGCGCGGTGATCCGCCCGCTGCTCGCGCGCGGCGAGATCGCGATCATCCCCGGCTTTCTCGGCGTGTCGCCCGATGGCGCCGTGACGACGCTCGGACGCGGCGGATCGGATCTCTCGGCGACGCTGATGGCGCGAGCGCTCAACGCGCGTGCGGTGTCGCTGTGGAAGGATGTGCCGGGGCTGCTCACGAGTGATCCGAGGCTCGTGCCGCACACGAGCGTCATTGCGCAGCTACACCCGCGGGAGGCAGCGGAGCTCGCGTACTACGGCGCGAAGGTGCTGCATCCGCGCGCGCTCATCCCGCTCACGCGCCGCGCGATGCCACTGTTCGTGCGACCGTTCGCGAATCCGGAGTCGACGGGCACCGAGGTGTCGGCGCGTCGCATGGAGCGTCGCTATCCGGTGAAGGCGCTCTCGATCTCGGCCGATCAGGCGATGATCACCGTGGCGGGGAACGGGATGCTCGGGGTGCCGGGAATCGCGGCGCGCACCTTCGGCACGCTACAGCGCGAGGGGATCTCGGTGTCGCTCATCTCGCAGGCGTCGTCGGAGCATTCGATCTGCTTCAGCGTGCCGACGGCCGTGGCTGCGCGCGCGCGGAAGGGGCTGTCGCACGAGTTTCGCAACGAGATCACGAACCGCGAGATCGACAGCGTGACGTCGCGCGACGATGTGGCAACCATTGCCATAGTCGGGCTCGGCGTCGGCGACATGCCGGGGACGGCCACGCGCGTGTTCGAGGCGCTGTCGACGGGGGGGATCAACGTCGTCGCGCTCGCGCAGGGATCGTCGGAGCTCAATCTCTCGGTGGTGGTCGACGCGGTGAACGGCGTGACCGCGCTGCGCCGCATCCACACGGCGTTCCAGCTCGATCGCGTTGGTGGTGGCGGCTCGACGCCGGGCGCGCACGTCGACGTCGTGCTGCTCGGCTACGGCGCGATCGGGCAGCGCGTGGCCGCGCTCATCGCGCGCAATGGAAGGAAGAGTCGGGCGCCGCGTGTGGTGGGGATCATCGACCGGAGCGGCCATTTGTTCGATGCCGATGGGATCTCGGCCGCGCGGCTCGCGGCGGCGCGCACGGCGAAGCGCGCGGGGCGCGGGATCGCGACGCTCGCGGGCGCGCGGGCGTCGAGCACCGCCGCATCGCTGGCGCACATCGCCGCGCACGCACTCTCGCATCCGGTGTGCATCGATGTGACGGCGGATGAGACGACGCCGGCGCTCATGGATGCGGTGCGCGCGGGGATGGATCTCGTGATGGCGAACAAGCGTCCGCTGAGCGGAGGGCGCGCGCGCGTGCGCGAGCTGTGGGCGCTGGCGGAGGAGCATGGTGTGCGCATCCGCGCGGAGACGACGGTCGGCGCCGCGCTGCCGATTCTCGACACGTACGCGAAGCTCGTGGAGTCGGGGGACCGGGTGCGGCGCATTGACGCCTGCCCGTCGGGGACGCTCGGCTTCTTGTTCGATGAGCTCGGGCGCGGGAGGAAGTTCTCGGCAGCGCTGCGCGACGCGATGGCGCGCGGCTACACGGAGCCCGATCCGCGCGACGATCTCTCGGGGATGGACGTCGCGCGCAAGGGACTCATTTTGGGGCGGCTGCTCGGCTTCGAGGGAGAGCTGAGCGATGTCGCGGTGGAGTCGCTGGTCACGTCGGAGGCCGCGAAGATGCCGCTGGCGAAGTTCGTCGCGAGTCTCGAGCGGTGGGACGATGCGTGGGACGCGCGGGTTGCGCGCGCGACGGCGCGCGGGGGTGTGCTGCGCTACCAGGTGAGCGCGAGTGCGCGGAAGGTGAAGGTGGGACTCGTGGTCGCGGACTCGTCGAGCCCGATGGCGTCGCTGCGGGGGACGGACAATCAGTTCGTGTTCGTCAGCGATCGATACAAGACCAACCCGATGGTGATCTCCGGGCCGGGCGCGGGGCCGGACGTGACGGCGAGTGGAGTGTTGAATGATTTGCTGCAGCTGGCGCGGAGGCGGTAGGCAGTCTCGAGCGGCCCATGCGATAATTCTCTGCGGCGGCGACAAATCAGGTGGCAGCGAAGCGCGTTTCTATGCGCGCCTCATTGCGAAAGCCGACAAGCGTTACGACGCCCACTTAGCGCTCGCCGACAGAAACAGGAAGTGCTGACTCCAGCGATGAAAAAGTCTGTGACCAGTTTGGAGGAATGCATCAGCGAGTGCCCTCCAGCTCGCAGAAAGCTGATCGATGCGCGCACGCGGTAACTGATCGCCGAACAGATGTCATTGCGCGAGCTTCGGGCAGCTCAGAAGCGCACGCAAGCGAGTGTCGCGAGGACGTTACGCGTTGGACACGATAGCGTTTCGCGTCTCGAAAAGCGTAGCGATCTACTACTGTCTACTTTGCGATCCTACATCGAGGCAGTTGGCGGTCGGTTGTCCATCGTCGTCGAATTTCCAAACCGCGAGCCGATGATTCTATCGAGCTTGAGCCTTCCCAAAGGCGAACGGGTGCAACCGAAGCGACGTCCCGTCGCTCACGCCTAGTTCTTCGCCCGCTCGTACTGCTTCGGCCACGGCACATCCACCCCCAGCTTCTTCGCCGCGCGTAGAGCGAAGTAGGGATCGCGCAGCTCCTCGCGCGCGAGCAGCACGATGTCCGCCTTCCCCTCGCGGATGATGTCGTCGGCCTGTCTGGCGTCGGTGATGAGACCGACTGCGCCCGTGAGAATCCCCGCGTCCTTCTTCACGCGCTCCGCGAGCGGCACCTGATAGCCCGGCCCGACGGGGATACGCACCTTCGCGACGTTGCCGCCCGATGAGCAGTCGATGAGGTCGACGCCGAGCGGGTTGAGCACGCGTGCGAGCTCGACGGAATCCTCGACCGTCCACCCGCCCTCGACCCAGTCGGTGGCCGAGATGCGCACGAAGAGCGGGAGATGCTCCGGCCACACCGCTCGCACGGCGGCGACGATCTCGCGAAGGAAGCGCGTGCGATTGTCGACGGAGCCGCCGTACGCGTCGGTGCGTGTGTTGCTGAGCGGGTCGAGGAACTCGTTGATCAGGTAGCCGTGCGCGCCATGGAGCTCGATCAACTGGAAGCCTGCGGCGAGCGCACGCGTCGCGGCCGCGGCGAAGGCCTGCACGATATCCTGAATTTCAACTAGATCCATCGCGACTGGCGTCGCGTAGCCGTCATCAAAAGGAATGGCACTCGGCGCGTAGATCGGCGACCAGCCGCCCTCGGCCGGACTCACTAGCGTCCCGCCCTTCCATGGCGAGGCCATGCTCGCCTTGCGCCCCGCGTGCGCGAGCTGGATTCCGGGAACGGCGCCCAGCCCGGCTACGAACGTCGTGATGCGCGAGAGCATCGCGAGATGCTCATCCTTCCAAATGCCCAGATCGTCCGGCGAGATGCGTCCCTCGGGCACCACGGCGGTCGCCTCGGTGATGACGAGCGCCGCGCCGCCGACGGCGCGGGAGCCGAGGTGGACGAGGTGCCAGTCGCTGGCGAATCCGTCGACGCTCGAGTACTCGCACATGGGCGAGACCGCGATGCGGTTTTTGAGCGTGATGCCGCGGATCGTCAGCGGGGAGAAGAGGGTGTCGGTCATGGGGACGAACGGGGGGCGCGCTATGGGCGTTCCCGACTATCCCGTCTCTTCGCAACGCCGCGCTGAGGCGCGGGGGATCTCCTCGGTTACTGACGCCGTCCGGCGGGAGTCTGAGAGGGACACCTGTCTCTCCCGGAGATCTTATGCGCTGCGCTTCAGGGCACGTCGATTCGCACTTCGATCGCCGAGCGCTCGCCGCTCTGCTGCTCGTCGCATCCGCATGCGGCGGATCCGGAGCCGACACGGGGCCGGGCACGGGGAGTCTCGCCGTCGCGGTCTCCGCACCCGCCGCTGTGTCGACGTCCATCAACGTGAGCGGGCCCGGGGGATATTCGCAGTCCCTCTCCGGAGCGCAGACGCTCACGGGGCTGAGCGAAGGGAGCTACACCGTTTCGGCGAGCGCCGGCGCGAGCAGCGATCCGATCGTCGGCAATCTCTACGGAGCCAGCGTGAGCGGCAGCCCTGCGTCCGTCATCGCAGGGTCGACCGCGACCGCGACCGTTACGTATGCCACGACGGGGACGCCCGGCCACCTTTGGATTGCGAACTCCGGCGGGGACGCCGTCGGCGGATATTCGACCGCGCAACTCTCGGTGAGCGGCACGCCGACGCCTGCGATCACGATCGGTGCGAGCCATCACGCCGGCGCGAATGCGCAGAGTATCGCCATCGATGGCAGCGGCGGCCTGTGGATCTCCGACAACTCCGATTCGCTCGTCTACTTCACCTCCGCGCAAATCGCATCGAGCACGACCGCCGCCCCGGCGCGCGTGCTCGTCGACGCGAGTGGCACCGTCAGCGCGATAACGGGGATCGCGTTCGACGGTCAGGGAAACCTCTGGCTTGCGTCACAGAACGATCACGTGTTCGAATATTCCGCTGCGCAGGTCGCTGCGGGAGGAACGGTGGCGCCTGCCATCACGCTGACGTCGGCCTTCGGCTCGATCAAGCGGCCGTGGGCCATCGCATTCGATGCGCAGGGCAGCCTGTGGGTCTGCAACTACGGAAACAACTCGGTGGCGTCGTTCACCCGGGCACAGATCGCGACGAGCGGCTCGCCGCAACCGAGCGCCGGAGTTACGGGCACACAGGGGCTCACCGGGCCGCTCGGCATCGCCTTCGACCGGAATGGGAATCTGTGGGTCGCATCGATCATCGACTCGCTGGTCGAATTTCCCGCGAGCAGTCTCGCTACGGTGGGATCGCCGGCACCGATGGTCGTGATCACCGGCACGCAGCTGCGCTCACCCGTCGGACTCGCCTTCGACGAAAGCGATGCGCTGTGGGTGGCGAGCTACCAGGGCGCCCGCATCGTGCGCTATCTCTCGAGCCAGCTGCAGGCAACGGGATCTCCGACGCCCAGCGTCGCGATCAGCGGCTCGACGGTGAAGCTGCCATCGGGAATCGCCTTCGGTCCGCACGCGCGCGCGCTCCCCGTGCACTGATCCTCCGGCGGCAAGGAATATTCGCATACTATTTCCAAACCGGCCGTTGCCCTCTGGCGAGATGGCCGTTTGCCAATAGTTTCGAAGGATGTCCGACACTCCAGATATCTCCACCGCGCTCGGTGACCGGTACGTCATCGAACGGGAAATCGGTTCGGGCGGGATGGCAGTCGTCTATCTCGCGCTGGACAAGAAGCTCGATCGCGAGGTCGCGCTCAAGGTGCTGCGCCCCGAGCTCGGCGCGGTGCTCGGTTCCGAGCGCTTTCTCACCGAGATCAAGATCTCCGCGCGGCTCGATCATCCGCACATTCTCACGCTGATCGATTCGGGCGAGGCGGACGGGCTCCTCTATTATGTGCTGCCATTCGTGCGCGGGGAGTCGCTGCGATCGAAGCTCGATCGCGAGCGGCAGCTCGGGCTGGAAGAGGCGCTGACGATCACGAAGCAGGTGGCGAGCGCGCTCGACTACGCGCATCGCCAGGGGCTCGTGCATCGCGACATCAAGCCCGAGAACATCCTGATTCAGGAAGGCGAGGCAATGCTGACGGACTTCGGCATCGCGCTCGCGGTGAAGGAAGCCGGCGGTAACCGTCTCACGCAGACGGGACTCTCGCTCGGCACGCCGCAGTACATGAGCCCCGAGCAGGCGACGGGTGACCGCGGCATCGATGCGCGCAGCGACGTGTACTCACTGGCTTCCGTGCTGTACGAGATGCTGGCGGGCGAGCCGCCGGTGACGGGTGCGAGCGCGCAGTCGATGATCGCAAAGTTGATGACGGAGCGGCCGACCCATCTGCGCGTGCTGCGCGACACGGTGCCGGAGGAGGTCGACGCGGCCGTGGCGAAGGCGCTGGCGAAGACGCCGGCCGATCGCTTCGCGAGCGCGGGCGATTTCTCGAAGGCGCTCGATGTGAAGCCGGGAACGCTCGCGGGCGCGCGCGCGCAGGCGAGTGACGTGGCGAGTCCGAAGAGCAATCGCGTCGCGATCGTCGTCGGCGTCGTGCTGCTTGCGGCGATCGTCACCGGTGGCGCGTTCGCGCTGCGCGGGAGGCACGGTGGCGCGAGTGCGGCAATCGGCACGGCCGCGAGTCTCGGCCAGCGCACGCAGCTCACGACGTCGGGCGCGGTGCTCGTCCCCGCGATCTCTCCCGACGGGAAGCAGCTCGCGTACATCACGAAGAAGTGCGCGTCGGGCGCGTGCAAATACACCGTCGTCGAGCAGGACGTCGGCGGCAGCACGACGCGCCCGATTCTCGAGGGCGCGACCGCCGGCTACTATCTCGAATGGAGTCCCGATCGTCGCAATCTGATGTTCAACGGTACCGTAAACGGGCGCATCGGGATGTTCCTGCTCTCCGCGCTCGGCGGCGAGCCGCGCTACATCACGCAGGGCTCCGCCACCTTCTTCGCGGGCGGCGATTCGCTGCTGATCGGACCCGCATATCATTCCGATTCCGTCTATTACATTCGCGTCGCGTCGCTCGACGGCTCGGTCCACGACAGCATTCGCGTCGCCGGAGCGGGACAAGGGATCGCCGCGATCTCGTCGATGCCAGGCACCAGCTGGATCGTGACGCTGATCCTGCAGCAGCCGCATGGGCTCTGGCAGATCATCGATCGCGCGGGCAAGGTGGCCGATCACGTCGTGAACGCGTGTACGTGCGGAGGCGTCGCGACCCGCGACGCCGTGTGGCTCCAGCGGCTCGGCAACGGAACCGGCGAATCGATCGTACGCATCGCTGTCGATCCCGCCACCGGTCACCTCGCGACGCGGCAGGACACGATGGTCACGGGGCTGTTCACGGGCTTCTCGATCACGGACGACGGCAAGTCGATGGTGATGGACGAGGGCACGTACGATTTCAATGTCTGGAGCGTCGACTTTGCCGATGTGCTCAAGGGGCACTACGCCGACGAGCGTCGCATCGCGCACGCGTCGAGTCCCGTCTCGGCGAGCATCTCGCCGGACGGGGCGCGTCTCGTCGTTCGTCGAAATGTCCCGACGGGCGGCGGACACGCCGAGGTTCGCTATTCGTTGATGCCATTCGGCGGCGGGATGGAGAATCCGGTCAATAGTGGAGGCCGCCCGCTCTACGTTGCTTGGGAGGACTCTGTCACGCTGGGATTCGGACGGCAGACGCCGACCGGTTTGCATCTCGCCGAGATGGATGTGCGCACGAGCGCACAGCGGAACGCGCTCGATCTTCCGGACTCCGTCGTCAGCCACGCGACGTCGCTCTCCGATGGATGGGCGTGGATTCCGGCGTCGGGTGACAAGATCATCGTGGAGCGTGCGGGAAAGAGGCGCGAGTATCCGAAGCCGCCTGCGAACTCCTTCCTGTTCAAGGTGCTGGCGGATCCGACGGGAAGTCGACTCTTCTACATCGCGCCGGATGCGGAAACTGGCGACTCGCTCACGTTCGGCGTGCTCTCGCTCGATAACGGGGCATACACCCGGTGGGGCGCGCTGACCGCGGAATACGGCGACCTCACTCCGTTGGCCGACGGCAGCGTGTTCCTCGATGTGTCGCAGTCTCAGGGATCGCTCAGCTTCTTCAAGTCGACGGGCCCGGGGCAGCTGCAATCGCTCGGGGTCTCACCGCGCCCGCTGCGCGGCGTGTCGGTGTCACGCGACATGAAGCGCGCGTCGGCGTTCGAGCGCGACTACCGCGCCGATGCGTGGATGAGCAAGGTCGTCACGCACGATTAGTCGTGACGCCAACAAACACTAACAATTGAAATACGGACAGGAACGGATCGTTTGTTTCCGTTTGTGTCCGTATCAATTTGTTAGTGCTTGTGTTCTGCCACCATCTAGTGCGCCATGTGCTCCCCCGGCGCTGGGAGATTCACCAGCACCGCCGTCACGATGAGCACGATCGCCGCGACGCCGATCTCGTAGGTCGCTGACCGGTTCAGGCGGCGCGCGGCGTCCTCCGTGCCCATGGACGGCTTGAGGCGCTTGTTGTTGTACGCGCCGAGGCCGACGACGACGGCTACGAGTGAAAGCTTCAAGAGCAGCGTCTTGCCGTAGACGCTCGTCCACAGCGCCGAGACTGCGCCAAGGTGGAGCCACGCCGTCGTGACGCCGCTGAGCACGAGCAGCCCGACGCTCCACAGCGCGAGCGTCGAGAATCGATTCACCAGTGTCGCGACCGCGGGGCCGCGGTCCGATGTCGCGAACGCGCCGCTGATCGCGGTGGCGATCCCCGCGACGACCATCACGAACAGCGTCCCGATCCACATCGACGCCGCGAAGACGTGCACCGGATTCACGAGATCCTCGATCTCGAGCTTCGGCGAGAAGACTCCGCGAAAGGCGATCGCCAGCGTCGCGAGTCCCGCGAGGACCCACATCGCGATCGCATCCTGCGACGCGCTCGCGGCAGCGGCGAAGGCGATCAGCGCGACGAGCGTCACGATCTCGCCGACGATCGTCGACGTGCTGCGGGTGAGCGCCTCGGCGAGCGGAAGCTGCTTCTCCATCATCGTCGAGCTCACCGACATCCCGATCGACAGAAGCCGGAGCAGCGCGCCGACGATGCCGATGCGAGCGGCCGAGCGCGAGGCGACGCGCATGGCGTCCGAGTTGTGGCTGAACGACGGGCGCAATAGCAGAAAATAGAAGGCCGAGGCACCGATGATGAAGAACGACCCGACGAACGAGACGTACTCGTGGATGACATCGACGACGGTAAAGTCGGCTGCGTCGGCGAGCAGAAGGGCGAATGGGAGGATCATCTCTCTCGGGTGTCCAAGTAAAAATCCAGTGAAGCGAGCCAACGGTGCGCTCATTGCAATATGAAACGGCGTCCGTCACGGAGATATAGATGATGCACGCCAGTAGCCATACCTGGCGCTCGATCGCCTGTTCGATCGCGGCCGCGGCACTTCTGCCCGCTGGCGCCATTGCACAAGCCCAGACAGCGCCCTCGCTCGCGAAGAGTCCGGCTCCAGCCACTTCGAGCACCAGCCGCAGCATGCTGCCGGCAGGGTCGAAGGAAGGCGACTGGACGATCCCCGGTCATGACTACGGCAGCACGCGCTACAGCGAGCTGGACAAGATCACGACGAGCAACGTCGCGCAGCTCAAGGAATCGTGGAATTACACCACCGGCATCGCCGATGGGCACGAGGGGCAACCCCTCGTCGTCGGTGGCCGAATGTACATCGTCACGCCGTATCCCGACAAGCTGGTTGCATTCGACCTGTCGAAGCCGGGTCCGGCAAAGCTGTGGGAGTATGCGCCGCCGATCGATCCAACCGCATTCGGCAAGGCGTGCTGCGATGATGTGAATCGTGGCGCTTCCTACTACGACGGCAAGATCATCTACAACGTGCTCGACAACGCAACCGTGGCCGTCGACGCGATCACCGGAAAGCAGCTCTGGCGCACCAAGCTCGCCGATCCGAACCAGGGATCGACGATGACGATGGCGCCGCTCGTCGTGAAGGGGAAAGTCTACGTGGGCAACTCTGGCGGCGAGATGGGCGTGCGCGGCTGGCTCACGGCTCTCGATGCGAAGACGGGGAAGATCCTCTGGCAGGCGTTCAACACCGGGCCCGACAAGGACCTGAAGATCGGCTCGTCGTACAAGCCGTTCTACGAGGCGATGAAGCCTGCGAACATGGGTGTGACGAGCTGGCGCGGCGACCAGTGGAAGATCGGCGGCGCCACGGTGTGGGGATGGGTGACATACGATCCCGAATCGAATTTGGTGTTCTACGGCACTTCGAATCCCGGCACGTGGAATCCCGATTTGCGCCCCGGCGACAATCTCTACTCGACGTCCGCGATGGCGCGCGATGCCGATACCGGTGAGCTCAAGTGGGCGTATCAGTACACGCCGCACGATGCATGGGATTACGATGGCGTCAACGAGCACATCGTCGCGGACATTCCGTTCAACGGCACCACGCGCAAGGTTCTCGTCCACTTCGATCGCAATGGCTTTGCCTACACGATCGACCGCAACACGGGCGAGGTGCTCGTCGCGCAGCCGTTCCAGTATCTGAACTGGGCGACCGGTGTCGACCTCGCCTCCGGCCGTCCCACGCTCGTCGAGGAAAAGCAGACGCACCAGGGGCGGATGACGACGAACATCTGTCCGTCGTCCACGGGTGCGCGCGATCAGCAGCCCGCGGCATTCTCGCCGCGTACGCATCTCTTTTATACGCCGGCGACGAATCTCTGCATGGATTACGGTGGCATCGAGGCGAAGTACATCGCGGGCACGCCGTACGTCGGCGCGGCCGTGAAGATGTACGGCGGCCCCGGCGGTAACCGCGGCGAGTTCCTCGCGTGGGATGCCGGCACCGGCAAGAAGGTGTGGGGGATCAAGGAGAACTTTCCCGTGTGGGCGGGCGCGCTCGCGACGGCGGGCGACGTGGTCTTTTACGGCACGATGGACGGCGACTTCAAGGCCGTCAACGCGACGGACGGCGCTTTGCTCTGGAAGACGCACTTCAAATCGGGAATCATCGGCAACCCGATGACGTACATCGGGCCTGACGGCAAGCAGTACATCGCTGTGTACGAAGGTGTGGGTGGCTGGGCCGGCGCCATCGTGCCGGGCAATCTCTCCACCGACGATCCCTTCGCCGCACTCGGCGCAGTCAATGCGATGAGGGATCTGCCAGAACACACGAAAGCCGGCGGCGCCCTGCACGTGTTCACGCTGCCGTGATCGCTCGCGCGGCGTTGGCTCTTCTCGTGATGGCGTCGCTCGGTGCTACGACGCACCCGGCGCCGAAGCCGCCGCTGCGCGTGTGCGCCGATCCGAACAATCTCCCCTTCTCGAACGAGCAGCGTGCGGGCTTCGAGAATCGCATCGCCGATCTCCTCGCGCACGACATGGGGACGACGGTGGAGTTCAGCTGGCGTCCGCAGATGCGCGGTTTCGTGCGCAAAGGGCTCAAGACCGGCGCGTGCGACGTGTATATGGGAGTGCCCGCTGCCTTTGGGCCGCTGCTCACGACCAGGCCGTACTATCGATCGACGTACGTGATGGTGTATCGCGCGAAGGGGCCGGTGCACGTGCGCTCGCTCGACGACAGCGCGCTCCGCTCGCTGAAGGTCGGCGTGCACATGATCGGCGACGACTATCAGAACACGCCGCCGGCGCAGGCGCTCGCATCGCGTGGGATGATCGACAACGTGCGCGGCTATCCGATCGTTGGCGACTACTCGCAGCCGAATCCGCAGGCGCGCATCATCGAGGCGCTCGCGCGCGGCGAGATCGACGTCGCAATCGTGTGGGGTCCGTTCGCCGGCTACTTTGCGAAGCATTCGTCCACGCCATTCACCATCGTGCACGTCACTCCGTCCAACGATCCGTCGGGACAGATCTTCGCCTTCGACATCGCGATGGGCCTGCGCCGCACGGATACCACGCTCGCACGCACGCTCGACACGCTGCTCGTGCGCGAGCGGCCGGCGATTCATAAAATCCTGTCCGACTACGGCGTGCCACTCGACTCCACGTCGAGCGGCGCGATTCACGGAGAATGACAATGAGAACGAAGCATCAGTCGATCGTATTCGGCGGCGCAGTGCTGTCGGTGCTCGTACTCGCGGCATGCGGCGGTCAGGGTGAGCCGAAGGACAAAAGCGGCCCGAAACCGGGGAGCACCGACGATATCGGGCAGCGGACCTTCAGCGGCGATGCGAAGCTCGCAGTGCAGGGGCGACAGCTCTTCATCGAGAACAACTGCTATGGCTGCCACGGCGGCCTTGCGGGCGGCGCGATGGGGCCGAGCCTCCGCGACACCACGTGGAAGTACGGCGGAACGGACTCGCTCATTTATCATACGATCCACGACGGGCGCCCAATGGGGATGCCGCCGTGGGCCGGCCGCCTGAACGATCGGCAGATTGGTGCGCTGATCGAGTACATCCACTCGCTGCGCACGAAGGCGGAGCCGCAGTTCTTCTTCGCGCAGGGCGGCGATACCACCGCGATGCCGGCCGCGAACGCCGCGCCGCCAGCGGCGGTGAATCCGATCCCGATGCCGGGCCCGCGTCCGGACACGATCAAGCATAAGTCGCAGAAGAAGACCGACTAGCAGACCTACTTCAATGCCGCGGTGCGCGTGTACGTCGGCGCGCGCCGCGCGTTCGCAGCCTGCTCGAATGAGTAGGCGATGCGGATGAGCGTCGCCTCGCTCCATGCGCGCCCGAAGAAGGAAATCCCGACCGGCAGACCGAATGCGTAGCCCGCAGGCACGGTGATGCTCGGATAGCCTGCCTCCGCCGCGGGGGATGAGCTTCCGCCGCCATCGGCGTCGCCATTCACGAGATCGATTGGCGCAGGAGGTCCGCTCGTCGGCGCAACGAGCGCATCCAGCCTGTGCGCCGCCATCACAGTGTCGATTCCCTTCGCGCGCGTACTCGTCCGCACCTTCGCGAGCGCCCGCAGATATTTGGGATCCGTGAGCGGACCGCACTTCTGCGCCCGCTCGAAAATCTCCTGGCCGAAGTACGGCATCTCCTCGCTCGCGTGCGCCGTGTTGAAGGCGATGAGGTCGCCGAGCGTGCGCACCTTCGCGCCAACGGCGAGCGTCGAGAGATATTCGTTGACGCCAGCCTTGAACTCGTACAGCAGCACGTCGTACTCCGCGTCTCCGACGGCGCCCATCTTTCCGATCTCGACCGGATCGACGATCACCGCCCCCTTCTCGCGCATTAGATCGAGCGCGTGCTGCGCGATGCCGTCCGCCGCCGGACTGTAGCCGAAGTACTGCTCGCGGGGCACGCCGATCCGCATGCCGCGCAGCGACTCCGCATCGAGGTAATCGCCGTAGCCAGCCACTCTCGTCGCGCCCGAAACCATCGTCACGGCATCGCGCGGATCCGCGCCCGCGATGGCTCCGAGCAGGATCGCGGCGTCGGCGACGCTTCGCGCGATCGGCCCGGCCGTATCCTGGCTTCGCGAAATCGGAATGATCGCGCTGCGGCTCACAAGGCCCACCGTCGGCTTGATCCCCACCAGCGAACATGCCGACGCCGGGCTCACGATCGATCCGTTCGTCTCGGTGCCGATGGCCGCCGCGCAGAAGCTCGCCGCGGCGGCTGCGGCCGAGCCGGAGCTCGAGCCGGAGGGCGACCGGTCGAGCGCATACGGATTGCGGCACTGTCCACCGCGTCCACTCCACCCGCTTGCGGCGTGCGTGCTTCGGAAGTTCGCCCATTCGCTGAGATTCGTCTTGCCGAGGATCACCGCGCCGGCCGCGCGCAGCCGCGCGGCGATGAACGCGTCGCGTGGCGGACGCGCATCGACCAGCGCGAGCGAACCAGCGGTGGTCTGCATCATGTCCGCCGTCGCAATGTTGTCCTTCAGCAGAATCGGAATGCCGTGCAGCGGGCCGCGGACCTTGCCGCTCTTGCGCTCCGCGTCGAGCGCATCGGCGATCGCGAGCGCGTCCGGATTGAGCTCGAGCACAGCACGCAAATCGTGATCGCGCTCGCCGATACGCGCGCGATACGCCTCCACGAGGGCTCGTGACGACGTCGCGCCGCTCGCCATCTCGGTTTGCAGCTGCGAGATCGTCTTCTCCTCCACCGCATCTTCCCTCGGCCGTGTGCGCGACTCCGGCGCGGTCGTCGATGCGCGCAGTACGAGCGCCGGTGAAGCGCCGCTGCCGACAAGCGCGGCCGTCGCGAGCGATGTCGCCATGAAGCCTCGCCGAGAGATGCCCTGCGATTCGTCGTTGGACATGGAGTGTCTGGTTCGGGACAGAAGGGCGCTCGGGAACGCGAAGGGAAATACAAAGAAGCGCGCTGCAAAACGCTAGTCCGAGGCGGCGAGCCCCAACTCCTTCTCGTCCTGCTCCGACAGCGTGATCCCCGCCGCAGCGACGTTCTCCTCGAGGTGCTTCACCTTCGATGTCCCCGGAATAGGCGTCATCGACGGTGAGTGCGCGAGCAGCGCCGCGATCGCGATCTGTCCCGTCGTCGCGCCGTGCCGCCGGGCGACGTTTTCCAACGCCGTCGTCGCATCGCTATTCGACTTGCCCAGCGGCGCCCACGGCAGAAAGGGGATGCCGAGCTTCTCGCATTCCTTCAGCACTGCCTCCGAGGCGCGATCGCCAAGGTTGTAGCGATTCTGCACCGAGACGACCGAGATGATCGAGCGCGCCTCCGTGAGCTGCGCGACGCTGACGTTGCTGACGCCGATGTGCCGGATCTTCCCTTCGCTCTGCATGATCGCGAGCTCACCGATGGAGTCGGCCAGCGGCACCGTCGGATCCGCGGCGTTGTGCAGCTGATAGACGTCGATGCGCTCCAGCTTCAGCCGCTTCAGGCTCCCTTCGAGCGCGGCGCGCAGATGCTCGGGCTTTCCATTCGGCCGCCACTGATTCGGCCCCGTGCGCACGTAGCCACCCTTCGTCGCGATCACGAGTCCGGGCTTGTACGGTGCGAGCGTCTCGCCGATCATCCTCTCCGAAACCTCCGGCCCATACGAATCCGCCGTGTCGATCAGAGTGACGTCGAGCTCCAGCAGCCGCATGAGCACGCGCTTCGCCTCGGCAGGATCCCTCGGCTCCCCCCAGATCCCGTCGCCCGTGATCCGCATCGCGCCGAAGCCCAGGCGGTTGACGGTGAGGTTGCCGAAGGTGACGGTGCCGGCGTTGGCGGCGCTTACGGCCTTGGTGGCGGCGCTCATGATGCTGCTCTCCGAAGTGGGCTATGTGAGGAAGGTTCCGGATGCAGGAGACGTTCCCGCCAATATGACTGTAGCGAAAAAAAAGGCGAAACCAAACGCGCTCGCCATGTGTATAGTGAGATGAAGACAAACAGGGGAGGAATGCATGCCGCGTTTTGAGTTTTCCATCGGCAGCTCCGACGTACGGCGAAAGGGTGCCGTCGACAGCGACACGTTCAAGGACGCCCTCGACGTGATCGCGGTGCAGGCCGATGCCGAGACTGGCGATCTGCTCGAGATCGGCGTCCGCGGATTTCCGCCGGCGAAATTCCAGTACGTCTTTTCGTTGGACGAAGGAACACGGGTGTGGCGCGCAGCCTATCAGCGCGCCGCCTAGGCGTCCCTCGGCGGTCGTGAGCTATCCGGCCGCCGACAGGGCGCGTGCGCCCATCCCCAGACGCACGATGCGCTGCAGCAGCTCCGGGTACTCCACACCGTCGTAGCGCGCAGCGGAAGCGAACTCCTCGCTCTCGCAGATGTCCGGATTCGGATTCGCATCCAGAAAATACAGCTGTCCGCTCGCGTCCAGCCTGTAGTCGATGCGCGCGTAGCCCGACAGCTCGAGCACGCGATAGATCCGCTTGCTCATCCACCCCAGCTGCGCAGTCAGCGCCTTCGTCAGCCCCTCGGCCGCACGGATGCGCACGCCCTTCTTCGCCTGGTAGTCGAGGTCGTGCTTCACCTTCGCGGTGGCGATGAGTGGCTCGTTCGCATCCTGATCATCGATCACGAGCTCCCATGCGGGGAAAGATCGCAGCCGCGAGTTCCCGACCATGCTCACGTACAGCTCGCGCCCCGGAATGAACTGCTCGGCGATCGCGTCGGTGCCCACGCGCTCGTGGATGAACTCCACGCGCTCACGCAGCTCGTCGTCGTCGTTCACGAGCGATGCGCGCGCGATGCCGATCGACGCGTGCTCCGTGAGACTCTTCACGAACAGCGGGAAGAGCAGCTCCGCGGGGCGCTTCACCTTGCGTCCGAGCGGAAAGACCTCGAACGACGGGACGGGAATTCCGTCGTAGGCGAGCAGCTTCTTCGAGAGCGCCTTTCCGCGCGAGAGCACGAGCCCTCGCGGATTGCAGCCGGTGTACGGAACGCCGAGGAGCTCGAGGAAGGCCACGATGTTGTGATCGAAGGTGGCATTCCACTGAAACTCTTCGAGCAGGTTGAAGACGACGTGCGGCTTCATCTCACCCACGGCATCGCGGATCGGCTCGAGATCGTCCTGCGCGCCGAGCGCGAGTACTTCGTGGCCGAGCTCGCGAAGCCCGTTGACGACGTCGAACTCCGCGCGCCAGGCGAGCGCTTCCTGGTCCGTGGTGCCCGCGAGGGTGTCCGGCGGGATGTGATCCGGATGCGTGAGCGCGATGACGCGCAGCTTGCTCCTGCGGGGAGTGCGCTTCACAGCGTGAGCCATCCCGGTGGCGCGCTGTCGTGCGCGTGCTGGCGCTCGCGATAGTGATCGCCGAGCGTGAGCGATGTCTGCGCGAGGGAGAGCGGTCGTTCGCGCGATGTGACGGGCGGACGCACGTTGTGCAGGTCGTGCATGAGGACGTCGACGTACTCGAGCTTTTCGAGCGCGACGGGCCATTTGGCGTAGCGTGTGCGCCAGCGCGATCCCGGGCGAAGCCAGACGGCGAACGTCTCCGCGAAATCCTCATCGGGGTGACTCTGCGCGTACCATCCGGGAAGGTGCCGAACGAATCGAATGCTGCGGCGACGCGGGCGATAGCGATCGGGGTAGGGCGCGCTCGATGCGCCGAAGAGCGCGCGCCACGGCGCGCGGCGGTGCAGCCGATGCGCGTGCTGAATCGCGTGTCCGGCCTCGTGGCGCATGATCGTCATGCACGACTCGGGCGTTCCACCTTCGACCGAATGCATCTGAGCACGCTCGAGTCGCATGAGTCTGGGGTGGGCGAGGTAAAAGGGAATCGCGATACCGGGGATGCCGCGCGGCGAGAACCAGTCTTCTGCCAGCCACACGTGCGGCCGCACACGAAGCGAGCGGTCGGCCAGCTCCTGCAGCAACTGTTGATGACAGCGCACCACCCAAGCGCTGGGTTGCGAGAGGTGCAGCTCCCGAAAGCGCAGCGTGAGCAGGCGCTCGTCACTCCACCGGGACCATGGGGCAGGTTGGGTTCGCCGGCGGGTCATCCTCACATTCAACGATCCAGCCACAGGAAGCGCAACAGTCACGGAGCGTGGCAGAAGGGGGTCGTTGCAAGTCACCCGTGGCGTCCCATAGAATTCGGTGACGCGTATATCGGAACCCGGCATAGAGGTTAGCGGATGGCAGACGAGCTCAAACCCCAGCAAAAGTGGTATCACACGGCGCCCGGATATCTCACGGCGACGGCGGCGCTCGTGGGGGCGATCACGGCGGCGGCGACTGGCTTGAGCCAGCTGGGGTTCTTCCACTCGAAGCCGGACACACCGGCGCCCGCGGTCGCGCCCGTAACCGCGCCGTCGAGCGCCACATTGCCGCGTCCCGCGCATCGCACGCCGGAGTCGCGCAGCCAGCCTTCGCGCGGCTCGTCGCGCACGGAGCCGTCGGCCGCGCCGGTGCACGCCGCGCCGCAGCCGGTGACCGCGCCGCCGGCGGCCGCGCCGGCGCCCGCACCTGCTCCGGCGCCCGCGCCGCCACCTGCTCCCGTCGCGAAGACGGGATCGATCGGGCCGGGGACCACGCTGGAGCTCGCGAGTGGGTCGCGTGTGTGCAGCACTGAAAGCTCGGACGGCGACAAGTTCACCGCGACCACGGTGACGCCGGTGAGCGGGAGCAATGGCATCTCGCTTCCCGTCGGCACGCAGGTCATTCTCAGCGTCGTCGCCGCGAAGGCGCCGGTGTTCATCACCGCGAAGGGCGTGTCCATCGACGTGGCGGGGAAGGCGGTGCCGGTCAGCGGCACGGCGACCGCGCACACGGAGTTCAACGCGGCGCCGAGTGCGAAGGGAATCGGCATCGGCGCGTGCATTCCGCAGGGTGGGCGCGTGTCGCTGCGCCTCACCGACGGCGTGTCGGTGACGCAGCCGTAGCTCCGCGCGCGCTGTACGGTGTGCGAATCCGCACACCGTGTACGTCACTCTAAATGGCAACACGGCAACGACTTGCGGTTTTCGCCGCGACCCGCTCGCGCGCGCGTACTTCCGTTTACGACCGGGATGCGTAAGATCACGCATCCCATTTTAACGGAGTCCGTACCATGGCCCTCGTCGATCGCGTCAAAAACATTTTACTGTCACCGCACACCGAGTGGCAGGTGATCGATGCGGAGCCGGCGACGGTCTCGTCGCTGTACACCGGCTACATCATGCCGCTACTCGCGATTCCGACGATCTGCCGGTTGATCGGATCCGCCGTGTTCGGGATGAATCTCGGCGGCTTCGGGCGATTCCGGACGCCGATCGGCACGGCGCTCATCGGCGCGGTCGTCTCATACATCGTGATGCTGGTCATGATGTACGTCTTCGCGTTCGTGATCGATGCGCTGGCGCCGACGTTCGGCGGCACGAAGAACATGGTGCAGGCGCTCAAGGTCGCTGCGTACGCCTCGACTGCGGCATCTATCGCGGGGATTCTCTCGATCTTCGGATTCAACGGCTTCCTCTCCTTCATCCAGCTCCTGATCTCGCTGTACAGCCTCTATCTGCTGTACCTCGGACTCGCGCCCTGCATGAAGTCGCCCGCGGACAAGTCAGCCGGCTACACCATCGTGGTCATCATCGCGATGTTCATCATCGGCGCCATCCTCGGCGTCGTGCTCGGCACTCTCGGAATGGCCGGAATGATGGGCGGCGGCGGAATGGGCACGGCGTACCCTCGCCCCTAGAACGCGCGGTTGGATCGCTCTATCCCGAGCCGGCCCGCTACCTGGGCCGGCTCGGGTCATTTTGGCCATGAATACGGTTAGAAAGTGCTATCAATGCCGGCGCGAACCCGAAACGATGTCGGGTCAGTCGCGTCTAAACAGCATGCACTCGGACCACAGCGCCACCCGCGCGAACCCCCGTCACGGCGCGTGGGCAGCGGACTGGGGTAACGCACTCTCCATCCTGCTCGGCGCCTACGCCCTGATCTATCTGGGGCTCATGAGCGTCGCACGCGACAGCACCTGGGCGCACGTGCTGCGCGCCGTCGCGTTCCTGCCGATGAACGCCGGCGCGGCAGTCCTCGCCATTCGCGCCAGCCGTCGAGCCGACACCGATCCGCGCATCCGCCGCGCGCTGCTCTTCATCGGCCTGGCGTTCACCAGCGTGCTGCTCGGAAACGTCACGGCGTTCCATCTGAAGTTCATGGAGAACGGCAATCCGCTCTCCGCGTGGACGAACGTCTTTTACTTCGGCCTCTACGTCCTGGGGCTCACGGGGCTGCTCTCCTTCCCGCTGGCGAGTCGCTCGAACGACGAATATCGAAAGTTCCTGCTCGATGCGGCGACGGTGATCGTTGCTGGTGGGCTCGGGATCTGGTATCTCGTCATCATCCCGACGCGCACCTTCGAGCTCGACGGAGTGCTGGGGACCTTCTTCGCCCTCGCCTATCCGATCGCCTCGATGCTGCTACTTCTCGGCGTCGTCACCGTGTTCCTCCGGCGGCCCACCCAGGTGCACGCCGGCGCATCGACGACGCTGCTCGCCGGACTTCTGCTTTATCTGCTTTCAGACATCGCGAGCGATCTGACGATCCTGCAAAACGGCTGGGGACGGGTCTCGTGGACGGACGCGACGTACGTGGTTGCATACGTCGTCGTCACGAGCGCGCTCGCCCGCTATTTCTGGAATCCGCCGGTCGTCACCGACGAACGTGAGGGCATTGCGCACTCGCAGCCGTTCACGTATCTGCCGTACATCGGCGTCGTGCTCAGCTATGGGCTGCTCGGCGTCGTGGCCGTGCGACGGTGGCCCGACCCGATGAGCGCGCTCGCGTTCGGCGGCATCCTGATCACCGCTCTCGTCGTCGTCCGCCAGGTCGCCGCCGTGCGCGAGAACGTGCGGCTCCTCTCCGAGCAGTCGAAGCGCGAGGGCGAGGCTCGATTCGGAGCGCTGGTGCAGCATTCGTCCGACGTCATCACCATCGTCGATCCCGACACGGTCATACGCTACGTGAGTCCCACCATCGCGCAGATCTTCGGGCATCTCCCGAGCGAGATCGAAGGGAAGCGTCTCGCGGAGCTCGTACACCCCGACGACGTACCGCGCACGCTCAGCTTCTTCATGTCGGTGCTCCCGCGCGGCGCCGTCACGACGCCGGCCGAGTGGCGCATCCGTCATCGCGACGGCGGCTGGCGCGATGTCGAGGTGATCGGAACGAATCTGCTCGACGAGCCCACCGTGCGCGGCATCGTGCTCAACACCCGCGACATCAGCGAGCGAAAGGCGCTCGCGGCCGCGCTGGAGCATCAGGCCTTCCACGACACGCTCACCGGACTCGCGAACCGCGCGCTCTTTCTCGACCGGGTGACACACGCGCTCGCACTCGCGCGACGGCACTCACGCACGATCGCCGTGATCTTTCTCGATCTCGACAACTTCAAGTCCGTCAATGACTCGCTCGGCCACGCGCAAGGCGACATGCTGCTGATCCACACGGCCGCACGCATGCAGGACGCGGTGCGCACCGTGGACACGATCGCGCGCTTCGGCGGCGACGAGTTCGCTATCCTGATCGAGGATGCGACCGACGATACTGCGGCGATGACCGTCGTCGAGCGCGTGCTCGATACCATGCGCCATCCCTTCCATCTCGAAGGGAAAGAGGTATTCGTCTCGGCGAGCATTGGGATCGTGAGCGCGGATCCGGATCAGACCGCATCCGATCTGCTGCGCAATGCCGACATGGCGATGTACATCGCGAAGCAGAGCGGGAAGGGGCAGTACCGCCGTTACGAGGCGCGCATGCACACGGAGGCGCTGGAGCGGCTCGAGCTCGAGGCGGATCTCCGCCACGCGATCGAGCGCGACGAGTTCACGCTGCGCTACCAGCCGATCGTGCTGTTGCACACGGGGGAGATCGCCGGCGTCGAGGCGCTCGTCCGCTGGAATCACCCCACGCGTGGAATGATGTCGCCGCTCACCTTCATTCCACTGGCGGAGGAGACGGGGCTGATCGTGCCACTGGGACGGTGGGTCGTGCGCGAGGCATGCCGTCAGGCCGTCGGATGGGAGAAGCTGCGTCCCGCGGGACATCCGCTCACGCTGACGATCAACATCTCCGGGCATCAGCTGCAGGGCGAACACGTGGTGGAGGATGTGCGGCGCGCGCTGAGCGACAGCGGGATGGATCCGCGGCTGCTCGTGCTCGAGATCACCGAGAGCGTGTTGATGCAGCAGAGCGAGACGATTCTCGAGCGGTTGCACGCGCTCAAGGCGCTCGGCGTCCGCCTTGCGATCGACGACTTCGGAACGGGGTACTCGTCGCTCGGCTATCTGCAGCGCTTCCCGATCGACATCCTGAAAATCGACAAGTCATTCGTCGACGATGTCGGGCGTGGCGACACGGAGTCTGCGCTCGCGCGCGCGGTGATCGCGCTGGGGGAGACGCTCCAGTTGCAGACGATCGCCGAAGGGATCGAGTTGAAGCAGCAGTTGAGCGGGCTGCAGGATCTCGGCTGTGAGCTGGGTCAGGGCTTCTTCTTCGACAAGCCGATCGAGCCCGCGGACATCGAGACCGCGCTGCGCAACGCGTACGGTCCGCTGGTGGGGCGACCGAACGTCGAAGTCGGGCACTAGCTTCCCGGACGGTTCGCACACGCATCTCACGAAGTCTTCCTTGCGATAGCCGACGATCGCTCCGATCTTGTTTGTATACGATCGGACGCTTCGCACTTCAGCTCGGAGACGCGCGTGCGCACATCGCTCCGCTGGGCTTCGCCTGCTCGCATCGCGAGCCTGTTCACGCTTGCTCTCGTTCAACTCTCGTGCGAGAAGATCGCGCCGCCGCCGGCCGCCGGGGCGCTTGGCTCCGCGCCGCTGCGCGTGGGGATCTCGTTCGCGGTGTCGCAGAGCGCCAAGCCGCTCGACGGGCGGGTGCTCCTGCTCATCTCGACCGACAGCTCGAAGGAGCCTCGCGCGCAGATCTCGGACGCGGTGTCGACGCAGCAGGTGTTCGGCGTGGACGTCGACGGACTCGCGCCCGCGACCGAGACGATCGTGAGCGACACGATGCTCGGCTATCCGAAGAATTCGCTCGCTGGCATACCGGCCGGCGACTACTGGGTGCAGGGGCTCCTGCACGTGTACGAGACCTTCCATCGTGGCGATGGCAAGACGGTGAAGCTCCCGGCGGGCGATCGCGGCGAGGGGCAGCAGTGGCCCGATGCGCCGGGGAATCTGTACAGCAAGCCGGTGAAGATGCACATCGACCCCGCGAGCGCGACGCCGATCCACATCGTGCTCGACCAGACGATTCCACCGATCCCGGGAGTGGCGGATACGAAGTACGTGAAGCACTTCAAGGTGCTGAGCGACCGCCTGACGAAGTTCTGGGGGCGGCCGGTGTATCTCGGAGCGATTCTGATCCTGCCGGAGGGCTTCGACACGCATCCGGATGCGCACTATCCGCTCGCGATCTATCACGGGCACTTTCAGACGGATGCCAGCGATTTTCGCGAGACTCCGCCCGACACGAAGCTTCCGCCGTACAACATCGACAGTCTGACGGTGCACTGCCCGAACGGACACGAGTTCGGGCTGTGCACGAAGTTCGGCTACGAGCGGCTGCAGCAGGAGAAGGGGTACGAGTTCTATAAGGAGTGGACGGGTCCGGGCTTCCCGCGCGTGCTTTCACTCACGATCCAGCATCCAACGCCGTACTACGACGATTCGTACGCGGTGAACTCGGAGAACAACGGTCCGTATGGCGACGCGATCACCTACGAGCTGATTCCGTACGTGGAGTCGCACTATCGCGGGCTCGGAGCGTGGGCGCGCGCGCTGTACGGCGGATCGACGGGTGGCTGGGAAGCGCTCGGCGTGCAGGTGAAGTACCCCGAGGACTACAACGGCGCGTACGCGAACTGTCCGGACCCGATCGACTTCCATGCGTTCACGACGGTGGATCTCTATCACGACGGAAATGCGTTCTACAGCGAAGGCCCGTGGCGCAAGACGCCGCGTCCCGCGGAGCGCGACTACATGGGGCGCACGCGTGTGACGATGGAGCAGTCGAACCAGAAGGAGGCCGTGCTCGGATCGAAGACGCGCTCGGGCGGGCAGTGGGACATCTGGGAGGCGGTTTTCTCGCCGGTGGGCGCGGACGGATATCCGAAGCGCATCTTCGACAAACGCACCGGCGTGATCGACTCGAGCGTCGCGGCATACTGGCGCGACAACTACGATCTCGTGCACATCATGCAGCGCGACTGGGCGACGCTCGGTCCGAAGCTGCGCGGGAAGATCACGCTGAACGTCGGGCGGTCGGACAACTTCTTCCTGAACGACGCCGTGTACTACGCGGATGACTTCCTGAAGAGCGCGAAGAACCCGCCGGCGGATGCGGTGGTCGACTACGGTGCGCGCGACGAGCATTGCTGGAGCGGCGATCACGCGAACGCGAACATGCTCTCGCGGCTGACGTATCATCCGCGCTTCATCAGGCTGATGACCGCGCACTTCCTGAAGACGGCGAAGGGAGATACGACGAGCTGGCGGTACTGAGCGTCGAGGATGAGTGAAGGGAGCGGGAACTCTCTCTCCGTGCCGTCGTCCGGCGAGCTGCTTCGCCGCGCTCTCGCGCCGGCGTACGCGCTCGAACGTCAGCTGGGACGCGGTGGGATGGGGATCGTGTATCTCGCGCGCGATCTGACACTCGAGCGACCCGTCGCGATCAAAGTGCTGCCGCCCGAATTCGCAATGCGTCCCGAATGGCGTGAGCGATTTTTGTACGAAACGCGGACGGCGGCGTCCTTCTCACATCCGAACATCGTACCGGTGCACGCGGTGGAGGAGCGGGGTGACCTGCTCTTTTTCGTAATGGGCTTCGTGGATGGGGAAACGCTCACGGAGCGCGTGCGCCTCGGCGGACCGCTCGGTACGGCGGAGGCCGTGCGTTTGATTCAGGAGATTGCGTGGGCGCTATCGTACGCTCACGGGCGTGGAGTGATTCACCGCGATGTAAAGCCCGACAACATTCTTCTCGAGCGCGCGACCGGCCGCGCGCTCGTCACCGATTTCGGCATTGCGCGCGGAATCGCCGTGCACGATGCGGATACGCTTGGCGAGATCGCGGGAACGCCACACTTCATGAGCCCCGAGCAGGCGGCCGGAGATGCCGTCGACGGACGCGCCGACCTGTATTCGCTCGGAATCGTCGCGTTCTACGCGGTCACCGCGCGCGTGCCATTCGACGGTGCCAATGCGAATGCGATCATCGCGCAGCAGCTGACGCGCGAGGCGCCGGCCATTGCGGAGATGCGTCCCGATCTCCCGGAAGGGCTCCTGAGCACGATCGGGATGCTTTTGAAAAAGGATCCGGCCGCGCGCTTTCAGACTGGTGAAGCGGTGGTGGAGGCGCTGGACGCCCTCCGGGCCATGCGTCCCGACGTCGCGCCGTCGATCCGGCTCTTTCTCTCTCTCGCACCCGCGCTCGGCATCGGCGCGATCGCGCTCGGGTGGGCCTCGCCGCACATCGTGCGCATCGCGCACTACGACGCTGACAGAGCTCTGCTTGCTACGCTGCTCGTTACGATCATCGCCGCGCTGGTCGCGCGATTGGTGGCCGGCGTGCGCGCGCTGGCGGACCAGGGATTCGGCTACGCCGCGTTTCGTCGCGCAGTCGTCGCAGCGAATGTCGAGCGAAGCGCCGTACGCGCGCAGCGAAAGCTGGGGCCGCGATGGCGCGAGCGGCGCCGTCGCCGCGCCTGGGCGCTTGGCATCGGCTTTATCCTTTCGGCCCTGGTGCTCGCCCTGGTGCGCGCACTCCGGACGAACCTTGGCAACGGGATATACGAAGTTGGCCGCACGGGGCTGCTGATCGCGGTCGTCGGCGCGGTGGCCATGATGATCGTCGTGTTGTTCGTCCTTTCCGACGTCATCGGAGCCGTGATGACCACTCCCCTGTCGCATCGGATTTGGACCGGTCCGGTCGGGAGAGCCTTCTACCGGATCGCCACGATCGGACTCACGGAATCGCCGACGTCGACCCCGTCGGTGTCCTCGCAAACGCGCTGAATCTCCGACGTGGCGACCAGGCGCGTGTGCGCGATCTTCGATCTCGACGGGACGCTCGTGCAGACGGAGGCGCTCAAGGCGCGATCGTACGCGCTCGCGGCGATAGAGCTGAGTCCGGAGACGGTTCGCGCGCAGGAGGTCATCGTCGCCTACGACGACATGGTCGGCAATTCGCGCGAGGAGGTTTCCGCGATGCTGCTCGCACGCTTCGATCTCGCGTCGCACGCGGCGCAGCGGATGGAGGCGCTGGGCGCGTCGACGCCGCTCGATGCCTATATGGCGCTCCGGCTCGATATCTACGAGGCGATGATCGCCGACGAGCGGCTGATTCGCGAACAGGAGTATTCGTGGTCGACATCGCTACTGCGCGAGCTTCGGCGTGAAGGCTATCCGGTGGGGATCGCGACGATGTCGCATCGCAAGCACGCGGTGCTCGTGCTCGAGCGGTTGGGGCTCACGGGGGAGGTAGATGTGCTCGCGACGCGCGAAGACGTGCGGTTGGCGAAGCCCTCGCCGGAGATTTTTCTGCTCATCGCGGAGAAGCTCGGCGCGAAGCCGCACCACTGCTTCGTGCTCGAGGATTCGCTCCCCGGCGTGCGCGCGGCGAATGCGGCGGGGATGTGCTGCGTCGCGATGACGAACGACATGACCCGCGACGCGATCCACGCGGCGCGGGTGCTTCCGGGTGAGCGCGTCATCGATGATCCCGCGCGGCTCGACCCGGTGGCCCACGAGGTGCTCGCGGATCTGGCGCGCGGCGGGTGAGCGTCGCACAATAGGCTCTATCGCCTTCGGGGGGAGAGATGGCTGCACCACGCAAGCGCATCATCAAGCGGTACGGATGGGTTCCGGATCTGCCGGACCAGCGCGACTTCTCATTCAAGGTGCCGCGCCGAGTGACAGCGAAGGCGCTGCCGACGAAGGTCGATCTGCGCCCGCAGATGCCCGCGATCTACGATCAGGGGCAGCTCGGCTCGTGCACCGCGAACGCAATCGGCGGCGCCTTCGAGTTCGAGCTGCTGAAACAGAAGGAAGAGGACTTCGTGCCGTCGCGCCTCTTCATCTACTACAACGAGCGTGTCATCGAGCGCACGGTGGACGAAGACAGCGGCGCGCAGCTGCGCGACGGGATGAAGACGCTTGCGAAGCAGGGTGTGTGTCCCGAGCCGCAGTGGCCGTACGTGCTCTCGAGGTTCGCCGACAAGCCGACGGCGGAGTGCTACGCCGAGGCGAAGCAGCATCTGGGTATGACGTACATGCGCGTAGAGCAGGACGTCGCCGAGATGCGCGGATGCGTGGCGGCGGGCTACCCATTCATCTTCGGCTTCTCGGTGTACGAGTCGTTCGAGTCGGACGCCGTGACGCGCACGGGGAACGTGCCGATGCCCGACGGCATGGAGCGCACGCTCGGCGGCCACGCGATGTGCGTGGTGGGCTACGACAATCCGG
>JBDSHG010000029.1:0-9197 GCA_039918615.1 Gemmatimonadaceae bacterium | reverse complement strand
ACCGTTCGTCTCCGCCGCTTCCTCGTGCGGAACGAAACGCAGATCGTGCACGCGCACATGATGAAGGGCGCGGTGATCGGGCGACTCGCAATTGCGGGGACGAGGGCGCGGCTCGTCACCACGGTGCACAACTCGTGGCAGCGGCACGCGAACATCATGCGCCTCGGCCATCGCGTCATCGCGGTGAGCGACGCCGTGCGCAACGACATGATCTCGCGCGGCGTTCCTGCCTCGCGAATCGAGACGGTGCTCAACGGCACCATCGGCACCGCGCGCCGCCCCGCGGGGACGCCGCCCGTGCCGGTGACCCTCGAGCATCCGAACGTCGTGACGGTCGCGGGGATGTACGTGCGCAAGGGAATCGGGGACCTCATCGAGGCCACCGTGATGATCCGCGAGCGTGTCCCCAACGTGAAGATGTACCTCCTCGGCGACGGCCCCGACCGCGCGCACTTCGAGCAGTTCGCGCGCGACCGCGGCGTGTCGGCGTCGGTGGTGTTCCTCGGCTTCCGCGCGGATGCGGAGCTGGTGATGAAGCAGGCCGATGTCTTCGTCCTCGCGTCACACGCGGATCCGAATCCGCTCGTGATCCCCGAGGCGCGGGCGGCCGGGCTGCCGATCGTGGCGACGCGGGTGGATGGGATCCCGGAGTCGCTCGACGGAGGGGACGCGGGGCTGCTGGTGCCGCCGCACGCGCCGGACGCGCTGGCGAACGCGATCGCGGGGCTGCTCCTGAGCCCCGGGCAGCGAGACCGGTTGCGTGTGGCCACCTCGCGCAATCTTGAAAGACTGACCGTTCGGCGCATGGCCGGCGAGACACTGGATGTTTACCGGCGAGCAGCCGCGGGAGCCCTGGCATGACGACGGATCTGGCGCGCGCAAACGAGGCCCAGGAGACCGGGCGCTACTACGACGAGTACTGGTCGGGGAGCACGGGGTGGAGCCCGCCGCCGGGGCTCGACGAGGATCTGCGCGCGTGGCTCGATCCGCTCATGGTGCGCGGGCGCAAGGCGCTCGACGTCGGCTGCGGCGACGGTGCCCGCTACGGCGCGCGCGTGCAGGCCAGCGGCGTCGAGATCCACGGCGTCGATATCTCCGAGGTCGCGGTCGCCTCGGCGCGCGCGCGCGGAATCGACGCGCGCGTCGCGTCGCTCACCGAGCCGCTCCCGCACGAGGACGCGTCCTTCGACGTCGCAATCTGCCTCGAGGTGCTCGAGCATCTCGTCAATCCGGCCGTCGTGACGCGCGAGATCGCGCGCATCCTCAGGCCCGGCGGCCTCGCGCTGCTCAGCGTTCCGAACTCCGCGTTCTGGACCACGCGCGTGGAGCTGATGTTCACCGGCCGCTTCAATCCGCGCGGCAGCCCGGTGACGCAGCGCGCCTTCCCGTGGCGCGACCCGCATCTCCGCTTCTTTACCCTCACCTCCATCGAGGCGATGCTGGCCGAGAGTGGGCTCAGGGTAGTGAAGGCGGGGGGGCTCGAGTGCCAGTTCCTGCGCATCGCGGGCACCGATCAGATGCTCGGGCGGGAGTCGTTCATCGATCGCCCCCTGACGGCGATCGGCCGCCTCTGGCCCTCGCTGCTCGCGCGCCGCTGCATCGCCCTCGCCACGCCGGCGGAGCTTTCACGGTGAAGCTGGCCGTCGTCGCCAATCGCGTCTGCAGGCTGGGCGGGATGGAGCGCGCGAGCGCGGAGGTGTTCAGCCGCATCGCGCGTGAGCTCGACACGACGATCATCGCGACCGAATGCGAGATCGCCGATTCGAGCCTCACGTGGGTGCCCGTGCACGCGATGAAGCGGCCGGCGGTGATCAATCACGCGTCGTTCGCGCGCGGGGCCGCGAAGGTCGAGCACGCGGGGCGCTTCGACGTCGTCGTCTCCGTCGACAGCGCCGCGACGAGCGCCGATGTCGTCATCGCGCACTTCTGCCTGGGCGCCTTTTCGAAGCGCTTCGCGGGGCTGCGCGGCGGCGCGAATCCGGTGCGACGGCTGTACCAGCGCGTGGCCGAGGGATCGCTGTCGAGACACGAGCGGCGGTTGTATCGCTCGAAGCGGCTGCGCGGGGTGATCGCGGTGTCGGAGGGGCTCAAGCGCGAGCTGGTCGAGCAGTACGGGCTCGCGCCCTCGATCATCCGCGTGATCCCGAACGGCGTCGACTGCGCGGTCTTCCATCCGGCGGAGAGCCCCGAGGCGAAGCTCGCGCTGCGTCGCGAGCTCGGGCTGCCGGAGGCATCGTTCATCGCGGTGTTCATGGGCGGCGACTGGGACCGGAAGGGGCTCGCCGATGTGATCCACGCCGTCGCGAAGCTTCCCGGCGTGCAGCTGCTCATCGTGGGGCGCGGAAACATTCCGGCGTTCGCGCAGATCGCGGCGGAAGAAAAGATCTCCGATCGCGTGAAGTTCGTGGGGCTGCAGACGCATCCCGAGCGCTACCTCGCAGCGGGGGACGTGTTCGTGTGCCCGTCGCGCTACGAGACCTTCTCGATGAGCGGGCTCGAGGCCGCCGCGTGTGGGCTGCCGATGATCGTGGTGAAGACCAACGGGCTCGAGGATTTCGTGGAGGATGGCGTCAACGGCTTCTTCGTGGAGCCGAACGTGGAGTCGGTGCGCGCGAAGCTGGCGCAGGTGGTTTCGGACCCAACGCTTCGCGGCTCCATGTCGCGCGCCGCGGTGAAGACGGCCGAGCGCTTCGATTGGGACACGATCGCGATCGAGACGCGCGAGATGCTCGAGTCGGTCGCGCGGGAGCGGGCGCAATGAGCGCGACCTACCAGCACTGGCCGCAGCAGCGGCAGCAGCCGCAGCAGCTCGGCCAGTGGGCCGACGAGCTTCCTCCGCAGTCGCGGCTGAGCGAGGCGGAGCAGGGGAACACGCTGCTCTCGACGCGACAGGGGCGGCGGCTCGTCACGGCGATGCTCTTCGGCGGCCTGCTTTTCGTGGCGGCGTGGGTGAAGTCGGCGCATCTGCTCGCCATCGGCTTCGTGCCGATGGCGGCGATCATCGCGTTCTATCTGTACCGGTATCACCCGACCCTCTACATCGGCTTCAACTGGTGGGTGTGGATCCTCACGCCCTTTGCGCGCCGCTTCATCGAGATCAAGAGCGGGTACATGACGACGAGCCCGATTTTGCTCGCGCCGTACATCGTGACGTTGCCGTGTCTGCTGACGCTCTTCTTCCACGCGCCCAAGCTGATGCGGCGGTACATGTTTCCCTTCGCGCTCTGTCTTGCATCGCTCTGCTACGCGTACATTGTGGGCATCGTGTCGACGGGAATCGCGGCGGCGAGCTACGGGCTGCTCGTCTGGCTCATTCCGCTCATCCTCGGTTTCCACATCGCGATGCAGTGGGACATCTACCCGGCGATCCGCAACGTCATGCGGAAGACGATCGTGATCACCGTGCTCTTCATGGGCGTGTACGGCGTCTACCAGTTCATTCGCCCGATGCCATGGGACCTGTTCTGGATTTACGCGGCGCACATGACGGTGCTGGGAAATCCGCAGCCGATGCAGTTCCGCGTCTTCAGTACGCTGAACTCCCCGGCGCCGTTCGCCGTCATCATGATGGCGTCGTTGCTCGTGGTAGTGAGCCAGCGCTCGAAGCTGGCGTGGCTGGCGATGGGCGCGGGTGCGACCGCGCTGCTGCTGACGACGGTGCGCACCGCCTGGCTCTCGTGGGCATTGGGCTTCATTATCTTTGCCTGTTACGTGCCGATCCGGTCGATCTCGCGAATCATCATCCCGATGCTGTCGCTGGGGCTGGTGGTCGGGATGGTCACGGCGTTCACGCCGCTCAGCGACGTGATTATGAAGCGGTTCGCCAGCTTCGGGCAGCTGCACGACGACTTCTCGCTGCACGAGCGCGCGAATCTGTATGCGGCGATCACGGACCGGGTGTTGAACACGCCGATGGGCGAGGGAATGGGGGGCACCGGTCCGGCGGCGACGATGAGCCAGGGCGTGGCGCTTCAGAACATGGACTCGGGGCTGCTGGACATCGTCTTCTCGCTGGGATGGTTCGGCGGACTCGTGTACGTGATCGGCCTGATCGGGCTCGTGGGCTTCGCGATCAACATCCGCGAGGTGAGGGGCGATTATTTTGACTTGTCGTTACGGGCCGCTGCGCTAGCTACGCTTTCGATCCTGCCATCGTTCAACCCACTGGTCGGCGTCGACGGGATCGTGTTCTGGGGCTTTCTGGGGCTTTGCATAGCGCGGCATTTCTGGCTCGAGAACTACGAACGGGAGGAGGAGGGGAGGGCGCGGATGATGGCCCTCCACGCGCTCTCGCAGCAGGCGGCGGGGGCGGCATGAGCCGGTGGCGCGTGCGTGGCGGCGGGATTCCTGCATTCGGGAAGTGAGTGCCCCGCGGGTTCTCTTTCTCGATCACACGGCGGCGCTGGGCGGGGCCGAGCTGTGCCTGCTGGACGTTGCCGCGCATTTGCGCGAGAGGTCGACGGTAGCGTTGCTGGCGGACGGTCCCTTCCGTTCGCGGCTAGAAGCACGCGGAGTACGTACGATCGTTCTGGAGGAAGCCGCCTCGCTGCAGGGGGTGAAGCGGGAGAGTCGCGTACCCGGTCCGGGAGCCGTGGGAGCCGTGGTTGGTACGGCCCGCGCGCTCGCACGGCTGGCACGCGACTATGACTTGGTCTACGCAAACTCGCAGAAGGCGTTTATCGTCGCCTGCGTTGCGCGAGCGTTCTCGAAACAGCCCGTACTCTGGCACCTGCACGACATTCTGGATCCGACCGTTTTCAGTCGCATCAACATTGGAGTCGATGTCTTTCTCGCCAACCACGTGGCAGCTCGCGTGATCGCCAACAGCCAGGCCACTGCCAGCGCGCTCATAGCCCGCGGCGGCACGCGCGCGCGCATCGACGTGGTGTACAACGGACTCGATCCCGCACTGTCGGACGCCGTTACGGACGCAAGCGCGAGCGCCCTGCGCGCGTCGCTCGGACTCGGCAGCGCGCCCGTGCTCGGACTGTTCGGCCGCATCGCGCCGTGGAAGGGGCAGGATGTCGCCATCCGCGCGCTTGCGCTGCTCGCGGACCGCGCCGACGTGCAGCTCGTCATCGTGGGCGACGCGCTCTTCGGCGAGGAGTCGTACGCCGTCGAGATGCGCGCGCTGGTCGAGTCGTTCGGCCTCGGCGCGCGCGTGCACTTCCTCGGCTTTCGCACCGATGTGCCCGTGCTGATGCGCGCGGTGGATGTGCTGATCCACACGTCAACTGCGCCCGAGCCCTTCGGGCGTGTGATCGCCGAGGGGATGCTGGCGGAGCGGCCGGTGATCGCGACTGCGGGGGGCGGCGCGTCGGAGATCGTGCGCGCGGGTGCTACGGCGTGGCAGATCGGGCCCAACGATCCGCCCGCGCTCGCGGCCGCGATCCGCGAGGTACTGGCTGACCCCGCGCGCGCGCAGGTAATAGCCCGCGCCGGAAGGGAAGACGTGCTCGCGCGCTTCACCCTCGTCGTCACTCTCCCGCAAACCGAGCGCGCGATCGAGATGGCGGCAGGAGCGCGCGCGTGAAGATCGCGATCGTACACGACTACCTGAACCAGGCCGGCGGCGCGGAGCGCGTGGTCGGCACGCTGCACACGATGTTCCCGAAGGCGCCGATCTTCACGACGATCCTCGATCGCGGGTCGCTCTGGGATGTGCTGCGCGACGCCGACATCCGCACGTCGTGGATGCAGAAGCTCCCGCTGCTCAAGCGGCACTTCAAGGCGTATCTGCTCTTCTATCCTGGCGCCATCGAGCGCTTCGACCTGCGCGAGTACGACCTCGTCATCTCGAGCAGCTCGGCGTTCGGAAAGGCGGCGATCACGCGCCCCGGCGCGCTGCACATCTGCTACTGCCACACGCCGATGCGCTTCGTCTGGGACTACGAGCGCTACATGGAGCGCGAGCAGTACGGCTCTCCCGTGCGGGCGATCCTCGTGCCCGTGCTCCGGCGCTTCCGCGCGTGGGACGTGAAGACCGCAACTCGGCCGAGCCTCTACGTCGCGAACTCCACCGTCGTCGCCGACCGCATTAGGCGATTCTATGGACGCGAGAGCGTGATCGTGCCGCCACCTGTGGCCGTGCAGCGCTTCACGCCGGCGGTGACGCACGAAGAATTCTATTTGATCGTCTCGCGTCTCAACCCGTACAAGCGCGTGGACCTCGTCGTGAAGGCGTTCAACGACAACGGCCGCAAGCTCGTCATCATCGGCGATGGCCCCGACCGCGCCGTGCTCGAGAAGATGGCGAAGCCGAACATCACCTTCCTCGGCCGCCTTCCGGATCCGGAAGTGGCGGACTACTACGCGCGCTGCAAGGCGCTGCTCTTTCCCGGCGACGAGGATTTCGGGATCGTGCCGCTCGAGGCGAATGCCGCCGGGCGTCCGGTGATCGCGTACAAGGCGGGCGGCGCGCTCGATACGGTGATCGATGGCGAAACGGGGATCTTCTTCAGCGAGCTGACGCCGGAATCGCTGAGCGATGCGGTGCTGCGCTCGGAGCAGACGACGTGGGACAGCGCCGCGATCCGGAGGCACGCCGAGGAGTATGCGGAGCCGCGCTTCCGCGAGCGCTTCATGCGGATCGTCGAGGACGCGGTGGAGAAGAAGCATGGCGCCGCGGGAGTGAAGTCGCTCCGCGAGGCGCTCGGAGCGCTCGCCGCTACGGGGTGATCTCGACGACCACCGGGTTGTCGGGCACAGGCACCACGATCGACGACACACCCTTCGTGATGCTGAGCGGCTCCACTCCGTGCAGCGGCGAGTAGAGCGTGATGGAGCCGGCCTTCGCTGCGAGTGAGAGCGTCACGGCGACGGGAGCGTTGAAGAGATCGCGCACCTCCTTGTCCGCACCGGCGACTTTCTCCCAGTACTTCTGCGCGCGCCCCTCGATGCCGGTCACCGCCTTCGGCCTGTAGACGGAGACGTCGTTCCAGAGCACGAGATAGAAGCGTCCGTCGCGCTTCTCGAAGAGGCTCTGGCGCACGGTGGACGTCGCGCCGGCGAGAGTGTAGCCGAGCGACGTCGGTGTGAACGAGGCCCCGCGGTCGGAGAGGAGCGCGAGGAGATTGCGCAGGGCGGCGTACGCGCGCTTCGGCGTTCCGTCGTAGAACATCAGCCCGTAATTCGCCTCGGCGTTCGTCCTGTCGTCGTGCTCATCGATGAGCTCGTAGACCGAGGTGTAGGGAATGCCGGAGGCGAAGTAGTCGAGGTAGAGGCGCGGGACGTATTTCGACTGCGCGATGTCGCTCACCCCCGCCTGATAGAGGGCTTCGGTGGCGTTGGGGGAAGTGTGGTAGCCGGTTTCCGTCACCCACCACGGTTTCTTCGCGGGGTTCATCGGCGCGAAGGCGCGCTCGAGCGGCGCGAGCTGCGCGGTGGGGATGTCGCCGCCGGGATAGGGGTGAAGCGTGCCGGCGTCCATCGTCGAGCTGATGTCGCCGACGTCGGCCGCGCCCTTGGCGGAGGTGACCGTGAGTCCGAGCACGGCGATCGACGGCGCGATCTGCTTCGCATGCGCGTACATCGCCTTCTGGAAGGCGCGCGCGTTCTCGGCGTAGAGCTGCTTGCCGCCCCAACTGTTGGAGTTGTTGTCGACTTCGTTCGGCCCCTCGAAGGCGAGAATGTTCGCGGCACCGACGCGTGCTACGGCGGTGTCGAGTGGGCGCTGATCCTTGTAGGGGGCAGGGTCGGTATTGTTGCCACCGAGTCGAGTGGGGTAGGTGACGAGGACGAGCTTCATCCCGCTGTCGGTGAGCGCGCGCATCGCGCTCCAGTACTTGTCGTTGGACTCGCCGTTGACGCTCACGGAGAGCCCATCGCGCACGAAGCGCGCGTTGCTCGCGAGGAGCGACGAGATGGTGGCCGCGCGGTCGTGGCCGTAGGGGAGGAGGTCGTCGTAGCTGAAGTGCGTCGCGAGCCCGACGGAGCTCACGAAGCGGTCGGACCAGATGGCGCGCGCGGCGGGGAGGGTGAATGTGTGCTCGCCACTCACTTCAGCGTGGGACATGAGCCAGCTTCGCGCGCCGGCACCGAGCAGGACGACGCAGAGAGTCAGGGCGAGCAGGATGCGCAGAGTTGCTTTCTTGGACATGCGACCATGCTAGGCGTCGCGCGCGCCGCTCGCAACGCCGGAACGACGACGGCCCCCGCGAAGAGCTCGCGGAGGCCGTCGTTTCGTTCAGCGCTTCGCCCGAAGGCGAGCCATTACTGCGTGATCTCGAGAATGATGGGGTTGTCGGCAACCGACACCGCCACACTCCTGGCGGACGTGACGGAGCTTCCCGTCGCGCTCACCATCGGCTGGTACTTCGAGATCGAGCGCGGCTGCGTGGTGAAGTTCACCGTCACGGGCACTGCGGCATTGCTGATATCCGACTTCGCCGACGTGTTGTAGACGACGACGTCGTTCCAGAGCACCAGGTAGAAGCGGCCATCGCGCTTCTGGAAGAGACTCTGGCGGATCGTGTTCGTCGCGCCGGAGAGCGTGTAGCTGAGCGAGGCCGAGGGTGTGAACGCCGCGCCGGGATCGGCGAGGAGGGTCAGCATGTTCTTCATCGCCGTGTACGCGGGCTTCGGGCTGCCGTCGTTGCGGAGCAGGCCGTAGTTGGCTTCCGCATCCGCCTGGCTGACGTGCTCATCGATGATCTCGTACACCGACGTGTGCACGATCCCGGCGTTGAAGTAGTCCAGATACAACCTCGGCACGTATTTGCCCTGCGCGGCTTCGCTGACGCCCGGCTGGTAGACGCCCGTCGTCGCATGCGGCGCCGTGTAGTAGCCCGTCTCCGTGACCCACCACGGCTTGCGCGTCGCGTTGAGGACGCTGGAGCTGTTCTGCGTCGAGACGAGCGCGCTCGAGGGGAGCGTCCCGTTCGGATACGGGTGGAGCGTCCCGGCATCCATCGAGCCGCTGATGTCGCCGATGAAGCTGGAGCCGTACGAGCTCGTCGTGGTGAGGCCGATGACGGTGACCGACGGCGCGATCTGCTTCGCGTGCCGGTACATCGCGGACATGTAGGCGCGGGTCGCGGCGCCGTACGCCGGAATGCCGCCCCAGCTTCCGTTGTTGTTGTCGACTTCGTTCGGTCCCTCGAAGGCGAGGATCCCGGCGGCGCCGATGCGGTTCACGGCGGTGTCGAGGTTGGACTGGTTCGCATACGGAGCGGTGACCCACTTGTTGTTGCCGAGGT
>JBDSHG010000028.1:0-27524 GCA_039918615.1 Gemmatimonadaceae bacterium | reverse complement strand
CCCGCGTGAACCTCGGCAGAGGTACTGGGGTTACATTAGCGGTGTCGAGCGCACGCTGAGCGCCGGGCGTGCATGGTTGTTTCCCTTTCCATATTCCAATGCGCGTCCTTCCGCTCGCCAGTGCGGTGGCACTTTGCGCCTTCGCCATGTCCTCAGTCGTCAACGCCACGCTCGAGGCCCAGTCGCCGCTGCACTACCCGGTCGCTCGTAAGAGTGATCAGAGCGACAGCTATTTCGGCACGACGGTCGCCGATCCGTATCGGTGGCTCGAGGACACCGACTCGCCCGAGACGAAGCAGTGGATCGCGGCGCAGAACGCGCTGACGCAGCAGTATCTCGAGGCAATCCCCGAGCGCGCGTCGATCAAGGAGCAGCTGACGCGTGTGTGGAACTACCCGAAGTACGCGGTGCCGGTCAAGCGCGGGAAGGACTACTTCATCGTCGAGAACAGCGGGCTGCAGAACCAGGGCGTGCTCTACGTGCAGCGCGGGCTCAAGGGTGTGCGGAAGGTGGTGCTCGACCCGAACACGCTCTCCACGGATGGCACGGTCGCTCTCGGCACGTGGGACGCGACGGAGAACGGGAAGTATCTCGCGTACGCCGTCGCCGCGGCGGGATCCGACTGGGAGCAGATTCGCGTGCGCGATGTCGAGCGCGGCGTCGACCTCCCCGATACGCTCAAGTGGGTCAAGTTCTCGGGGATCGCCTGGACGAAGGACCACAAGGGATTCTTCTACTCGCGCTTCGATGAGCCGACGGGCGGAAACGCGATGCTCGCGAAGAACACCGGGCAGAAGCTCTACTACCACCGGCTCGGCGACGCGCAGGCGAAGGATCAGCTCGTTCTCGAGCGCCCCGACCATCCGCAATGGGGAATCACGGCGACGGTGAGCGACGATGGCGAGTACGTCATCATCTACATCTCCGACGGGACGAACCCGAACAACCGGATTTTCTTCATCGATCTGGGGAGCGCGGGGAAGCCGAAGATCGACAATCCGCTCGTCACGCTCGTCGACGATGAGCTGTCGCAGAATCGCGTGATCGACAATGCGGGCGATATCTTTTTTCTTCAGACGAGCCAGGACGCGCCGCTTGGTCGCGTCGTCGCGGTGGACATCAACAAGCCAGCGAGGAAGTACTGGCGCGCCCTGATTCCCGAGGGCGCCGACAAGATGGAGCAGGTGGAGCTCATCGGCGCCCACTTCATCGTCAGCACGCTGAAGGACGCACACTCGGTGCTGCAGGTCTATGCGCTGCGCGGAAACATGGTGGCGACGGTGAAGCTGCCCGGCATCGGCACGGTCGCGGAGATGTCCGGCAAGCCGAACGAATGGGAGCTGTTCTACGCCTACGCGTCGTATCTGCAGCCGACCTCGATCTATCGCTACGACATCGAGAAGCGCGTGCAGACGCCCTTCCTCGTCGCGAAGGTGCCGATCGACAGCACCGCCTACGAGACGAAACAGATCTTCGCGGCGGGGAAGGACGGAACGAAGATTCCGATCTTCGTGACCGCGAAGAAGGGGCTCTCGCTCGACGGCTCGCATCCGACGATTCTCTATTCGTACGGCGGCTTCGACATCAACATGACTCCCGGTTTCTCGCCATCGATGATGCAGTGGGTGTCGATGGGAGGCGTATACGCGGTGGCGGTAATTCGTGGCGGCGGCGAATACGGGCGTGCGTGGCACGAGGCGGGGATGCTCGCGAAGAAACAGAACGTCTTCAACGATTTCATCGCGGCGGCGGAGTACCTGATCTCGCAGAAATACACATCGTCGAAGAAGCTCGCGATTCGTGGCGGCTCCAATGGCGGACTGCTCATCGGAGCCGTCGAAACGCAGCGGCCGGATCTCGCGGCGGTCGCGCTGCCCGCCGTCGGCGTGATGGACATGCTGCGCTACCAGAAGTTCACGATCGGCGGAGCGTGGGCGCCGGAATACGGCACGTCGGATGACTCGACGCAGTTCAGGACACTGTACGCGTATTCGCCGCTGCACAACATCAAGCCGGGGGTGTCGTATCCGGCGACGCTGGTCGAGACGGCGGATCACGACGACCGCGTCGTGCCCGGGCACTCGTTCAAGTTCGCGGCGACGCTGCAACCGGCGCAGGCAGGCCCCGCGCCGGTGCTCATTCGCATCGACACCAAAGCCGGCCACGGCGGCGGCAAGCCGACGTCGAAGCAGATCGACGCTGCAACCGACGAGCTCGCGTTCGTGGCGAAGAATCTCGGTATGTCGCTGACCCCCTGACATGCAACTGATCGACGTCGCCATCTACTATCTGCGCATCGCGCTCCTCGTCGCGATCGCGGTCTTTCTTCTCATCGCGGTGCTCGACTGGGCGGTGCGCACGCGTCGCATCAACCCATTCTCGTCGATCGCGCGCTTCTGCCGCCGTGTGATCGACCCACTGCTCGCGCCGATCGAGGCGCGCGTGGTGCGTTCGGGCGGTATGCCGAGCCAGGCGCCGTGGTGGGGGCTCGCCGCGGCCGTCGTCATCGGCGTGCTGACGATCGTCCTCCTGCAGTGGCTGCGCACCGCGGTACTCACCATCTCGTTCGCGGCGAGCCGCGGAGGGATGGGGATCGCGGCGCTCGTGGTCGAGGCGGCGTTCGAGGCGCTCTGGTTCGCGCTCATCGTGCGCGTGATCGTGTCGTGGATCGGGATGCGCTACTCGTGGTGGGCGCGCCTCGCCTTCAACCTCACCGACTGGCTCGTGAAGCCGATAGCGCGGGCGCTTCCGGCCCTCGGCATCATCGACTTCTCGGTGTTCGCGGCGATGATCGTCGTCTGGCTCGCCGAGAAGCTCGTGCTGAGCTCCGTCTTCGGCGGATAGTCGTCAATCAGCCTCGAACAGCTCCCGCTTGTTGCGCGCGGGGCTCGCCACTAGGTTGCAATACAATTGATTCGTGGCGATTTACGGCAAATTGCGGCCACGTAAAACATTCCGCTAAAGCGCCGGCTCAGTGCCAGCGCGTGCACTGGGCATTTTTTGCTTTTGCACGTCGCCCTGAACGCCGGCGGCGTCTTCAGCCTACGATATGTCACAAAAACGTTTCCCCTCCGCTTATCTCGACGCCCTCGATCGCCGCGTACTCATCTACGACGGCGCAATGGGAACGAACATCCAGCGTGCAGGACTGACCGCCGCCGACTACGGTGGACAGTCGCTCGAAGGATGCAACGACAATCTCGTGCTCACGCGCCCCGACGTCATTCAGGCGATCCACGAGTCCTTTCTCGCGGTCGGCTGCGACGTCGTCGAGACGTGCACCTTCCAGAGCACGCCGCGCCGCCTCACCGAATGGGGACTCGGCGACAAGACCGACGCGATCAACATCGGTGCGGCACAGCTCGCGCGCGCCGCGTGCGAGAAGTTCGCGACGTCCGAGTGGCCGCGGTTCGTGGCCGGCTCGATGGGCCCGACGGGGATGCTGCCCTCCAGCGCCGATGCGACGCTCTCCGACATCTCCTTCGGCGAGCTCGCCGAGAATTACTACCAGCAGGCGAAAGGGCTGGTGGCGGGAGGTGTAGATGTTCTACTCATCGAGACCTCGCAGGACATCCTCGAGGTAAAGGCGGCGATCTCGGGCATCGAGCGACTCTTCTCGGAGCTCGGACACCGCGTCGCGCTGCAGGCGCAGGTGACACTCGACACGAGTGGCCGCATGCTCCTCGGCACCGACATCGCGAGCGCCATGACGACGCTCGAGGCGCTCGGCGTCGATGTCATCGGACTCAATTGCTCGACCGGCCCCGAGCACATGCGCGAGCCGATTCGCTATCTCGGCGAACACGCACGACTACCCATCTCCGTGATCCCGAACGCCGGGCTGCCGCTGAACACCGGCATCGGCGAGGCGGTCTATCCCCTCGAGCCCGCACCGATGGCCGCCGCGCTCGCGGAGTTCGTGCACGACTTCGGCGTTCGCATCGTGGGCGGCTGCTGCGGGACGACTCCAGAGCACCTGAGCGCAATCGTCGCCGCCGTGAAGCAGGTCGAGGCGAAGCACGAGGCGCCATCCGAGCGACAGGAGACGCACATCCCGCGAGTGTCATCCGCGATGCGCGCCATCACGCTGCACCAGTCTCCGCCGCCACTCCTCATCGGTGAGCGCGTCAACGCGCAGGGCTCGCGCAAGGTCAAGCGGTTGCTGCTCGCCGAGGACTACGAGGGAATCGTACAGGTCGGCCGCGAACAGATGGAAGCGGGCGCGCACGTGCTCGACGTGTGCGTCGCGGTGACCGAGCGCGCGGACGAAGCGGTACAGATGTCCGAGGTCGTTCGCCTCCTTTCGATGAGTGTCGAGTCGCCACTCATGATCGACTCCACGGAGCTCGACGTCATCAAGGCTGCGCTCGAGCACATCCCGGGTCGCGCGATCGTCAACTCGATCAACATGGAGAACGGGCGCGTGCGCATCGACAGCGTGCTCCCCGTCGTGAAGGCGAACGGCGCCGCGGTCGTCGCCCTCACGATCGACGAGGTCGGAATGGCGAAGACGGCCGCGCGAAAGCTCGAGATCGCACGCCGCATCCACGACATCGCGACGCAGGAGTTCGGCCTCGCGCCGGAAGACATCATCTTCGATGTGCTGACCTTCACGCTCGCGACGGGCGAGGCCGAGTGGCTCCCGTCCGCGCACGAGACCATTGAGGGGATCAAGCTCATCAAGCGCGAGATTCCCGGCGTCTTCACGAGCCTCGGCGTGAGCAACGTGAGCTTCGGGCTCGATCAGCAGGCGCGCGCCGTGCTCAACTCGGTGTTCCTGCACCACTGCGTGTCGGCCGGTCTCGACATGGCGATCGTGAATCCGGCCCACGTGACGCCGTACGTCGAGATCCCCGAGAGCGAGCGCGCGCTGGCGGACGACATGGTGTTCAACCGCCGCCCGGATTCGCTGCAGCGCTTCATCGAGCACTTCGCCGCGCGCGGACCGAATGCGGCGGCCGAGGCGGCGAGCGGCGCGGCGGACGCGACTGCGATGGAGCCGGACGAGCGCGTGCGCTGGCACGTGCTTTATCGCAAGAAGGACGGCATCGAGCTCGCGCTCGATGCTGCCGGCGTGCGGGAAAACCCCGTGCGCGTGCTCAACGAGGTGCTCCTCCCCGCGATGAAGGAAGTCGGCGACCGCTTCGGTGCCGGCGACCTGATCCTTCCCTTCGTGCTGCAGAGCGCCGAGGTGATGAAGAAGGCCGTGACGCATCTCGAGAAGTTCCTCGAGCGCAAGGAAGGCTACACCAAGGGGAAAGTGGTGCTCGCGACGGTGTACGGCGATGTGCACGACATTGGGAAGTCGCTCGTCAACACGATCCTGTCGAACAACGGCTACACCGTGTACGACCTCGGCAAGCAGGTGCCGGTGAACACGATCATCGACAAGGCGATCGAGGTCGGAGCGACGGCGATCGGGCTGTCGGCGCTGCTCGTGTCGACGTCGAAGCAGATGCCGATTTGCGTGCAGGAGCTCGACCGGCGGGGGCTCGACTTCCCCGTGCTCATCGGTGGCGCGGCGATCAACCGGCGCTTTGGGCGTCGCGCGATGTTCTTCGAGAACGAGCGCGCGTACGCGCCGGGCGTCTTCTATTGTAAGGACGCATTCGAGGGACTCGACACGATGGAGTCGCTCATCGACGTCGACAAGCGCGGCCCGATGGTGCTCGAGCTGATCGACAGCGCGCGCAAGGACGTCTTCCTGCGCACCGCGGTGGGCAAGGACATCGCGCACGGCGACAGCGCGGGGCAGCGCAGTGCCGTCATCGCGACGAATCCGGTACCCAAGCCGCCGTTCTGGGGCGCGAAGGTTCGTCGCGACATTCCGTTGTCCGAAGTGCTCGCGCACCTCGACATCGATGAGCTCTTCCGCCTGCAGTGGGGCGGCCGCGGCTCGGGCCCCGCGTGGGAGAAGGCGGTGCGCGAGGAGTTCCAGCCGACGCTCGCGCGGCTGTCGGAGAGCGCGGGGCGCGAAGGGTGGCTCGCGCCGCAAGCGGTGTACGGCTACTTCCCCGTGCAGTCGAGCGGGAACGATCTCATCGTCTATGATCCCGCCGCGATGCAGAGCGATGGCGGATCGCTGCGCGAGGTCACGCGCTTCTCCTTCCCGCGGCAGGAGGGGCGCGAGCATCTCTGTCTCGCCGACTACTTCCGCTCCGTGGACTCCGGCGACGTCGATGTCGCCGCGTTCCAGATCGTGACCGTCGGCGACGAGGCGACGCGCCGCTTCGAGGTGCTGCAGGAGAAGGGCGAGTTCTCCGAGGGCTACTATCTCCACGGCATCGGCGTGGAGGCCGCGGAGGCGACGGCCGAGTGGGTGCATCAGCTCATTCGACGCGAGATGGAAATTTCGGACGACCAGGGGAAGCGCTACTCGTGGGGCTATCCCGCATGTCCGGATCTCGAGGGACACGCGCGGCTCTTCCAGCTGCTCCCCGCCACCGAGGCACTCGGCATCGAGCTCACGTCGGCCTTTCAGCTGATGCCAGAGCAATCGACGGCGGCGATCGTCGTGCATCATCCGCAGGCGAAATACTACGCGGTACGCGGAGCGGCGGCGGATACGGAGGCGGCATGACCGCCGCCGTGGGGCTCGCGAAGAATACGAAGCGCCCCGACGTGCGCGACATCGCGGATCCGGAGCGCATCATGGTGGCCGACGGCGCGATGGGGACGATGCTCTACTCGCGCGGCGTATTCATCAATCAGTGCTACGATGAGCTGAATGTCCGCTCGCCGGAGCTCGTGCTTGATGTGCATCGCGCGTACGTGAAGGCGGGTGCCGAGCTGCTCGAGACGAACAGCTTCGGCGCAAACCGGCTCAAGCTCGCGCAGTACGGGCTCGAGAATCACGTCGCGGAGTTCAACCGCCGCGCGGCGGAGATCGCGCGCGAGGCGGCGGGCGCCAACGTGCTCGTCGCCGGCGCCGTCGGCCCGCTCGGGGTTCGCATCGAGCCATTCGGCGCCACGAGCCGCGAGGAAGCGCGCGGACATTTCCGCGAGCAGATGCAGGCGCTGCTCGAGGGCGGCGCGGACTGCTTTCTCCTCGAGACCTTCGGCGACCTCGGCGAGATCGAGCAGGCGATCGCCGCCGCGCGCGAGCTGTCGATGTCGACGCCGGTCATCGCCCAGATGACGATCGGACAGGATGGGCTCACGCCCTTCGGCGCGACGCCCGAGGATGTCGCGCGCGCCCTCGACGACTGGGGCGCCGATGTGATCGGGCTGAACTGCTCGGTGGGCCCGCAGGCGATTCTCGAGGCGATCGAGCGGATGGCCGCGGTGACGAAGCGGAAGCTGAGCGCGCAGCCGAATGCCGGGATGCCGCGCGATGTCTCGGGTCGCACGATGTATCTGGCGAGCCCCGAGTACATGGCGAGCTACGCACGCCACTTCATCCAGGCGGGCGCGAAGCTCATCGGCGGCTGCTGCGGCACGACGCCGGAGCACACCAAGGCGCTCGTCGATGGCATCCGTCCGCTGACGCCGCGCAATCAGCGGAAGCCGAGCGTGCGCTACCAGATGCCGGTTGGCCTCGAGGATGGGGGCGGCGAGCGCGCGACGGCGGACGCCGGCGTCGAGGTGATGCCCTTCGCGAGCCGCTCGCGCTGGGCGACGAAGATCGCACGCGGCGACTTCGTCACCTCGGTGGAGATCGTGCCGCCGCGCGGCGTCGATGCGACCGCGATGCTCGAGGGCGTGTCGGCGCTCAAGGTCGCGGGAGTCGATGCAGTGAACGTCCCCGACGGGCCGCGCGCGCAGAGCCGCATGGGCGCGCTCATGACGAGTCTCCTCATCGAGCAGCGCATCGGGATGGAGACGGTCACGCACTACTGTTGTCGCGACCGGAACCTGCTCGGGATGCTCAGCGATCTCCTCGGCGCATCCGCGATGGGGCTGCGCAATCTGCTCATCATCACGGGCGATCCGCCGAAGAGGGGGCCATATCCCGACGCGACGGCCGTGTTCGACATCGATTCGATCGGACTCACGAATCTCGTCAGCCGGTTGAACAAGGGTCTCGATCCGGGGGGCAATTCCATTGGGCGTGCGACCGCGTTCACGATCGGCGTCGGCGTGAACCCCGCGGCGATCGATCCGTCGTACGAGCTGCGGCGCTTCGAGTGGAAAGTCGACGCGGGCGCGGAGTACGCCATCACGCAGCCGGTGTTCGACGTCGCGCAGCTCGAGAAGTTCCTCGACTCGATCGCGCACGTGCGCATTCCGATCGTGGCTGGAATCTGGCCGCTGGTGTCGGCGCGGAACGCGGAGTTTCTCGCGAACGAGGTGCCTGGCGTCGTGGTTCCCGAGGCTGTTCTCGCGCGCATGAGGGCCGCGAGCGAGAAGTCGAAGGAACACGCGGTGGCGGAGGGGATCGCGATCGCCCGGGAGATGCTCGAGCGCGTGCGGGGCGCCGTGCAGGGCGCGCAGGTCTCGGCCCCGTTCGGCAAGGTCGAGCTCGCAGTGAGGGTGTTCGAGGGCTGAGCGCGCGCGGCTGCCGGCGGAGTATATTTTCCGGGTCCCGGGCCCAGGCGAGGAGCAGCATGAAGGGAATCTTGATCATCGATCACGGCTCGATGAAGGAAGCGGCGAACCACATGCTCGAGTGCGTGGGCGAGCTGGTGCAACGCATGGCGGGCGACGGCGTCGTGGTTCGCGTCGCGCACATGGAGCTCGCGTCGCCGACCATTTCCGACGGCTTCGCGGCGTGCATCGCCGCCGGGGCGACGGAGATCGTCGCCTTCCCGTACATGCTCTCACCGGGGAAGCACTCCACGCGCGACATCCCTCGGATGGTCGCGGAGATCTCGGCCGAGTATCCGGGAGTGCCAGTGCAGGTGACGACGGCGTTCGGGGTGAACGAGCAGCTCGCGGCGGTGGTGCTCGCGAAGGCGGGCGTGTCCGCGATCACGCGAGTAGACCCGCATCGCTGCGAGCGCCCCGCCGGAACGCCCGAGCGCTATTGCGGCGACGGGTGCGCGGAGAACAGCTCGCCGGCCACGCTGCGCCTGGCGGGGACGCTCTCGATCTAGGGATGAGGTAACGGCTGGAATAATTTGAAGAGCGACAAAAACGGATGAACGGCACGGACAAAAGCGGACAATCGCGGGCGTAGTCTCCGTTTGTTGTCCGTGGCGTCATCCGTTCAATTCGTTTCATCAATAGCCGTCGCTTTTGTCCCAGCACGTCCTCCGCGGTCCTCACACGCCTCCGCTGCGAACCGATGGCCCCGCGAGTAAGATTGTCACCATGACTACCGACCAATCGGGCGCGCACGCGCCGCTCACGACACTGTCCGAGGAAGAGAGCGCCTTTCGCGATTCCGTCGCGGAGTTCGCGGCGCAGGAGGTCCGGCCGCGCGTGCAGGAGATGGAGCGTGCGGCGCGCATCGACCCGACGCTGGTATCCGCGCTCTTCGACCTCGGGCTCATGGGGATCGAGGTTCCCGAGCAGTACGGCGGCGCCGGCGGATCGCTGATGATGATCACGCTCGCGGTCGAGGAGATCAGCCGCGTGGATGCGTCCGCAGCGATCATGGTCGACGTGCAGAACACCCTCGTGAACTATCCGATCACGCGCTACGGCACGGAGGCGCAGCGCGCGAAGTATCTGCCGGGGCTCGTGTCGAAGACGGTCGGCGCCTACGCACTCTCGGAGGCTGGCTCGGGCTCCGATGCCTTTGGTCTCGCGACGCGCGCCGAGAAGCGCGGCGACGATTGGGCGATCACCGGACGCAAGCTCTGGATCACGAACGGCGCGGATGCGGGAGTCTTTCTGGTCTTCGTCACCGTGAATCCGGATGCAGGCTACAGGGGGATCACCGCCTTCCTCATCGAGCGCGACACGCCGGGCTTCACCGTCGGCAAGAAGGAGGACAAGCTCGGCATCCGCGCGTCGAGCACCACCGAGCTGCTTTTCGACGGGTGCGTCGTGCCCGCGGCCAACGTGGTCGGCGAAGTCGGAAAGGGATACAAGATCGCGATCGAGACGCTCAACGTCGGGCGCATCGGCATTGGGGCGCAGATGATCGGCGTCGCGCGCGGCGCGCTCGACGCAACGCTCGCCTACGTGAAGGAGCGCAAGCAGTTCGGCACCCGGCTCGCTGACTTCCAGGGCATCCAGTTCCAGCTCTCGCAGGCGGCGACGGAGCTCGAGGCCGCGCGGCTGCTCGTCTACAACGCCGCGCGAAAGAAGGATGCAGGACAGCAGATCACCCTCGAGGCGGCGATGGCGAAGCTCTTCGCCTCACAGGTGTGCGAGCGCGTGACCTCGCTTTGCGTCGAGCTGCACGGCGGCTACGGCTACACGAAGGATTATCCCGTCGAGAAGTTCTATCGCGACGCGAAGATCGGCACGATCTACGAAGGGACGTCCAACATGCAGCTCAACACCATCTCGAAGCTGCTGCTGAAGTAGCTCTCTCGATCGCCTACTGCCGCAAGGCGCCGAGCAAGCCCGGAAGCGCGCCGATGAACCACACGATGGCCGCAGCGAGCCAGGCGTTCGATTTCGAGACCTTCCCGGTAACCTGCAACCCGATGGCGAGCAGGATCGTCTCCCAGATCGTGAAGACGTCGACGCGTGCGAGGAGGGCTAGAAGCACCGGCGACGTCTTGTCCGGATCGAGAAGTGCACCGAGCCCCACCGACAATCGCGCCATCCCGTTGAGTCGATCGGGACTCGAGAGGTACGCGATGAGTGCTCCTGCCAGTGTTGCGAGAATCTTTGGGAAGAACGCGTAAGTCGCGACCATGAGCCCCTGCGACGCCGTCTGCTTCGACTCGAATATCTTCCCCACCAGCCAGAGCACGAGCCCCGTCAGCATCGCCATGATCGGGATCGCGATGATCACGAAGTACGTTCCGAACTTCTCGCCCATCGCCTGCTGCTGCTGCATCTGCGCCGCAGTGATCTCCGGATGCTGCTTCATCGCGTGCGCAATTCCCCGCGCGATCTCGGCGTCGACTGCCGGCTGCACCAGCGGCTTCGTTCCCAGAATGAGGATCGCGAAGATCACCGTCAGCACGAGCAGTGGCACGCCGAATCCGGAGCTCTCGCGGCGCCTGAAGACCGCGGCTGGCGACGTGAATATGTCGATGAAGTCTTCCCAGAGTGACGCATTCGGCACTGCAGGGGTGAGCGTAGGCTCGGTCACGTTCCGGCTCCGGGGGTTGAGTGAGTGCAGCTATGATCAGTGAGAATACGTAGTCTCGCCAGTACCCGTTTCATACAATGTGAGCGGGAGCTTCATCGTATTCTTCGGTCGTCTCTCCCGGAGGTCCGTACTCGTGCGACGTACGCTGCTCGTACTCCTCTGCTCCCTGCCTGCCGCGCCGCTCGCGGCACAGGTGCCAGCCGCCGAATACGCCGCACGGCGCGACTCGCTCACCGCACTGATGAGCGATGACGTCCTCCTCGCCCTCGGCGGTCACGAGCCCGCGGAAGACTTTCTCAACTTCTATCCCGTTCCGTCGTTCTATTATCTGACGGGAGTCACCGAGCCCGCGGCGGCGCTCGTAATCGTGAAGCTGAAGGGCACCGTGACCCCGATGCTATTCGTCCAGCCGCGCGAACTTTCGCGCGAAGCGTGGACCGGCACCCGGCTCGGGATCGATGGCATGCGGCGGGCGACCGGGGTGACCGCGCGCCCTATCGAGCAACTCCTTCCCGTGCTCGATTCGCTTCTTACCTTGAGCGACAAGCTCGCGGTCGTCGGGGATCTCTCCGGCGCCGGCTTCGAGACGCGCGACGAACAGCTCGTCTCCTCACTGCGCAAGGACCATCCGAACATGCGGGTGGAAAATGCGAACGGTCTCGTGGCGCGGCTGCGCATGCGGCACAGCGCCGCGGAGCTCGCGCTAGAGCGCAAGGCGATCGACATCACGATGCGCGCGCAACGCGATGCGATCGCCGCGATCCGCCCCGGCGTCAACGAGTTCGAGATCCAGGCGCTCATCGAGTACACCTTCCGGCGCAACGGCGCCGACCGGCCGTCGTTCGCCACGATCGTCGGATCGGGTCCGAACACGACGGCGCTGCACTACTCCGCCGATGACCGCTTCATGCAGGCGGGCGATCTCGTCGTGATGGACATCGGCGCGTCCTATCGGGGCTACGCCGCCGACGTCACGCGCACGGTTCCCGTGAGCGGCACGTTCACCCCGGAGCAGCGCGCGATCTACCAGCTGGTGCGCGATGCGCAGCACGCCGCGGAGCTGACAGCGAAGATCGGCGCGACGTATTCGCAGATGGACGCGGCGGCGAACAGGGTTCTGGGCGAAGGCCTCTCGAAACTCGGTCTCATCGAGTCCGCAAACGCCACCTTCGATGCCGCAGGTGCGGATTGCAGCAGGAACGTCCGCTTGCGCTGCCGGCAGCTCTCGCTCTTCTACTACCACGCGCTCGGCCACGCCATCGGGCTCGAGGTGCACGACCCGACGTCGACTACCATCGCGCCGGGAAACACCTTCACGATCGAGCCGGGGATATACGTGCGTGCGACGTTGCTCGACAATCTTCCCGACACGCCGCGCAACCGGGCGATGATCGCGAAGCTCCGCCCCGTTGTGCAACGTTACGCGGACATCGGTGTGCGCATCGAGGACGACTACTTCGCGACGGAGAACGGCGTCGAATGGATCTCGCGCGGCCCCCGCGAGGCGAACGAGATCGAGCTGATAATGCGCACGCACGCCACCATTCCCTCGCCGCGCGACACTTCGATGGTGAACTGGTACCGGCAGACTGAGCCGGTCACGCATTAATGGACTCTCCGACAGCCGGACGCCAGGCCGCGCTCGGATAGACGCGGGCACGAAAATTTCCAATCCAACCCGGGAAGGCGAGGGGCCGCTGCGTCCGCGCACGCAACCGCGCTGACGCGGACGCCCGGCGTGCGGCAGCATTCGTCGGCAACGCGGCCTTCCCGTCGCAAACAACTCTTTGCGCCTCCCCCTGTCTTCGTCTGCATGCCGGCCACCGCGATCAATGAGTCCCCTCTCCGGGCGACGCCGGGCTCCGCGCCGCCCGCGCGAATCCTGCTCGTGGCCCCGCAGCCTTTCTTCGAATCGCGGGGAACGCCCCTGAATGTGCTGGCCATGGCGCAGACGCTCTGTGCGGCGGGTCACGAGGTCCACCTGGCGACGTTCGGCGTAGGCGAGACGGTGCCAGTCCCCGGACTTACCTATCATCGGGCCGCACGCATTCCGGGAGCCGCCGAGGTGCCGATCGGCTTCTCGCTGCGCAAGATCATGCACGACGCCGCGCTCGCGATGCTCGTGTTTCGCCTGCTCGCAAAACAGCGGTTCGACGTCGTGCACGCCGTGGAGGAGTCGATCTTCTTCGCCATGCCGCTCGCCCTCGCGCGCGGCATCCCGGTGATCGGCGACGTGGATTCGTGCCTCTCCGACCAACTCGCGGACCGTGGTCTCCGCCACCTTCCCGGCGCGGTGTCGCTTGTGCGCGCGGCCGAGCGTGCCGCCTTGCGCCGCGCCCGGCTGGTCATCACGGTGTGTCGCGCCCTCACAGATATGGTGACAGCCCGCGCTCCGAACGTGCCCGTGGCGCAGATCGAGGACTGCCCGCCAGAGGGGACGGATCGTCCCGCCGACGCCGCCAGCGTGGCCGCGCTGCGGCGCACATGGAATCCCGATGGCGCACCACTCGCCGTCTACACCGGCAATTTCGCGCCGTATCAGGGGCTCGATCTGCTCTTTGGCGCGCTGCCGACCCTCGCCGCGCTCGCCCCCGCCGCGCGCGTGCTGCTCGTGGGCGGCACTGCGGCCGAGATCGCCAGCGCGCGGTCGGCGCTCGCGCAGCGCGGGCTCGTCGATCGCGTACGATTCGCCGGCCGGCAACCGCTCGAGAGCATGCCGGCGTTCACGGCACTGGCCGACGTCCTCGTCTCACCCAGAAGCGAAGGCGACAACACCCCGCTCAAGATCTTCGCGTACATGGCGTCGGGACGACCCATCGTCGCCACGGATCGCGACACGCACACGCAGGTGCTCGACCACACGAGCGCGCTGCTGTGCGCGGCCACCCCCGAGGCGCTGGGAGAGGCGCTTGGTGCGGTCCTCAACGATCCGGCCGCCTACGCCGCGCGGGCGTCAGCAGCCAGTGAACGCGCGGCGCGCGACTTCTCGCGTGCTGCGTTCGCGCGCAAGCTGCTCGCCGCCTACGACAGCGTGTTCGCCACCGGACGCGCCTGCGCCTGTTCTCTCCCAACCTCGAAGCCATGACGCGGATCGCCGTCGCGATCGTCAACTACAACACCATCGGCCATCTGCGCGACTACCTCGCCACGGCGCGCGCCGCGGGCGCCACCGAGATGGTGCTCAAGGACAACGGTTCCACCGACGGAAGCGTCGAGATGGTGGAGCGCGAGTTTTCCGAGGTGCGGGTGCTCGACTCTCGCGACAATCCCGGCTACGGCGCCGCCTCCAACCAGGCGATCGCCGTGTGCCGCGCACCGTACGTGCTCCTGCTCAACAGCGACATCCTCCTCGACCCCAATGCACTCGACGTGCTCGTCGAGCATCTCGACGCGCACCCACGCGCCGCGATCGTCGGTCCGCGGCTCCAGAACACGAGACGGCTTCGAAGCGTCACCGTGAGCGACCCGGACACACGCCGGCCGACGATCCTGCTCACCGGTGCTGCCGGCCAGGTTGGATGGGAGCTGCGTCGCAGCCTCGCTCCCCTCGGACACGTCGTCGCCCTGGGCCGCTCGGAGCTCGACCTGACCCGGCATGAGCGCATCGCCGAGATCGTCGAGGCGGTGGCGCCCGCGGCGATGGTGCACTTCTCGACCGACTACGTCTTCGACGGCACGAAGACGACAGCGTACCTCGAAGACGATGCGCCGGCTCCGCTCGGCGTGTATGGCAGCAGCAAGCTTGCGGGAGACCAGGCGGTGATCGGCGCCGGAATCCCCTATCTCGTGCTGCGAACGAGTTGGGTGTACGCGGCACGGGGTCGCAACTTCCTGCGCACGATGCTGCGTCTCGCGCACGAGCGCACCGAGTTGGCCGTGGTCGCCGACCAGTTCGGGGCCCCGACGCCGGCCCGATTGATTGCCGATGTCACCGCGCAGCTGCTCGGGCATGGGCGCGACCCAACGGGCTTTCGCTTTCCCTCACGGCTGAACGGCGTGTACAACGTGACGGCGAGAGGGGTCGCGAGCTGGTACGATCTCGCCACAGCCATCCTCGCGCTCGATCCGCGGCGCGAGCGCCAGACGGTCCGGCACATTCGCCCGATCACGACGGCAGAATATCCCACCCCCGCTCGCCGACCGACGAACTCTCTCCTCGATCTGGGCAAGCTCGAACGGACGCTCGGGATCCGTATGCCCGAATGGGAGGCACAGCTCGAGACGGTGATGCGGGAGTTGCCGATGCAGGAACTCGCGTAGCCAGGGTGGAATGGATCACGTCTAGCCGCAAATCGGACGTCGGCTCTCATCCGCCGTTATCCCGCCGTTGTGCCGTGCAGAATCCCGCTCCGGACGCGCACAGCCCTGGCGGAGGCGCCGGGGAGCGGCGCGATGCGGCGCTGCACGTGCCACATGAACTGCAGCGGAGCAACGAGCGATCGCTGCTTTCCGGCGCGATCGACGGTGATCGGAATCATCGCGCTCGTCGCAGCACCGTACTTCGCGTGCAGTTGCGCCACGAGCGCCGGTGAATCACCCGCGATGTCATCTACGGAAACGAGATCGTCGCCCGGCTGAACCCCCGCCTGGTCCGCCGTGGATTTCGGCGCCACGGCAACGACGCGTGTCCCATTGTCGTCCTGCCCCATGGTCACGCCCAAAACGGGAATGCGCACGGAATCGGCCACGAGCTGCAGCGCGGCGAGTGGCAGGACGCTCGCCCACGGATAGGGATCACGGCCGTCGATGTAGCGCGCCTCGAAATCGGCGAAGGGTCGTCCGCCCGCCGCGCCCCGCACCGCCTTCCACCACTGTTCGCCGGTGAATCCCTTCCCCGTCTTGTAGGCATCGCGATAGAGCTCACGCATCACATCGTCGAGTGAGCGATGATTGTCGCTCGCATCGCGAATCATGATGTCGAGCATCAGCCCCGCGAGCGATCCCTTCGGATAGTACGCATCCGCGGTGCCGTCGGTGGGATGGATCCACGCGGAGAGCGATGCATCGTCGAGACCGAAGGGCGGAAGCTCGGCGACCTCACCGATCTTTGCCGCGGTCGTCGCGAAGAACGCGGCGCTGTCGCTGAAGCCGCTGCGCACGAGCGCGAGGTCTGCGTAGTAGTCGGTGACTCCCTCGCTCACCCAGAGCCACGACGTCGGCTGCTCGTGCGCGTACTGGTACGGCCACATGTCGGAGGGGCGCAGCCGCTTCACGTTCCACGCGTGGAAGATCTCGTGCGCGTACACCGACGTGAGCACCGGCTGGCCGATCACGAACGGCGTGGTGAGATCGACGTGCGAGTTCTGGTGCTCGAGCCCAACGATGGCGGAGAATGCCGAATCGGCGATCTGCATCACCGTGTAGGTCTTCCACGGCGTCTCGCCGAACACAGCGGACTCCACGCCGATGACCTTCGCGAGATCGGCGAGCGTCGCGGCTCGACGCGGAGCGCTTTCGATCGATGCCGGATAGCTCGCAAAACGCAGCCACCCGTCGCCGACGCGCGTGCTGTCGAGATCGAAGTGTCCGGTCACGATCGGCATGTCGACGAGCTCGTGGTAATTCTGCGCGGTGAACGAGCCGCGCGCACCCTCGGTCATCCCCGTAGCCACGCGCCACCCTGCGGGCACGCTCAGCGCGACGGTGCTCGCGAAGTCGAAGGAGCGCCCTGCGGGATACGGGAAGAGGTTGGAGCCGTTGAGCAGTGCGAAGCCGGGTTGGCTCCACGAGTTCGCGTTGTCGAGCGAGTCGTTTCTGTACTCGAAGGACACGAGCACGCTGCCCGCGCCGGTCGGTCGCACGCGCCAGGTCTGGTAGTCCGCCTTGTCCCACGCGAGCGCCTTGCCCGCGCTCGTTGCGGCGAATGCGGAGACGTACTTGGCCCAGTAGGCGAGCTCGTACGAGCCAGGCGTCCACGCGGGGAGCGCAAGCAGCACGGGCTCTGCCGACGACACCGAGAAGGTCATCGACACCCGAATCCGGCGTTGCGCGGCGTCGGCGCTGTCGATCGCAATGCGGTACGCGATGTTGGTGATCGGTGCCGAGATCGCCGATCCCGAGAGCGCGGCGCTCTGCCCTTTCACGCTCGCGGCCGCGGCCATCGCGAGCATTGTAAACAGCAGAGCCCGTCCGTGGAGTTTGTGCATTGGAAAGCTGGGGTAAGAGATCGGTGAAACTAACCCAAGAGCACCCCTCCGCGAGGTACTTTCGGGCGCATCTATTGCATTAGAGGCAGTGTGAGCCGAACCCATTATCGCACAACAAGATACGCGATTTAATTCAAGCCGGCAGCGTCACCATGCACTTTATAGCTCGACTTCCATTCCCCGTACTGGGAATCGACGAAAAGGGAACGATCCACGAGAGCAACGGCGCCCTCGAGCAGGAGCTTGGGCTCGCCGGCACTCTCGAGAACCATTCCATTGCGGAGAGCCTCGCGCCTGGATCGGAAGACGCCGTCGAAACGATCCTCGGCGACGCCGCGCTCCAAAGCCCCGTCGTGCAGCTCAGCTTCGCCGGGAACAACGGCAGCCCGCGCACCTTCCACGTCACTGTCGACGGCGCTACAAGATGGCTGGTGGGACAGCCGTTCGAGCTCGACGCACAGCGCGAGGCACTCGAGCGCGCGAACGAGCGCGCCGAGGCGCAGACCGATGAGTATGCGCGCATCAGCCAGGAGCTCCTCACCGCCAACGAGCAGCTGGCCCATCGCGCCCGCGCGCTCATCGAGGCACGCGACGCGAAAGCGCGCTTCCTCGCAACGATGTCGCACGAGCTCCGCACGCCACTCAACGCGGTGCTCGGCTATGCCGGACTGCTGCGCGACGGCGTCTACGGATCGGTGAGCGAGCAGCAGGAGCGCGCGGTGCAGGCAATCGTGCGCCGCGCGAAGGATCTGCAGCTGCTCATCGACGATGTGCTCGACCTCTCCAAGATCGAATCGGGGCGGGCCGAGCTGCGTGTGGACGAGTTCGATCCGAGTACGGTGCTGGCCGAGGTGAAGGAGGCGATCGGCTCGTTCGCGCGCGAGAAGAATTTGCGCGTCACGGTGCGCACGAAGATGCAGCGCCGCCTGCGGCTCGATCGCGCGAAGTACAGGCAGGTCGTGCTCAATCTCGCGTCGAATGCCGTGAAGTTCACACCGGAGGGCGGCGAGGTCGAGCTCTCGGTGGAAGAGGGCCCGCACGACACGGTGCTCACGCACGTGCACGACACCGGGATCGGCATCGCCCCCGAGAATCTCAACGTCATCTTCGACGAATTTCAGCAGGTGGAGTCGGGAACGACGCGTCGCTTTCAGGGGATCGGGCTCGGGCTCGCGATCGTGAAGCGTACCGTCGAACTGCTCGGGGGCACCGTGTCGGTGACGAGCGAGCCCGGACGTGGCGCCTCTTTCAGCATGAGCTTCCCGATTCGCCCTGAAGGTGAGGCGCTCGTCGGCGAATCGGGGGCGATCCCCGACGATGCGGCGATGTCGAACGATCCGATCATCGTCGCCATCGACGACGATCCGGAGGTGATCTCGCTGCTGCGCGACTCGCTCGCCCCCGCCCACTTCCGGGTCGTCGGTGCGCTCACGGGTGATCGCGGAATGGAGCTCGCGCGCATCCTGAAACCCTTCGCGATCACGCTCGACATCATGATGCCGGAGAAGGATGGCTGGCAGGTGCTGCGCGAGGTGAAGGCGGATCCGGAGCTCTGCCGCATCCCCGTCGTCGTGATGTCCATCGTCTCCGAGCGATCGCTCGGCTTTTCGCTCGGCGTCACCGACTATCTCGTGAAGCCGGTGGACCGGCGCGTGCTGATCGACGTGCTCGAGCGACTGCGCGAGCGGAAGGTGATGCAGAGCGCGCTCGTGGTGGATGACGACTACGACGCGCGCACCCTCCTCGCCGACCTCCTGCGCTCGCTCGGCGTGCGCGTGCGGACGTGCGACACGAGTGCGGCGTGCATCGACTCGCTGCAGAAGGACGCCGCCGACCTCCTCTTCCTCGACGTCGAGATGCCGGAGAAGGAGGTCGCGAAGATCATGGATTTCGTGTCGGGCGATCATCGCTTCGAGCACACGCGGACGGTGGTGATCACGCGGAGCGACCCGACGGGCGATCAGCAGGAGTGGATGCGCCGCGCCTCCGCCGAGATCGTCTACGAAGGACGCGAGCACTCGGACACGCTGCTCAACGACCTCCGCGGCGCCCTGACTGCGCTTGGGGCCACGATCGACGGCTAGCTGCGAGCAGGCGCGCCGACCGTGTGCAAGTCGGCCGGCGAGCGACGTCCCATGGGTGTGCGGGCCATGACGGTCCGCCGCTCACATCGAGGACGATATGCGGAACGCCCCAATTCTGCTGTGCATCGCTGCGCTGGTCACCGCCTGCCATCGGGACACCGCGCGCCCTGCGGAGACGGAGGTCGACGCCGTTTCCAAGTCGGTGCCCGAGCGGAAGGACATGGCGTCGCTGGCGAAGGTCGCGGGTGCTGTCGCGAGCGACATGGCGCGCGCAGAATCGTCTGCACCAACGGCGCCCAACGCGTCGTCGACGCGGTCATCGATGCCCTCCGCACACTCGGTGAGCGATTCCGTCATTGCCTCGATGATCATCCGCACCGGGCAGGCGAGCGTGCAGGTGGATTCGCTCGAGCGCGGCATTCGCGCGGTGCGCATGCTCGCGACCCGCGTGGGCGGCTACGTCGCGAACAGCTCGATCTCCTCGGGCGCGAACGAGATGCATTCGGCGACGCTCGAGATCAAGATTCCCGCGTCGCACTTCGACGAGGCGGTGAACGGGCTGCAGCCGATCGGATCGCTCGAATCCGTGAGCGTGAACGCGGAGGATGTCGGCGAAGAGTTCGTCGACGTCGCCGCGCATGCGCAGAACGGGCACAAGCTCGAGCTGCGCCTCATCGACATCCTCGGCACGCGCACCGGAAAGCTGAGCGACGTGCTCGCGGTCGAGCGCGAGCTCGCGAGGGTGCGTGAGGACATCGAGCGACAGGAAGGGCGGATGCGCTACCTGCGCACGCGCGCGGCGATGAGCACCCTCGCGATAACCGTGCACGAGAAGGCGCCGGTGGTTGCGGGAACGGGAAGTGGCGGCGTGCTGGCCGATGCCTTCCGGCAGGCGTGGCGCAACTTCATCGGCTTCCTCGCCAGCACCATCGCGGCGATGGGAACGCTCTTGCCGCTCGGCACCATCGTGGCCGTGATTGCGTGGCTGGTTTGGCGGATGCGCCGGGCGCGCCGCGCCGCGTCGGAGGTGCACCCCGGCTAGCCAACTCGTGCGCTTCGGCCCGGTGTCTCTTCCCCGGGCCGTTGCCGCCCGGCCATATTGCCCCCGTCACTCGACGAGGAGCGCATGTCGATTCCCAACCAGCCGCCGCTCAATGCGGAGGCAGACCAGATCCCGATCGCCGCCGACGACGACGCGCACGTTCCGTACGTCGCGTCGAGCAAGGATCTCCCCGAGCTCACCGTCGGCGCGATCCTGCTCGGTATCGTGCTCGGGCTCGTGTTCGCGCTTTCCAGTGTGTACCTCGCGCTCAAGGTCGGGCTGACGGTCAGCGCGTCGATTCCGATTTCCGTCCTCTCGATCACGATCTTCAGATACATCTCGAAGTCCTTCGGCGCGAAGCCCGCGTCGATCCTGCAGAACAACATGGTGCAGACGACGGGATCCGCCGGCGAATCGGTTGCCGCGGGCATCGTCTTCACACTCCCCGCGCTCCTCCTCCTCGGCTACAACCTTCCGTGGACCAAAGTCGCGGCGGTCGCCGTCGTCGGCGGACTGCTCGGCGTCTTCCTCATGATCCCGCTGCGCAACGCGCTGATCGTGAAGGAGCGGAAGACACTCAAGTATCCGGAGGGAACGGCGGCGGCCGAGGTGCTGATCGTCGGTGAGGAGCGCGGCGTGCAGGCGCGCACGGTATTTCTCGGCTTCGGCCTGGCGGCGCTGTACAAGCTCCTCGTCAGCGGGCTGCATCTCTGGCAGGAAGTTCCGCGCTACGTCTTTCAGCGAATCGCACCGACCGGAAAGATCGAGCTGTTCGGTGAAATTCGCGCCGAGATCAGCCCGGAGCTCACCGGCGTCGGCTACATCATCGGACCCCGCATCGCCGGCTATCTGTTCGCGGGCGGGTGCCTCTCGTATTTCGTCCTCATCCCTACGATCAAGCTCTTCGGCGCGGGGCTCACCGACATCATCCCGCCCGGCACGGCGCTCATCGGCGGGATGGATGCGACGGCCGTTCGCGCGAACTACGTCTACTACATCGGCGCTGGCGCGGTGACCGCCGCGGGGCTCATCAGCCTCCTGCGCTCGTTCCCAACGATCCTCGCTGCGCTGGTGGGCGGCTTGAGGCGCAACGCCGACGATCGCGCCGGCGGCCGCGCCCGCGCGCGCACCGATCGCGACCTTCCGATCACCGTCGTCCTCGTCGGCGTCGTGGCGTGCGCAATCGCGATGATCGCGCTGCCGCAAATCGGCATCAACCTGCTCGGGGCGCTGCTCGCCGTCGGCTTTGCATTTCTCTTCGTCACCGTGTCGAGCCGCATCACGGGGCAGATCGGCGCGTCGTCCAATCCGATCTCGGGGATGACGGTGGCCACCGTGCTGCTCACCGCACTGCTCTTCCTCGCCATCGGCTGGACCGGCGTCGAGCATCGCGTGCTCGCGCTCACGATCGGGGGCGTCGTGTGCGTGGCCGCCGCAGTCGCCGGCGCGACGTCGCAGGATCTGAAGACCGGCTTCATCGTCGGCGCGACACCGGCACGGCAGCAGATCGGACTCATCTTCGGCGTCACGACCTCCGCGCTCCTCATCGGCGGGATGATCGCGCTGCTCAACACCGCGCACCGCACGATCGTCGAGAAGAGCTACCCCGGCGTCGTCGTCTCCATTATCGATGCTGGTGAGATCGAGACGGTCGCCGGCGTGCAGTACCAGGTGGGACATCTCTACGAGACGCAGGGCAGCGCGCCCGCCGGCAAGTATCTCATCGACGCGCAGCACACGATCCACTATCTCGTCGACCCGGGAATCGCCGGACGCTATCCGACGGATGTGAGCGGACGTACGGTCGAGAAGCTCGACTCACCGAAGGCGCAGATCATGGCGCTCGTCGTCGACGGCATCCTCCGGCAGACGCTTCCCTGGGGGCTCATCATCATCGGCGCCTTCCTCGCCATCGCGATCGAGATCCTCGGCGTCCCGTCGCTCCCGGTCGCCGTCGGCGTGTACCTGCCGATTTCGACGTCGGCAACGATGTTCATGGGCGGCGTCGTGCGCTGGCTCGTCGAGCGCAGACTGCCGGATGATGAGCGCACCGGTGCGCGCGCCGATTCGGGACCCGGGGTTCTATTCTCCTCCGGGCTCATAGCCGGTGGGGCAATCATGGGCGTCGCACTCTCGGTGCTCGCGATCTGGAAGATCTCGAACGGCGCGCGCACGATGGCCGACGCGATCGACTTCTCGAAGAACGTCGGCTTCGTTGGCGCGAGCGCCGCGGCCGCGATTGTCCTCTACGTGCTCTTCCTCGCCGTTCCACTCTACCGTGTAGGAAAGACGGGCGGCGGCCGGGAGCACTGATGCGCATCATCTCGCTGCTCCCCGCGGCCACGGAGATGGTCTGCGCACTCGGTGCCTTCGACATGCTCGTCGGCATCTCGCACGACAGCGACTATCCCGCGGAGTTTCTCCATCCGGGAATTCCGCGCGTCACACGCTCGACGATCGATCCGAACGCCGCGCCAGCCGAGATCGATCGCCTGGTGCGCGTTGCCGACACACTCGGCGAAGCGCTGCATGTGCTCGACGCGGAAGCGATCGCGAAGCTCGAGCCGGACCTCATCATCACGCAGGGGAGCTGCGACGTCTGCGCGATTCGCGAGTCCGACGTGCGCATCATCGCCGAGAGTCTGTGGAAGCCGCCGGTGGTGCTGTCGCTCTCGGCGGATTCGCTCGAGGAAATCATGAACGACATCCGCCGCGTGGGAGCCGCGATCGAACGGTCACCGCTCGCGGAGGCGCTGGTCACGCGGCTCGAGGACCGGCTCCGAAAGGTGCACGAGCGTCTGGTAGTCGCGTCGGTGCCGAGGCCGCGGGTGGCGGTGCTCGAATGGACGGACCCGATTTTCAACGCGGGGCACTGGGTCCCGCAGATGGTCCGTCGGGCCGGGGGAATCGAGGTGCTGGCGAAGGCTGGAGAGCGGTCGCGCGTGGTGACGATGGACGAAGTCGTCGCCGCCAAGCCAGATACGATCATTGTCGCACCGTGTGGCTATAATGTGGAGCGGGCGGCGGAGGAGGGCGCGATGCAAATGAAGCGCCCCGACTGGAGCTGGCTCGCGAAGCGCCGGGTGTGGGCAATCGATTCGGGCGGCCTTCTAAGCCGCCCCGGACCGAGGGTGGTGGAAGGGGTGGAGACGCTCGCGCAGATCTTTCATCCGATGGTCTTCCCCCGGCCGCCGCGTACTCGCGCCGTCGAGATCGCCAGCGGCTGAGGCTGGAGTGAACGTGATGACGATCCGCTGACGGCGGCGCATATAATTGCCTGGCACTCATTGTCATCTTACCTCCACATCCAACATCCATGCTCAGCGATTCGTCGGTCACCTTCCTGAAGCGATTGCTCGATACGCCGGGTCCCTCCGGCTTCGAGGCTGCACCCGCTCGCGTGTGGCGAGAGGAAGCAGGCAAGTTCGCGACGGTGACGTCCGACGTGCACGGCAATTCCATGGCGGCGGTGAATCCGGACGGGCGTCCGGTGATCATGCTCGCCGGCCACATCGATGAGATCGGCGTCATCATCCAGCACATCGATGAGGATGGCTACGTCCACATCTCCGGAATCGGGGGGTGGGATCCGCAGGTGCTCGTCGCGCAGCGCATCCGCTTCCTCGGCACGCACGGCGATGTCACTGGCGTGGTGGGCAAGAAGCCGATCCACCTGATGAAATCGGAAGACCGCGACAAGGCGTCGAAGATGACGGACCTCTGGGTGGACATCGGCGCCATGAATCGCGCGGAGGCAAGCGAGCATCTCAGCGTCGGCGATGCGGGAGTCATCGACTCGAAGAGCGTCGTGCTCCCGAACAACCGCATCGTGTCGCGCTCGGTGGACGATCGCATTGGCGCGTTCGTCGTCCTCGAGGCGCTGCGGCGGTACAACGAATCGCCGGGGAAGGCGAAGGTCGTCGCGGCGGCAACGACGCAGGAGGAGATCGCGTGGCATGGCGGCGGCGCGGGTGTGTGTGCGTCGTGCATCGGAGCGCAGATGGCGATCGTCGTCGACGTCACCTTCGCCACCGATCATCCCGGCATCGAGAAGAAGGAGCTCGGCGAGCACGCGATCGGGAGCGGGCCGGTGCTCACGCGTGGGTCGATCATCAGCCCCGTGGTCTTCCGCACGCTCAAGGGTGCGGCCGACGATCTCAAGATCCCGTACACGCTGCAGGCGGCAGGACGCGACACGTCAACGGATGCAGACGCAATTCACGTTTCGGCGCAGGGGGTCGCGACGGCGCTCGTGTCCGTGCCGAACCGGTACATGCACTCGCCGAACGAGCTCGTGAGCCTCGAAGATGTCGATCGCGCGGCGACGCTGATCGCCGAGGCGTGCCGGCGGGTGGATGAGAAGACCGACTTTACGGCGCGGTAGGCGCGAGTCGCGGGGTAGGGAGGCGTTAACAAATTTGAAAGCTGTTACTGACCCAGTTACTGTCACGGCTCAATCGCGCGTCACGACGTTCTCTACGAGGAATCGCCAGGCTCTTGAGCCCGGCGATTTTCGTTTTGTGAACTTCGCTCTTGCACCTCACGTAACGTGAGGGTTTAGACTCTCCTCGTGGCCACAAACACGATTCCCATGCTGCCAACGAAGAAGCAAACGCTACCACCGTGGAAGGTGGGAGAGCTTGCGAGCCGGACCGGCATGTCGGTGCGCGCGCTTCACCACTACGACGAAATAGGGCTGCTCACGCCCTCACTGCGCACGCCATCCGGCCATCGGCTGTACCAACAGTCGGACGTCGAACGGCTGCAGCAGATCCAGTCGCTGCGAGTCATGGGAATTCCGCTGGACGAGGTGCGAGAGCTGCTCGACGGAGCACGGATTTCACCTCGCGAAGTGATCGATCTGCACTTAACCAGGCTGCACGAGCACATCGCTCGGCAGAACCGCCTGGCCGAGCGGATGGAATCGCTCGCGACGCACATGGACCGCATAGAGGCTCCGTCGATGGATGACCTCTGCCAAATCATTCAGGCGATGACGACAATGGAGAAATACTTCACTGCGGAACAGCTCGAGGTGCTCCGCGACAGGCGAACCTCGATCACCGAGGAGCACATGCACGAAGTTCGCGACTCGTGGAACGAGATCATTCCGAGGGTGCGCAACGCGATGGCGGCGAACGTCGATCCGACGTCGCCGGAGATTCTCGCGATTGCGAAGCGATGGAAGGCGCTCGTCGAAGAGTTCACCGGCGGCGATCAGCAGATCACGAGCTCGGTGATGACGATGTACGAGAATGAAGGTCCGCTACTCCAGCAGCAGCTCGGCGAAGTGCCGACACCGGAGATGTTCGTGTACATCGGGAAGGCGTTTGCAGCGATGAGGTAGGGGAGTTTACTGATTTGGAAAAACGAATTGAACGGATGACGGCACGGACAACAAACGGATACCTGCGTTCGCGCTGCGCCGTTATCCGTTTAATCCGTCTCGATCAGTTCAATTCGTTTTATCAGCTGTTACGACCCGCTCCGCAACTACTCGTCGTCGACGTGGGGCATGTCTGCCGGCGTCGGGAATTTGCCGCTCTCGCGCTTGCGGCCCATCATCACCCACGACGCGGCGCCGCGCACGGCCTTCTCCTTGTCGCGCAGCAGCGTCTGGAGCGCGGCGAGCGCGCTCGACGTCTTCACCTCGCCGAGCGCGTGCACGGCGGCGACGCGCATCGGCGTTGGACGGCGCTTGTTCAGCAGTCCTTTCTCCGTGCGCGCGATGTCCATCAGCTTCTCCACGGCGTGCGGCGTGCCGAGCTGCCCCAACGCGGTGACCATCGCCATCTGCACGCGATTGTCCTCTTCCTTGTCGAGCGCGCGCACGAGCGAGTCCACCGAGCCGGTACGCTGCAGCGCCATCGCCTCGGCCGCGCGCTCGCGCACCTCTTCGGGCGCATCGCGCAGCGCGCCGCGCAGCCCCTTCGCCGCCACGCCGGGGCCAAGCTTCGCGAGCGCGCTCGCCGCCGCCGTTCGCACGCGATCGTCGCGATGCTCGAGCAGCTTCTCGAGATCCGTGTCGGCCTCCGCCACGCGCATCTCGCCGAGCAGCTCGATCGCGTTGCGCACGACGAACCAGCGCGGATCGCCGAGCATGTGCACGAGCGTGCGAACGCCGGTGCGGAGGCGGAGGAGCGAGTCGTAGTAGACGCGGCGGTCGGTGATCGACGGCGCGGAGATGAGCGCTTCCACCAGCGCTTCGACGCCATCATCCTCGGCGCGCAGGAAGATCGCCATGTACTGCTCGTAGTTCTCGCGGCGGCGCGGGAGCAGCTCGACGATGCACTTGAGCACGCGCGGCACGCACAGGCGGCGGATGCCCAGTGCGTACTGGCGCTTCGTCAGCTTGTCCTCGATGTCGCCATCGCGCTTCACGAGCCCGTAAAAGACGTCCGCGACGATGTCGATGCGATCCTTCCCCGACGAATCGGCCGCGAGCTTCACGAGCGTGTCGAGGTGGCCGCCCACTTCGGAGGCATCCTTCGCGCCGTCGAGCTGCTCGAAGAGGCGCACCATTGATCCCTTCGGAGTAGTCGTGGTCGCAAAGGCCGCGAACATCGCGTCGGGATCCTGCTCGCGAACGATGTCCTCCGCGTCGAGCTCGTCGCCATCACCGCCGCTCGAGACCTCGGCGCCGGCGGCCTGCACAGCCTCGAACTGCCCGGTGGTCGGCATGAACATCGTCATGCTGTTGCGAACGAAGCCCGAGCCGGCGTTGCCGAGCTTCGAGTTCGGGAGCGCGGTGGACGCCTTGATGGCGATCGGAATGTCGACCTTGAGCGAGATCGTTTGCGCATCGAGCGCGCGCACGCGCGCGAGCGCGACCTCGCCCCCGTTGCCGGGCGATGCCGCAACCGAGAGCAGCTTCGCGACGAGCAGGAGATCGGCGGGACTCGCGTTGCGCTGGATGTCGATCTCGAGAATCGAGTGCCCGATGAGCTGTGCGACGAGACTGTCCACCCCCTCGAAGCGCGCCGGGACGACTTCGGCATTGGCGGAGAGGAGCTGCATGTCGTGAAGGATCAGCTTCACCGGCCCCGATTCCGACACGGTCACCAGCGACCGCAGCGTGGCCAGCTGCTTGTCGA
>JBDSHG010000027.1:0-3853 GCA_039918615.1 Gemmatimonadaceae bacterium | reverse complement strand
GGCACATACACACCGATTTCGACATCACGCTTCACGGCGGACCACACGCTCGGTCTGCTCGAAGGGTGGAGCGACACGGATGTCAGCGACAGACAGGAGCTGATCGCGAAGGCCGCGACGTTCGGCGGCTACAGCAGGATTCTTCTCGGCGAAGGATTCTGCACGGCGGCGATCGACCTCGGACCGCAGCTCACGTCGCAACAGATATTCGAGCTCGCGATAGGGAAGTTCGATACGGCCGTCACTGCGGCGCAAAGTGCGGGTGTCGACAGTCTCGTTAATCTCGCGCTCGTCGGGCGAGCCCGCGCCGAGCTGGATGCGGGGAACAATGCCGCGGCGGCAACGGATGCGGCGCTCGTACCGTCAGGCTTCGTCTACTACGTCACCAATGACAAGGGAACGGCGCAGCGGCAAAATCGCGTGTACTCCCAGAACAACGCGGGTCACAGCGTGACGATAGCTCCAGCGTATCGCGGTCTTGGCGATCCGCGGGTGCCCGTCGACAGCGCCGGTCGATTCGCGGGCGATGAGCAGACGCCGCTCTGGACGCAGGGCAAGTACGCCGACGGCTCGGCAAGCATCCCGCTCGCGAGCTACATCGAGGCGCAGCTGATTCTCGCCGAGGCGACCGGCGGGTCGGGTGCTATCGCGATTCTCAACAACCTGCGCTCGACCGCATCGCTCGCGCCGCTCGCATCCTCGAGTGATCCGGCGGTCATCAACGCCGACATCGGTCAGGAGCGCGCGCGCTGGCTGTGGCTGCAGGGAACACATTATTTCGACGTGCGCCGCCTCGGACTTCCGCTGGTGCCAGCGGCCGGAACGCCGTACACACCCGAGTATACGAAGGGTGGCGTCTACGGCCCGCAGACGTGCATGCCGATTCCGGCGGTGGAGACAAACAACAATCCGAATGCGCGCAACCCGCCCGCGGGTTGATCGCATCGGCATAGCCACACGGAAACGGGGAGGCGCGATCTGCGCCTCCCCGTTTCACATCCCATCCCGCGCCCAGAATGACTACATGTTGTCGACCATCGCCTGCGCGAACTCACTCGTCTTCAGCAGCGTCGCACCCTTCATCTGCCGCTCGAAGTCGTACGTCACCCGCTTCTGCCCGATCGTCTTCTCGAGCGATGCGAGGATCCTGTCCGCGACCTCGTGCCAGCCCAGGTGGCGAAACATCATTTCGCCGCTCAAAATCAGCGAGCCCGGATTCACCTTGTCCTGGTTCGCGTACTTCGGCGCGGTGCCATGCGTCGCCTCGAAGATCGCGTGGCCCGACTGATAGTTGATGTTTGCGCCGGGCGCGATGCCGATACCGCCCACCTGCGCCGCCAGTGCGTCGGAGATGTAATCGCCATTGAGATTCATCGTCGCGATCACGCTGTACTCGCGCGGACGCGTGAGAATCTGCTGGAGGAAGGCGTCGGCGATCACGTCCTTGATGACGACTCCGCCAGGTAGCCGAAGCCACGGCCCGCCGTCGATCTCCGTCGCGCCGTATTCGCGCTTGGCGAGCTCATACCCCCAGTCACGGAAGCCGCCTTCCGTGTACTTCATGATGTTCCCCTTGTGCACCAGCGTCACGCTCGGGAGCGAGTGCGAGATCGCGTAGTCGATCGCGGCCCGGATGAGGCGCGTGCTTCCCTCCTCGGAGACCGGCTTGATGCCGATCGCGCTCGTATCGGGGAAGCGAATCGTCTGCACACCCATCTGTGTGCGTAGAAAGTCGATCACCTGCTTCGCCTCGGCGCTCTGCGCCTTCCACTCGATCCCGGCGTAGATGTCTTCCGTGTTCTCGCGGAAGATGATCATGTTCACATCCTCCGGAGCCTTGACGGGGGACGGTACACCGCTGAAATAGCGAACGGGGCGCACGCACGCATAGAGGTCGAGCTTCTGGCGGAGCGCGACGTTCAGCGAGCGGAAGCCGCCGCCGACAGGCGTGGTGAGCGGACCCTTGATCGACACGAGGTGATGGTCGAGCGCCGCCAGCGTGTCATCCGGAAGCCAGTTGTTCACGGTATTCTTCGCTTTCTCGCCGGCGAGAACCTCGAACCACGTGATCTTCCGGGTGTTGCCGTAGGCGGCGCGCACCGCGCCGTCGAACACCAGCTGTGAGGCGCGCCAGATGTCTGGCCCGGTGCCGTCGCCTTCGATGTACGGGATGATCGGCTGGGCGGGGACTTGCAGCACCCCGTCCCTCATGGTGATCGTATCACCCTGGGTGGGCGGCTTCAAATTCCGGTATTCAGGTGCGGTGGACGTGGTCATGTTTTCTCGGCTCCGGCGTCAATGAGTGCCAATGCGCGAAATGTGCTGACGGGGCCAGTGGAGGGCAACGAGGCCACCGCGCGCGCGGCAACGGCGATCGCCGATGCGTTCGACGCCTACCGTGCTCGCTTCGCCGAGATCACGAGCGGTGTGCGCGACCGCTTCGAGCGACGCGACTGGCTCGGCACGCAGGACGATGCCGCCGCGCGTCTCGCGCTGTATCGTGTCCACGTTGCGCGCGCGTTGGCCGAGGTGCGCGCTGAGCTTGGCGAGCACGCCACCGATGTGCCGACGTGGGAAGAGGTGAAGTGGCTGCACGCCGCGCTCATCGTCGATCGCGACGACTGCGAGATCGCCGAGACGTTCTTCAGCTCGATCACGCGCCGCGTGTTCACGACGGTGGGGGTGAATGCGCACGTCGAGTACGTCCTCCCCGAGGCGAATCCCGAGCTGCGCGGCGACGAAAGCCCGATCACGCGCTGTTACGCGCTCGATGCGGGAGCAGCGCACGCGCTCGACTTGCTGCTCGCGGATCTCGCCTGGAGCGTGCCCTTCGCACACTCGGAGCTCGACGTGCAGCTCGCGGCGAAGCGCATCGTGCACGCACTGCGTGCGGCGAACATCCCGCTCACGGGCAGCGTCTTCGAGGTGCTGGCGCCGGTGTTCTTTCGTAACAAGGGCGCGTACGTCATCGGCCGCGTGAAAAACGGCGAGGGGTGGATGCCGGTGGTCCTTCCGCTCCTGCATCCAGCGGAAGGCATCGTCATCGACGCGGTGCTCACGACGTCGGACGAGGTGAGCATCGTCTTCGGCTTCAGCTGGTCGTACTTCTTCGTGGAAGCATCGCGGCCGCGCGCCGTGGTTGAGTTCCTCGCGTCGATCATGCCGCTCAAGCGGATCGACGAGCTGTACAACGCCATCGGTTTCAACAAGCATGGAAAGACGGAGCTCTATCGCAGCCTGGTGGCGCACATGGCGCTGCCGGAGGCGAGGTTCGATTTCGCGGAGGGCGACGAGGGACTCGTCATGAGCGTCTTCACCCTCCCGTCGCTCAACGTCGTCTTCAAGATCATCAAGGACCGTTTCGGCCACCCGAAGCGCATCACGCGCACGGGCGTGCTCGGCAAATATCATCTCGTTTTCGTGCGCGACCGCGTCGGGCGACTCGCGGACGCGCAGGAATTCGAGCATCTCGCCTTTCCTCGGCGGCTCTTTTCCGATGCGCTGCTCGAGCATCTCCGCGAGGTTGCCCCTTCCATTGTTCGATTCGAGGGCGAGTCGGTGATCATCGCGCACCTCTACACCGAGCGCCGGGTCACGCCGCTCAACGTCTTCCTTCGCGATGCGACGCCGGACGCAGCCGCCGATGCGATCCTCGACTACGGCGCCGCGATCAAGGATCTCGCCGCCGCCAATATCTTCACGGGCGACATGCTCCTCAAGAACTTTGGCGTCAGCCGACACGGCCGCGTGATCTTCTACGATTACGACGAGCTCTGTTTGCTCACGGAGTGCAACATCCGCGCGCTCCCGCAGCCGCGAACCGAGGAGGAGGAGATGGCGGCCGAGCCGTGGT
>JBDSHG010000026.1:0-19370 GCA_039918615.1 Gemmatimonadaceae bacterium | reverse complement strand
ACCGTGTGGATGGCCGCGGTCGAAACCGACGTTGGGCATCCGCGTGAGAAGCGGCACTCGATCGCAAGCGGAACGGACGCGGCCGGACAGAAATACCGGATCTACGCCCGCGATTTCGATCACGCGTACGTCGTGATTCGCCCGCAAGTCGACTGGCGACCACAAATTTATGCCGATTCCACCGGTATCGTCGTGCCGCTTCCGGCTCCCATGCGCCCCCTGCGCCGCGATGGCTCGTTCGGGCCCGCCGTCAGCAGCGTGACGCTGCGCAACGTCGAGGCGGCCATCCTGTTCAAGTGACCGTTGGGCATTACCTTCTTTCCCAGCAGCCCGGCGGCAGAAATGCGCCCTTCATGTCTTCCTTCATTATCGAGCACAACATGATCCGTACGCTCTCCGCTTTCGCCTCACTTTCCGGCATCGTGCTGCTCGCCGCGTGCGGCGGCTTCAAGTCGACGTGGCCCACCGTCACCGGCGTCTCCGATCAGACGGTCGCCGTCACCGTGAACTGCATGGCCGAGCAGGCGAAGACGCTCGGCTACGATGTGCGCGTGGTCGACCACAAGCGCGGCGTCGAGGCGACCCGCAACGACACGAGCGACGTGCGCTACGTCGACGAGTTCCGCCGCTTCGACGTGATCTCGGCGACGACGAAGGCCGAGAAGGGGAGCACGAAGATCGATGTGCGCGCGGGAACGACGTCCCACTACCAGACGCGCCGCGGCACGACGCCGACGCAGGAACCGGCTTCGGATGCGGCGAAGAAGGACGCGCAGACGATCGTCACTGCATGCGGCGGCGGCCCGAGCTGATTGGCGTAGCCCTCACTCGAGTGGCGAGGCTCTAGAGGATCGGCCAGAGGTCGCGCGTCACGTCGAGTGAGAACGTCCACCGCCCGCGTCGCAGTCCGCGCGCGACATCGACGCGGATGATGTCGAAGAGCACGAGCGCGCCGATTCCCACCGACGGATACCATCCCGCCGGCATGCGCGCGAAAGCAGGGGAATCGGCGGAGTAGATCACCGTCGCGAAGGGCGCGAATGTCGCGCTCGCCGGCGCGTGACCGTACGGACCAAGCGATAATCCGAAGAACGGGACGCGCGTGCGCCATTCGATGCGCGCGCTGCCGCCCTCGCGCCCCGCAAACTGATGGTAGCCGTACCCGGGGCCGGTAACGTCGCCGCCGAGGTACACGAGCTCCTGCGGCGGCGCGTTCGGTGGCGCGAGGAGCCCCGCCACCGTACTCTCGAGCACGAGTCGACCGCCGCCCAGCGCACGCTCGCCGTGCGCGGTGAGCATCGCGCGCGCGAACTGGCTTTCGTCTTCATCGCCGCCGCGCGCCTGCGTGATGCCTGCGCGAAGCTGACCGGAGGATCGAGTCTCGAAGCCGCCGAACCTCACCGACGGCTGCCTGATGAAGCCGAGGGTGAATCGCTCCTCGTGGAGCGCGCGCGCAGGAATCGTCGGCTCGTATCGCCCCCATGCCGGCGTCGCGTGCACGCGCAGCGAGTCCTGGCGCTCCCATGCGCCTTCGATCCGCCACCGGATCCCCGCGTGCACGCCGAGCTCCGCAGCGATCCCCGCGCCGCGCACATCGTAGGGATCCGTCGCATCGCTGCCGAACTCCTGCGAGGCCAGACTGTTCCCCGCCGTCGACCGCTCGGCGACGTCGCCCACATCGCGAGAGTCGCGAACGGCAAAGAGCTCGAGCCCCGATCCCCCGCCGCGCGGAAGGCCGATGCCGAATCGACCCTTGAGCTCGTGGTCGGAAATACCGTAGCGCCCGCGCAGTGATGTCACGATCCCCGCACCCGCGCGCACGCTCGCGCCGGCGCCGAGTGCGAGCCCTTCGACGCGATTCACGCGCACGAAGTCCGACGCTTTCCGAGCGGACAGCGAGGCGCCCGCCGCGCGCGCCAGCGACTGCTGCTGCACGAGCGCGCGCGCCTCTTCCTGCACCTTGCGCACGTCGTCGTCGCTCGCGGCGCGGACATCCTGCGGAAGCGAATCGAGAATGCGGCCATGCCATTGATGCTGCGCGAGCTCGCGCGCTGGCGCGCTCGTGATCTCCGGCCCCGAGAAGAGCGCCAGCGGCAGCCCCCCATTCGTCTGGTAATCCGAGATCTCCCAGCGTCCGCGAATGATTCCCCGCGCCGGGAAGTCGAGCCACTTCCCCGTGCGCCGAATCTCGACCTCCTGGTGCAGCGGAAGCCAGAAGCGCCCCTGCACCAGCGCATTCTCGAGCACGATCGAGATGTCCTCGAGCTCGGTGTCGAGATACGCCGGTCGCGTGAAGGTGAACGCCATGCGCACGACGTCGCCGGACGCACGATCGATGTAGAGCGCGCCGACGAGTCGCGGCTGCGACACGTCCTTCGGACGAACGCGGAGCTCGTAGACCTGCACCGCATGGTCCGGCAGACGGATGCTCAGCGAGTCCGCGATCGCGAAGTCGTAGTCGTTCATCCCTTCGGCAGACAGCGGATGAGGCACGTCGTGCACCTCGTCGCCGTCGCCGAGGCGGATAATGCTCGGGAAGTTGTTCTGGACGATCCCGAGGTGGTCCTGGTGGTACGCGATGTTGGTAGGGAGTGCGAGCGTGTCGCGCCGGCCGACGATGCGCTGCTTGCTGAGGTTGGGCGCCCGCCAGTACACTTCCAGCGCGAGCTCGTCGGAGCGAACGACCTTGGGGGGATCGGGGTAGTTTTCGCCGACCTGCGCGAGGAAGGTGAGGTAGCCGTGCGCCGTCGCGTGATAGTCACGCAGCGCGGTGTCGGCCAGCTGTTGCGCGCGGCGCTCGGTCGCACGCTCCACCAGCTCACTCGCGCGCGCGTCGTTCCACGCCTGCGCATGCACCGTCTGCGCGAGCGCGCAGCACAGCGCAACCCAGCACGCGGCCCGTATCACCGCGAGGACTCTGCTCATGATTGGAAAATGTCATGGTACGTCTCACGCGCGGCAAGCGTGTGAGGTCGAACGCGCGGCGATGCTCACGCGATGACGACGTACGATCGCTTCAAGGCGCTCGCGGTGCGCGGAGGAGACGAGCGAGGCGGACGATTGGTCCCGGTCTGGCGCGATTGCCTGCTCGACGGCGAGACGCCGGTGTCGGCATTCGCGAAGCTCCGGCGCGGACCGTTCGCCTTTCTCCTCGAGTCGGCGCCCGCAGGCGGCGAGACGTGGGCGCGCTACACCTTCATGGGCACCGAGCCGCGCGGCGCGTGGCGCCTCACCGACGGTGTCGCTGAAGACTGGACGCCCGAGAAGGGATGGCACGGGGCGCGAACGCCCGCGGATCCATTGGTTGATTTGCAGCGTCTCGTCGCAGAGCACGAGCCCGTCGACGTGCCGGAGCTCGGCGCCTTCTGGAGTGGCGCCGTCGGCTTCTTCTCGTACGACATCGCGCGCCATATCGAAAATCTCCCGCACGCCCCTCCGCGCGGCATCGCCGCGCCCGATGCGCTCTTCGTGTTCACGAATGCGCTCGTGATCATCGACGCGCTGCGCTCGCAGGCGCGCGTCGTGGTCGGCGTGCCGGTGAGCGCGGGCGCGAGCGAGGCCGAGCTCCATCGCCTGCACGACGCCGCGCTGCTCGACATCGATGCGACGATCGCGCGACTGCGAGCGCCCGGGAGCCTCGCTCCGCTGGATCTCGACAAGGGCGCGGCGCCCGTCAAGGGCACCTTCGCCTACTCGCGCGCGAAGTTCGAGCAGGATGTCGAACGCATCCGCGAATACATCTTCGCCGGCGACTGTTTCCAGGCGCTGCTCGCGCGCCGCATTCAGGTGCCGCTCGACTTCGACCCCGCCGCGCTCTACCGCGCGCTACGCGCGCTCAATCCGTCGCCGTACATGTACCACCTCGTGCTCGATGGGCTCGAGCTCGTCGGCAGCTCCCCCGAGCTTCTCGTGCGCGTTGCAGGCGGACGCGTCACCGTGCGCCCGATCGCCGGCACGCGGCCGCGCGGCCTCACCCCCGAAGACGACGAGCGCCTCGCTGCCGAGCTCCTCGTCGATGAGAAGGAGCGCGCCGAGCACGTGATGCTCGTCGACCTCGGACGCAACGACGTCGGGCGTATCGCGAAATACGGCACGGTCGAAGTCACCGACCTCATGGTCGTCGAGCGCTACAGCCACGTCTTCCACATCGTCAGTCAGGTAGAGGGGCAGCTGCACGACGATGCCTCGGCCATCGATGTCTTCCGCGCGACCTTCCCCGCCGGCACGATGACGGGGGCGCCCAAGGTGCGCGCAATGCAGATCATCGACGAGCTCGAGCCCGAGCGCCGCGGCCCGTACGCGGGCGCCATTGGCTACATCGCGGCGGGCGACCGGCGGATGGATCTCGCAATCACGATCCGCACGTGTGTGATCGCGGATGGCGTCGCGTCGATCCAGGCGGGCGCGGGGATCGTGGCGGACTCGATCCCCGCGAACGAGTGGGAGGAGACCGAAAACAAGGCGCGCGCGATGCTCACGGCGATCGGGCAGGTGCGAAAGCGTTAGCTGGCACGCCCGGCCCCCTCGCCGCGCGCCCCGGTGGCCCCGCATATTGAGGGCATGCCCTTTCGGATCGTCTCCACCAGCGGTGCGCAGTCATTCGAGCTTCGAGAGGGCTCAACGCTCCTGGTAGGGCGCGCAGCGAGCAGCGATATCCCGATCTTCGATCCGACGATCTCGCGCCGCCACGCGAAGCTCAGCTCCTCTGCCACCGGCGTGGAGGTCTCCGATCTCGGCTCGAGCAATGGCACCTTCGTCAACGGCGAGCGCGTGGAGAGCGCGACCGTGGTCGCGGGCGACGAGCTGACGTTCGGGAAGGTGCCGTTCCGCTTGATCGTGCAGGAGGCTGCGCCTCGCCCACAAGACGAGCGCACGCGTGCCGTCACTCCACCTACCGGCGCCACGGTGCTCAAGCAGCGCGCCTACGACAGCCCCGATGGACTACTCTCCTCCGTCTTTCGCGCCGCGAATCTCGCGGACGCGAAGGGCGATCGCTCGGGACTCGATGGTGCGGCGCGAACGGAAAAGAAGCTCGCGCTGCTCCTCGAGGTGTCGAAGGGGCTTTCGCGCACGGCCGATGTGACTGCGCTGCTCGACAAGGTGACCGAGCTCGTCTTCCAGATCCTCGACGTCGACCGCGTCGCGATCGAGCTCGTCGATGCGGAGGGCGGACGCGTGCCGACGATCTCGCGCGACCGACAGGGAGTGATTACCGGGAAGGCGATCCCGCAGTCGATCGCGCGCATGGTGGTGGACGAGAAGGTCGCCGTGCTCTCCGACAACGCGCCGCAGGACCAGCGCTTCGGCGGGCAGTCGATCCTCATGCAGAGCGTACGCTCGGCCATGTGCGCGCCGCTGATCGGCACGGAGGATGTAGTGCAGGGCGTGCTCTACGTCGACAACATCACCACCACGCATCGCTTCAACGAGGAGGATCTCGAGTTTCTCACCGCATTCTCGAACATCGCGGCGGTGGCGCTCGAGAACAGCCGCTTCGCAGAGCGGATTCGGCACGAGACGATGGTGCGCGGGAACTTCGAGCGCTTCTTTGCGCCTCGTCTCGCGGCGCAGATTGCGAGTTCCGCGCACCAGCTCAAGCTCGGCGGCGACAAGAGCACGGTCGCCGTGCTGTTCAGCGACATCCGTGGCTTTACCGCGCTCTCGGAGTCGATGAAGCCGGACGAGGTCGCGCGGTTGCTGAGCGAGTATTTCACCGTGATGGTCGAGATCGTGTTCAGACACGGCGGCACGCTCGACAAGTTCATCGGCGACGCCGTCATGGCGCAGTGGGGCGCGCCAATCGGTGCAGCGGACGATGCGGACCGCGCCATGGATGCAGCGCTCGACATGATGCGCGAGCTCGAGACGCTCAACGCACAGTGGGCGAGCGAGGGACGCACGTGTTTGCAGATCGGGATCGGGTTGAGCTACGGGGAGAGCTTCGCCGGCTACATCGGCTCCGAGCGACGCCTCGAGTACACGGTGATCGGCGACGTCGTGAACATCGCGAGCCGGCTCTGCTCCGAGGCCGGCGGTGGCGAGATTCTCATCACAAACGCGATGCGCGCGGCGCTCACCGATGCGCCACCGATGCTCGAGCGCGGGACGATGGATCTCAAGGGGAAGAGCCAGGCAATCCCGGTCTACAGCGTGAGCACGTGAAGGGGTTCACCGTGCCGACGGGATACGTCGCACTCAGCGGGCCCGGCGTCGAGGGCGCAGCGCTCGCGACGCTCGAAACCCCGCTGCGCGAGGCGCTCGCCGACGGCACCTTCTACGAATATGCCGAACATCATCCAGAGGCGAGGCCCTTCACCGGCCGTGGACTCGTCTATGCGGTGCCGCTGTCGAGCGGAGACCGCGTGGTCGTTCGCCGCTCGCGACGGGGCGGCCTGCTAGGCGCCCTGCGGGACGACAAGTTCGTTGGTGCAACGCGCGCGCCGCGCGAGCTCGAGCTCTCGCTCACGCTGCGTCATCTCCGCGTGTCGACGCCCGAGGTGGTGGCGTACGCGACCTATCCCGCCGGTCCCATGTTTCGTCGCGCCGATGTCGTCACGCGCGAGGTGCCGAAGAGTCGCGATCTCGCGGCGGCGCTCGGCACCTTGTCGCGCACCGATTCGAAGCGCGCGCTGATCGTTGCGACGGGGAAGCTGCTCGCATCGCTCAGCATCGCGGGTGCGCGCCACCCCGACCTCAACCTCAAGAACGTCCTCATCGCCGACAACGACTTCGGCGGAGTCGAAGCCTATGCCCTGGACGTCGATCGCGTGTGGCTCGACAAGCCCGGCGCGCAGCACGTGCTGGATGCGAATCTGCGGCGGCTCTCGAGATCCGCGCTCAAGTGGCGCCGGCGACAGGGGCTTCCGATCGAGGAGGCTGACCTGCTCGCGATCGAGAGCAGCGCGCGGGAGCTGATAGAGCTCTCGCGATGACGACGGGCAGCGGTGGCGGCCGCCGCATTTGCATCGTGATGATGAGCGCGATCGGCGATGCGGTGCACGTCCTGCCGATCATCACGGCGCTCAAGCGCCAGGAGCCCGGCGCGACGATCACCTGGATCCTCGAGCCCGGCCCGGCATCGCTGGTGCGCGGGCATCCGGACGTCGATGAGATTCTCGTCTTCGAGAAATCGCGCGGCTGGCGCGGGATGCTCGCACTCCGGCGGCAGCTGCTCACGCGTGCCTTCGATCTCGTCATTGACCTTCAGGTCTACATCAAGGCGGGCCTGGTCACCTCGTTCGTGCGTGCACCGGTGAAGCTCGGCTTCGACAAGGCGCGCGCACGCGATCTCAACTGGCTGTTCACCACGCAGCGAATTCCGCCGCACGCACCGCAGCACGTAGCGGACCAGTACCTCGAGTTTCTGACTGCCCTCGAGATGGACAGCGACACAAGTGAATGGAAGCTCGGCCCATGGCCGTCTGAGCTCGCTCGCGCGGAGGAGTTGCGCGCGACGCTCCCCCGCCCCTTCGCGACGCTCGTCATCGGCGCCACGCATCACGAGAAGGAGTGGATCGCCGAACGATGGGCCGAGGTGGCGAATGCGTTGCGGAGTGACTTCGGGCTCGAGCCGTCGCTCGCCGGCGGGCGCACGCCAGGCGAGATCGCGACGGCCGAGCGCATCTCGTCGCTGATGCGAGTGCCGCCGCACGACACGCTCGGCGTTCCACTGCGCGACCTCGTGACGATCATCGACGCATCCGAGCTCGTGATCTCCCTCGACACCGCACCCCTGCACATGTCGGTCGCGCTCGAGCGGCCGGTGATCAGCCTGATGGGCTACAACAACCCCAAACGCGTCGGACCGTACAAGCGGTATCACGATCTGATCGTCGACGCGTATGGCGATCCCGGCGAGGACTATCCCATCTCGTACGCGCACCGGCTTGGCCGCATGCCGCGCATCACCGTGCGCGATGTGCTCGACAAGGTGGAGCGGTGGCGCTCGGCCTATCGCGACCGCGCGGCGAGCACTCGCTCGTAGACTTGGAGCGTGCGGTCCACGGTGTTGTCGATCGAGAACAGCGGCGCGCGACGGATGCCGTTGGCGCCCATGCGCTGCGCCAGCGCCTTGTCTGTGATGAGCCTCGCGATGGCTGCGCCGAGCGCATCCGCATCGCCGATCGGGACGAGCAGTCCGGTCTCACCGTTCACGACGGCCTCGGGGATTCCGCCGGCCTCCGTCGCCGCGACCGGCTTTCCGAACGACATCGCATCGATCACGACGCCGCCGATGCCGTCGTCGCTCGAGCTGAGCGCGACGACGTCCGCCACAGTCATGAGCGAGTCCGCATCGGTGCGATAGCCCGCGAGATGGACGGTGTCACAGAGGCTGAGCAGCGATCGCTCGAGCTCGACATCGGAGCGCAACTCGCCCTCGCCAACCATCAGCGCCTGAATGCCGGGCACCGCTCTCCGTGCGACATCCATCGCGCGCACGAAGGTGAGTGGATCCTTGTGGCCAACCAGCGCCGCCACCATCACCACGAGCGGCGCGCCGGGCTTCACGCCGAGCTTTGCGAGCGTCTCGGATGATGCGGGGGCGATGACTCGCGAGAGGTCGACACCGCTGTAGGCGACGGTAATGCGCGCGGACTCGATTCCGCTCTGCACCAGGGTGTCGGCGGTCGCCTGACAGACGGCGATCATCGCGCTCGCCCGCGAGTACTTCCACAGCGATGCCGGATTGCGCTTGAGCGGAAAACTGACGCGCCGCGTGAGCACCATGCGGGCGCCCGTGCCGAGCGTCGCCATCGCCGCCAGTGCGACCGCGTGCCCAGTGTGCGCATGCACGATGTCCGCCTTCTCGCGCACGATCGCGCGGCGCAGCGAGAGCGCGGCGAGCACGTCGAGCTCCGAGAACGGCGAGAGCGGAATCACGGGAATCCCGGCCGCCGTTCCCCGCTCCGCGAGTGGCTCTCCCGGCCGCGCGACGAGCACCGAGCGATGCCCTTGCCGCGCCAGACGCTCGGCCAGCCAGAACGCCTGCCGCTCGCCGCCACGCCATCCGCGCTCGGTGTCGACGTGCAGCACCCGCAGCGCGCGTGTGCTCATCGCCCCCGCTCACGCGCGTGCGCGTCCGCGATGGCGCGCAGATCTCGCGCGACGCGCTGCCAACTGTATTTGCGCTCCGCCACCCGCCGTCCCTCGGCTCCGAGACGCGCGCCAAGTTCGGGAGATCGCAATATTCGCTGAATCGATTCCGCGATCGAGGCGGGATCGTATGGGTCGGCGAGGAGTCCGGTCTGTCCGTCCACGACGGCTTCCGGCATTCCCCCCTCCCGGCCAGCGACGACGGGCAGCGCCGTGGCAGCCGCTTCGACGAGCGAGATGCCGAATCCTTCGACGTGATTGACCGCGACTCGTGATGTGCCCAGATACAGCTCGGGAACATTGTACAGTGCGGGCAGATCTTCCTCCGGGACGAATCCGAGAAACCGCACGCGATCTCCAAGACCGAGCTTTCCGGCAAGCGCGCGGAGCTCCGGTTCGTAGTCGCCCGTGCCGGCCATGGCGTACCCCAGGTCGGGCTCGCTGTCGCGCAGAATGTGCAGCGCGCGCATGCCATTGTCCTGTCCCTTGTGCTCGAAGAGGCGGGCGACCGTCAATAACCACCGCCCCGTACTCAGCCCATACTTTTCGCGCACCCCCGCCGTCGCGAGCCCCGGACGGAATCGTTCGAGATCGGCGCCGAGCGGCACGGCATACACACGATTTGCGCGATCCGGGATGCCCAGATCGTCGAGCACCTCCAGCGTTCTCTCACGGGTCCATTCGCTATTCGTCACGAGTACGGCGGCAGACCCGAGCAGCATTCGCGCAGCCATGTGCTTGCCGAACCCGCGTCCTTTTGCGCGCAACAGTAGCAGCTCGGTGCCGTGCAGAAAAATCCCGTAGGGGATTCCCATCCTCACGCGCAGCGTCAACGCGACGTACGATGCGGGCTTCAGATTGCCGCACCAGGTAAAGGACACTTCGTGCGTCCGCGCGAGATATGCCGCGCGCTTCGACCACGCGATTAGCCCCGGAAAATTTCGAAGCCGCTCCCGCGCGATGGGCATTCTGTCCAGACGAATCGTCTGGCGCGCATCGCTCTGTTCGTCTCCTGGCTCTCTGCCGACCGACACGAGCATCGTGTCACCACCGTAGTGGATCGCCAATTGAGACATCCAGCTCGCGATGCCGTCGTATTGCGGCGGAAAGTTCGACGTCAGCAGCAGGTGCGTCGTCATTGAGCGCCCGGAAGCTCGGCAAGCAGCTCGCGGTAGATCTCCATCGTACGATCCACCGTCTGCTCGATCGTGAACATGGGCGCGCGCGCCCGGGCACCAGCTGAGAGTTTCGTTGAAAGGGCGACATCCAGCAGCACGCGAGCGATTGCCCGGCCGAGCTGTTGCGTGTCGCCGATCGGCACGAGCAGTCCCGAACGTTCGTGTTCGACGACCTCGGACACTCCGCCCACGTTCGTGGCGACGATGGGCTTGCCGAGCGCGAGCGCATCGAGCAAGACACCGGGCGTCCCCTCCTGGCTTCGACTCGAGAGCACTACTACGCTCGCCGCAGACTCGAGCGATTCGGGATCCGAGCGAAAGCCGGTGAGATGCACGAACTCAGTCAGCCCAAGGGACGCGATCTCGTGCAAGAGCACGCTGCGTAGAGGTCCGTCACCAACGATCAGCGCATGCAGCTGCGGAACTTCGCGCCGAGCGACTTCAATCGCTCGAACGAAGGAAATCGGATCCTTGCCCGCGGTGAGTGCCGCTACCATGACCGCGAGAGGAGCGCCTGCGGGAACGCCGAACGACCACAAAAGCGCAGGAGTCGCAGGCACGATCGACTGCTCGAGCGGAACCCCGCTCGGGACTACGCGCACCCGCGCCGGATTCACCCCCACTCGCAGCAGCCCTTCTACCCCTGCGCGACTCACTGAAATGAGCCGCTCCGCTCGAGCGTACTTCCAGCGGGTCGGCGAGTGCTTGCCCAGCGGCGTCGTCACCCGGCGCGCAAATACGATTCTCGCAGTCGTTCCCGCAGCCGCGAGTGCCGCGAGCGCCATGGTGTGACCCGACTGCGCGTGCACAATCGATACACGCTCTCGGCGAATGACGCGCCGGAGGCGCAGCACGGTCCAGGGGCCACCTCCCGGAATGAGGGGGTCGATCGGAATCACCTCGATTCCTGCCGCATGCGCGCGCGTGGCCAGTGGAACGCCTGGGCGAAGCGCGAAGATCGGGCGGCCGCCGTGGCGGCGCAGCCCCTCGCCCATCCAGAGGAGCTGTCGCTGCCCGCCCCGCCATTCGGTATTGATGTCCAGATAGAGAATCGTGAGCGGCGCCGGCGATCCCGTCACTCCGTGCCCTCACCGCGCGAGACGCGATAGGCGGGGTCGTTGTACATCTTGAACTGGCGGTAGACGCGCGGCACCACGCGCCCCGACGCGATGTCCGCGAGCAGCGTCGCCAGCTCCCCGGCAAGATCGTCGCGCTGGCGCGTGAGCACCTCGAGCTTGTCGCGGCACTGGTCGCGAAACGCCGGCGCGGCATCGGTGCGCTCCATCTGCTCGCGCATGTGGTAGCGCTTGAGCTCGACGATGCTGAGCTTGTCCGCCAGCCAGCCGACCGTCTCAGCCACCTGTAGCATCTCCATCGCGATTGTCGCGCACGGTGCGCATCACCTGATCGTCAATGCGCTCGATGAGGTCGTTGCGCTGCTGATTGAGCTTGTCGATGCTGCGCTTCGCCGCCGCGATCTGCTGATCGTCACCCGCGCGCGCCTTGTCCTCCTCGTGCCAGAGCGCGACGTTGGTGCGCGCGAGCTCCGCGATGAGCGCGCCGATCGATTCAGACGGCACGGGCGCTCCTCCGGTTGGGACGCGCGGGCGCGTTGTCGAGCAGCCCAATGATCTCTTTCATCACCATGTCCACCGTCACTCCCGAAAAGAAGTCGTGTCCGGCGCGATGCAGCCGGTTTTCATCGCGAATGCGAACGGCGGGTCCGGGTGTGCGCAACGCGATCGTCGTCGCGAGCCCCGGTGCGTAGTTGTCCGGCGTCGTTGGACCGTACACCGTCACGCGCGGCACGCCAAGAGCGTCTGCCATGTGCGCGGGCCCGGTATCGCCCGAGAGAAGCACGTCGCAGCCCGCGAGCACGGCGAGGAATCGGCGCATCTCGCGATCACGGTCGCCGTCGAGCGCAGGCACGATTACCGCGCGCGCGCAAAGCGCGCGCATGCGGCTCACGATCGCCGCGGGTGCCCCCGCCGCAAGCACCACCGGCGTCACACCGCGACTGACCAACGCGTTCCCGAGCGCGGCGAACTTCTCGATCTGCCAGTCGCGCGCGGGGCTGCTGGTGACGAGCGCGAAGGCGACGCGCGGGCCCACCGGCGGTGCGCCCGCCGAGCGGAGATCCGCATCCCCCTGCATCCGCTCCTGGTCGCTCAGGGTGATGCTCGGGAGCGAGCCGCCAACCGGAATTCCCGCGAGCTCGAGGAGGCGGCGGCGCCGACGCACCACATACTCGGCAGCACCACCGCGCGCGAGCGCGTGCGTGTACGCGAGAGGCGCGGCACGCACCTTCCAGCCAACCCGAAGCGGGGCACCCGAAGCCCGAGTGATCATCGCCGTGCGCATGCTCCCCTGGACGTCGAAGACCGCATCGTAGCCCGCCGCGCGCACGAGGCGCGCGGTGCCGAGCGCTCCGTGATCCTCCAGCACAATACGGTTCCGGATCAGCGGATGGCCGGTGACGAGCGGCGCCGCGTGGCGGCCGACGAGCATGTCGATCGACGCATCAGGGTATGCCCGCCGCAGGTCATCGAGCAGCGCGGTGGACAGCACCACGTCGCCAAGCCGGCGCAATTGAATGAGAAGAATCCGTTCGATGCGTGGAGGCATTCACGTTGCCGGTGACGGGCGGAAATATACATTGCTGGTGAGCCCGGTGCACCGCGCACCATGGCCGATTGCCACTACATTCCCGCTCGTGCCGCCTCCTTCACTCAGTGCCAACCGCCGCTACTGCATCGTGATGCTGAGCGCCGTCGGAGACGCGGTTCATGTGCTCCCGGTGGTCAACGCGATCAAGCGCGCGGACCCGCACTCGCACATCACGTGGATCCTCCAGCCAGGGCCGGCATCGCTCGTCGAGGGACATCCCGCGGTCGATGAGATCGTGCGCTTCGATCGCTCGCGCGGATGGCGCGCGTTTACCGATGTGCGGAAGCACTTTCGTGGACGCCCGTTCGATGTCGTACTCGGACTACAGGACTACTTGAAGGCCGGCATCCTCACCGCGATCGCCCCCGCGCCGGTCAAGCTGGGCTACGATCGCGCACGCGCGAGAGACCTCAATTGGCTGTTCACCAATCGGCGCATTCCTCCACACGAGCCGCAGCACATCCAGGATGAGTATCTCGAGTTTTTGTCCGCCCTGGCGATAGACTGTGGCGCAATAGAGTGGAACATCGGCCCGTGGGGGGCCGAGCGCGAGTGGCAACGTGAGTTCGTTGGTGGGATCGATCGGCCAATCGTGTCGCTCGTCATCGGCACGAGCCGTCCGCAAAAAGACTGGATGGCGGAGCGATGGGGCGAGCTCGCGGACGCGCTGAGTGGGCGTTACGGGCTGCAGCCGGTGCTCGTGGGCGGTCGCTCGCCGCGCGAAGAGGCGACGGAGACGGTGATTCTCGAGCGCTCGCGGCACAAGCCACTGTCGGCGCTGAACAGCGGGTTGCGACGGCTCGTCGCGATCCTGGATGCGAGCGCCCTCGTGATCTCGCTCGACACGGGGCCGCTGCACATCGCGGTCGCGCTCAACAGGCCCGTCATATCTCTGCTCGGCTTCAGCAACCCGCTCCGCACCGGCCCGTATCGCGCGTCAGAAAAGCTGATCGTGAACGCGTATGGCGACATGTGGAACGGCTCGCATCTCGCCACCGATCGTCGCCTTGATCGCATGCAGACGATCAGCGTTTCCGATGTGCTCGAGAAGGTGAAGCTGTGGTCGGAGCGTTACGGCAGCGGACGAGCCATCAGCGCGCCGAACTCGTAGCGCACCCCGATCTCCTGGAGCAGATCGACCATGCGCGCGAGCGGCAGCCCCATCACCGCGAAGTAGTCACCGTCGACGCGCTCGACGAGCGTCGCCCCGAATCCCTGAATGCCGTACGCGCCCGCCTTGTCCATCGGCTCGGCCGTCGCGATGTACGCGCAGATGCGCTCGCGGTCGAGGGTGCGGAAGGTGACCCGCACCGACTCGACGTCGGAGTGCATCTCCCCGCGGTACGACACCGCCACCGCCGTGAGCACGACGTGCGTCTGCCCGCCGAGCATCGCGAGCATGCGCGCGGCATCGGCCTCGTCGCGCGGCTTGCCGAGCACGAGTCCATCGACGACGACGATCGTGTCGGCCGCGATGACGACGGCGTTGGGGTGAAGCGCGGCGATCGCAGCGCCCTTTTCGCGCGCGAGCCGAAGTGCGTGTGGCGCCGCCTCCTCACCATCGCGATAGCTCTCGTCGATGTCGGCGGGGATCACCTCGTGCGCGATGCCGACGAGATCGAGGAGCTCTTGCCGGCGCGGCGACGAGGAGGCGAGGATGACGTGCGGCGTGATCATCGTTCGAGCCAGATGGTGGTGGGTCCGTCGTTCACGAGCTCGACCTCGCTCATCGCGCCGAACTCTCCGGTCTCGACGGTGCACTCGCGCTCGCGCAGCATCGCGACGAACGACTCGTAGAGTGGCTCGGCGACCGGCCCGGGCGCAGCGGCGAGAAAGCTTGGGCGGCGACCGGCAGTGGCGTCGCCGTAGAGTGTGAACTGCGAGATCACGAGGATGGCGCCGTTCACGTCGGCGAGGGCGAGATTCATCTTGCCGGCGGGATCAGCGAGGATGCGGAGTCCGGCGATCCTGTCGGCCATCCAGACGAGCTGCGGCTCGGTGTCGGTGGCGGTGAAGCCGACGAGCAGACAGTAGCCGACGCCGATCTTTCCGACGACGCGTCCGTCGACGCGAACTTCGGCGCGGGAGACGCGTTGGAGGAGGACTCGCATGGTAAGAAAAGTACGACGCTGGGCGCGGAGCGGCAGCGAGACGACGGAGCCGGCGGGGCACATCAAGCGTATCGGATCGCATCTTCGAGCGGTGCGAGTGCGCCAACGGACTTCGTGACGACGACAATGCTGACGGGCCTTCCGGGACCTATCTTGGTCTGCGTTCTGATCGGCGCGGCATTCTGCGCCGTGGCTGCTCGGCCGCGGGTCGCGTGGACGCGATGACGCTCCCGGCGGGCGACCAGCGGAAGATCTCACTTCCAGAAAGATCGCGAAGCCCATGACGCGAACTGAGGATCTTTCGCTCGAGGTCAAGCGGTCGGCGGAGGCGCAGAGATCTCTGGCGAAGTCGTTGGCGAGTGGAGCGAGGGTAGAGCCGGATCCGATGCGGGCGGCGGAGCGGCAGGTTACGTCGTATTGAAAATCACTCCGCGCGCAACGCGATCATCGGGTCGATACGTTTCGCGCGACGCGCGGGGAAGTAGCATGCCGCGAGTCCTACTCCTAGCAGCAAGCCACAAATAGCGATCACAACTACCGGATCGAGCGAAGAGATGTCGGAGAGGACGTTCCGCACGTAGCGCCCAATGAGAAATGTGAGAGCGACGCCGATCACGCAACCCAGCAGAGCGGGAGCCAAACCGCGCACTAGGACCGTGCGCACGATCTCACGTTCCGCCGCGCCTAGCGCCCGTCTAATTCCGAGTTCTGGGGTGCGCTGCGCCACGGCGTAGCTCGTCACCCCGTAGATGCCGACAGCGGCGAGGGCGAGCGCGCAGAGACTAAAGGCGCCTAAGAGCGAGAGCATGTAGCGCCTTGGTGCGAGCACATACGAGAGATCCTTGGTAACGGCGGTAAAGTCCGCAGCCGAATGACGGCTCCTCAGGAGCGCTGGCTCCACATCTTTCACCGCCGCAGCGAGCGCGACGTTCGAGGCGGGCGATGTCGCGCGCGTGCGTACGACGAGCGATCCCCAGGCCCACGGCTCGGCGGACAACGGCACGTACACCGCGTCTTCGGGGTCGCTGTCGGGTCCATGCTGGTGAATATCACCGACGATGCCGATCACCGTGGACAGCACAGCCTGACCGAAGTCCTTTCGCACCTGCGACGAGCGGAAGATGGTGAGCGATTTGCCAAGCGCGTCGGCGTTCGGCCAATAGCGCTTCGCAACACTCTCACTGATGACTACACCATCTCCGGGCGAGCGCATGTCGTTTTTAGTGAACCACCGGCCGCGCGCGAGGCGCAACCGAAGCGCACGCATGTACCCCTCGCTTGCAGTTACGTATAGCGCAACGTCATCGCTGCTCACCTTGCGCCCAGAAATCTCAAGGCGCGTCGAAACGGACCCGCCGGGAGGCATGAAGTTGACAAAGGCAGCGTCTTCGACACCCGGAACCGCTCGTAAACGCTCAACGAGACTCGTATAGAGTTGGAGCGCGGCGCCCGCGTCCGCGTATTTCGTTTTCGGCGGGAAGATCTTTAGCGTGGCGAGATTGTTCGCATCGAACCCCAGATCGACCGCCTGTAACCGCCGATAGCTCTGTAACAACGACCCGGCTCCCACCAGCAGCACGAGGGCGAGGGAGAACTGCGCGCCCGTGAGCGCACCGCGCACTCGGCTCTGTGCGCGCGTCCCGCCGGCCGCCGAGCGGCGCCCGAGGAGCGCACCAATAGCGCCTTTTGGCGCGGCGGCGCGCAGCGCTGGCACGACTCCGAACAGCAGCGCTGTCGCGCTGGTGAGCAACACCGCAACAAGCAACGCGCGAGAGTCGAGCGCGATTTCATTCGACCGCGGAAGATCGAACGGCGCGTTGGCGCGCAGCCACGCCACCGCGAATCGCGCGCCGAGTACCCCGAGCGCGGCGCCGGCGATAGCCAACAAGAGAGTCTCGACGACGAGCTGTAGCGACACTTGCGCCCGACTTGCTCCGAGCGCGAGCCGCACAGCCATCTCGCGACCGCGGGATGTGCCGCGCACCGCCGACAGATTCGCGAGGTTCACGCAGGCGATGAGAAGAATCAGCGCGACTGCGCTTCCCAACGCCCACAGCGCTGGTCCGATGCTGCCAACCAGTTCGGTCTTCAAGGGGACGATGCCCGCACCCGTCCACTCTCCTTCCTGTTTAGGGTAACTCAACGCGACGCGCTGCTGAACGGCTGAAAGCGACCGCGATGCACTTGCAACCGTTGCGGTCCCTGAAAGGCGCCCAATAGCGCGGCTGTCCACGTGAAGATCTCGGTTCTGCAATGCCGTATCGCGTCCGAGAATCTGTCCGATCGGCCGCCACAACTGCGCCCACTCGGGATAGGCGAACCCGGGCGGCATCACGCCGATCACGGTGGGGGCTGCGCTATCGAGCGACACGGCGCGGCCAATGATGTGCGGATCGGAATTGAAGTCGCGCACCCAGAGATCGTGCGAAAGTACAACGGCGTCTGCGCCGAATTGCAGCTCTTCTTCTGGTGCGAACGTGCGTCCGAGCTCAGGACGGGTTTGCATCACCTTGAAGAACCCCTGCGAGACGTACCCAACACCGAGCGCCTCCTTTCCGTCCGGTAACGCGAGAGTCACTCCGCCGCCGCGTACATACGCCATTCCGTCGAAGCTCGAGCTGTCGTGCGACCAGTCGAGCAGTGTTGGATACGACACGAGACGCTCATTGCCCCCGCGTCCGCGCTGGTACAGTGACACGAGTTGATCGGCGTGCGTGTATGAGAGCGGTCGCATCAAAACATGATCCAGGACGCTGAAGATCGTCACGGTCGCGCCGATTCCGAGCGCTAGCGTAAGCACCACCGTGAGCGAATACCCAACGCTTCGTCGCGCCGAGCGAAACGCCATCCGGAGCTGACGAAGCGTGTCGTCGATCAGTGCGATGCTCCACGAATCGCGAGCCTCCTCCTGGATGCGCGTGCGGTTGCCGATCTGCCGTATCGCCGCTTCGCGCGCGTCACGTTCGGACATCCCACGGGATCGCATTTCCCGCTCGAGCAGCTCCATGTGAAACGCGAGCTCGTCCTCCAGCTCGGCCGCGCGCTTGTGCCGGTGCACCTGCGCTGACGCGCGTCGCATGAGGGTCGCGAAGATTCGCGCGGGCGACGTCACTCCTGATTCTCCGGCTGCATGACGCTCGAGATCGCGTCCACGAGCCGCGTAAATGAGCTTTGCTCAATGCCGAGTCGTTTGCGCCCTGCGGCGGTGAGCTTGTAATAGCGCGCACGTCGCTTGGTCGGGGTGAGCTTCCACTCGGCGCTAACGAGCCCCTTGAGCTCCATGCGCTGAAGCGCGGGGTAGAGCGATCCTTCCTCGACTTGCAGCACATCCTTGGACAGTTGCCGAATGTGCTGCGCAATCCCATATCCGTGCAGAGCTCCAAGCGAGAGCGTCTTGAGCACGAGCATCTCAAGTGTTCCTGGCAGAAACTCGTCTTTACGATCAGCAGTCATACATAGACCACCTATGGGTAGGTGCCCTATGGTAGCCCGAGGAACTCCTAGATGTCAAGCGGGGCGGCTCTTGGAAGAGGCGCCCCGCTGATTCGCAGCTTAGCTGTTGCCACTTGCCTTCAACACCCCGCAGTCGGCAGCACCACCGTCCCGAAGTGATATATTCTGCCATGCCAACAATGAACGACGGGTCGAGCAACGGATCGGATCTCCGCGTACGCCGCGCAACAATCGACGACGTCGCGCAGCTCGTCCACCAGCGCGTGAGCATGTACCGCGACATGGGTGAGCTTGCGGCGACGATGGTGACCCAATTCACGCATGCGGCCGCACTCTACTTCCGGACGGCGATCGCCGCAGGGGAATACATCGCGTGGCTGGCGATCGCACCCGCGCCGAGCGCGGAGATCGTCGCCGGGGCGGGGCTCATCGTGCGCCCGATGATTCCGCGACCGGCTCCGGACGGAAGCATCGAGCTTCGTGAGGGCACGGTGGTCAACGTCTACACCGCGCCCGCGTGGCGCCGCAAAGGACTCGGCGCGCTCGTTGTGAAGCACGTGATGGAATACGCGCGCGATCATCAGATCAGTCGGCTATCGCTGCACGCGTCCGACGACGGACGGCCGCTCTACGAGACGCTCGGCTTCGCTCCAACAAACGAGATGCGTCTCAAGCGGTAACTCCGCGCGGACCTCCTGATCGCGAGCTCCGCCGCCCGCGATCGCTCACCACCCCCGCGTCCCGGGTGAGCCCTTGAACGGCCCGGCCACGTGGGACGTGATCCACCCGCCGTAGAACCCGCCGGGCTGCGGCGTCACGCGTTCGCCGTCGACGAAGCACGCCTCGAACGGCGCCGCGTAGAACGCAA
>JBDSHG010000025.1:0-13507 GCA_039918615.1 Gemmatimonadaceae bacterium | reverse complement strand
TTGCCGTCCTCGAGGATCCGCATGCGCTTGTTCGGCTGATCGAAGCTCACGACGACGTCGTACTGTCGCGTGACCGCAAGCCGTTCGGCGTTCTGCAGCGCGACGCGCACCGTACGCGCCCCCGAATCCACCTGGAATTGCGTGAAGTTCACCCGGGGATATGCGAGCGTCGCGAAGATGCCGACGATGGCGCACACGATCAGCAGCTCGACCGCGCTGAAGCCGCGGCGGTTGCTCGATCCTGTCGCTGTCACGCGGTTGGGTGAGGCACTAGTGAATAGGGTCATCTGCGCTAACTCTCCAAGGATGCAGGACGAACGACTTCTTTAAGCAGCGAGCTTTCGTGGAATCGTCTCACGAGTCCGCCAGCCATTCGGAAGGCGGCCTCGTCTGCGGCTCCCTAATGCGCGAGCCATGCCGGAAGCTATCTTGTTGCTGTGATGGCGTTTACAATTCCATGAACTTCGTATCGCTACGCAAACAAGTGCGAACATGATAGATATTGCACAGGCCGCTTACCCGTTTGGCACGTTCAATGAGAAGACTTCATCACGGTTGAGATCGTCACCGTCACTTCTTGCGAAAAGCGGCAACGATTGGTTGCGCTTTGCTGCCGGCGTCACGCGGCTGGGCTTCCCAGCCGTAACGGGCTGTGACAAGGCCGAGCCTCTCCGCGTCCATTCCATAGTCATGACTAACCAACAGAGATAGCCGTGGGACTGGTCGCCACTCTTCTGCCCAGCCCCCACCGGCTGAACCGCGTCCGCACGGCCCTGAGAGACCATTACACGATGGTCCCCTGTAACGATTGGCCGGAGCTGCTCGCCGCCTGCGCGGCGCGCCCGGTGACGATCGCGCTCATCGATCTCTTCCCCGCATCGCAGGTCAGCGACACCTTCGACTGGCTGCGCCAGGTGAAGCGTCGCTTTCCCTCCGTCACCGTCGTGCTCTACGCAGCCGTGCCTCCCGCGCGCCCGCGCGATCTATTCGAGGCCGGGCGCTTCGGTGTCGACGGTCTGATCGTCGCCGATCAGGACGATGAGCCGCGACGGCTTCTCACCATCATCGAGCAGGCCGAGGCGCGGGGGATCATCGAGCTGCTCCGTCCGGCGATTGCCGACGTGAAGCCGACGGTTCGCGATGCGCTCCTCGTTACGGTCACGCGGGCGCATCAGCGGCTCGCGCCGGACATGCTTGCGCGCATCCTGGGCATTCGCCGGAAGGTGTTGTCCGATCGTCTCGTGCAGGCCGGCTTTCCCACCGCGCAGCGACTCATCGCGTGGGGGCGGCTCGTCGTCGCGGCGAAGATGCTCGAGGACAATGAGCGCACGGCGGATAGCGTCGCACTCGCGCTCGACTTTCCGTCGGGCAGCGCATTCAGAAATACCTGTCAGCGCTACGTGCACGCGGCGCCGCACCAGATCCGCGCGCGCGGCGGCGCGGCATACGTGATCGGCGCGCTACTTCGTCACGTACAGTCGGCCGACGGCAGGCGACAGACGCTCCCGCGCGTGCACACGCGCGCGCCGAGGCTTGCCGTATGAGCGAACACGAGACGGCGCTGGCCGAGGGGGAAGAGGCGGAGCAGAAGGGCGACCTGCAGGCGGCGTCGGCGGCGTATCGTCGGCTGTCGACGTCGGACGTGCCAGCGCCCGCGGCGCAGGGACTATTTCGACTTGGGCGCGTGGCGTGGCGACAGGGGCGGCTCGACGACGCGCTCGAGCTCTACGAGCGCGCCCGCGCAGCCGCCATCGAGCTCGGGGACGACGACCTTCGCGCGTCGATCGAGAATGGCGTTGGGTCGGTCTATTGTCAGCGCGGGATCTTCACGCAGGCGCGCTCGTCGTTCGCCGTCGCGTCGGAGCTCGCGGTGTCGCCTGCGCTTCGCGGACGGATTCAGATCAACATGGGCGCGCTGTCGTTATTGCTCGGCGATGTCGAGGAGGCGCGTGCGAGCTACGAGCGCGCGGTGGAGATTCTCGACTCGATCAATGACGAAGAGGGGCTGACGCTCGCGCTCCACAACCTCGCGCTCGCGCACGCGGAAGAGCAGGACTGGGACGCGGCCGAAGCCTCATTCGACCGATGCCTGTCGATCGCGGAGAAGCGTGGCGACAAGAACGTGGCGGCGGGGGCGATGCTGAATCAGGCGGAGCTGCGCTGCGAGGCGGAGCGATATCCGGAGGCGCTCGAGCGGAGCGAGAAGGCGCTCGCGATCTTCACCGAGCTGCAGGATGAGAGCGGACGTGCGGCGGCGCTGCGCGTGCAGGGTGAGATCTACCGAAAAATGCACCAGCTCGAGGAGGCGGAGCCGCGTCTCAAGGAAGCGATTCGCATCGCGGGGCGACTGCAGCTGCTGACGCTCGAGGCGGAGGCGGCGCGCGAGCTCGGGATGGTGAAGGCGGGGCGCGGCGACGTGACGAGCGCGACCAAGTGGCTGCGACGCGCGCTCGCGAGATTTTCGCTGATGAGTGCGGACGACGAGATGCACGCGATCGAGGAGCAGCTGCAGGCGCTCAAGCCGTGGCGGCCGAGTGGGGAGCAGAAGACGGTGAAGAAGGGGGGGTAAGCGGGACGCTCGCCGGCGCTACCGACTGCTTCTCAGGCGAGGTCGCGCCGCTTCGGCCGCTTGGTCGCCGACTCCGAAGTACGCTCCATGTACGACCGGAGCACGGCGTTCATGCGCGACTGATATCTCGGCCCGCTCTCTCGGAAAAAGGCAAGAACGTCGGTGTCTACCCGCAGCGAGATGGGAACCTTCGCCGCGGCAATCATAGGTACGGCATCATCCCAGAAATTCTTCGGAAGATCGCGCAGCTCGTCTGGCGAAGTGCGAGCGATCTCGGCCTCGCTCACTCGACGGAGCTTGGCGAGATTCGCTCGACCCTGAGTCGGCGTCGCGCCGTTAGGGGAAGATTTTGCGGTACGCTTGGCGCTCACGGCGATTGCTCACTCGGGCCGAAATGATTCTTCGAACGATATCGCCAGCCTGGGCCCGGTCGGTGAAGACGACTGTGAGCAGAACGCCATCGGCAACACCGATCGCAATCCGTCGAATCTCACCGTAGTCCTGGCGCGTATCGATGCGCTCGAGAATCGGGGCAGAGAAAACTGCGGAAGCGAATGCGAAGTCAAAGCTTCGCTCCACGAGGTTCCGCTCGCTCTTCTCGGTATCCCACGCACAGCGCACGTATCAATATACGAGTGTATATACTGGAGCGCAATACGTGTTCGATCAACCGAGTGGCTCGTTCCCCATCAGCACCGCCATGAGCGCCTTCTGCACGTGCAAACGATTCTCGGCCTCATCCCACACTCGGCTCTGTGGTCCGTCGATTACATCGGCGGCGACTTCTTCGCCACGATGCGCCGGGAGGCAATGGAGGAAGATCGCGTCCTTGCTCGCGCCGGACATGAGCTTCCGATCGACCTCGAATCCCTTGAACGCCTTCTCGCGCTTCGCCTGCTCCTCCTCCTGCCCCATCGACGCCCACACATCCGTGTTGACGACGTGCGCGCCCTTCACCGCCTCGGCCGGATCGCGCACGACCTTCACGTTCTTCCCGCCCTCGCGCTTCAGAGTCGCGGCATCGGGATCGTAGCCCTCGGGGCATGCGAGCACGAGCTCGAAGCCGAGGCGGTACGACGCATTGATCCAGGAGTTCGCCATGTTGTTGCCGTCGCCGATCCACGCGATCTTCTTCCCCTCGAAGGTGCCGAGGTGCTGGTTGACCGTGAGGAGGTCGGCGAGAATCTGACATGGGTGGAGCAGATCGGTGAGGCCGTTGATCACGGGCACCGACGCGTAGCGCGCGAGCTCCTCGACCTCCGCGTGCGCGAAAGTGCGGATCATGATCCCGTCCACGTAGCGCGAGAGCACGCGCGCGGTGTCGGCAATCGGCTCACCGCGGCCGAGCTGCACGTCGCGCGGCGAGAGAAAGAGCGCGTGTCCGCCGAGCTGCCAGGCGCCGACTTCGAAGGAGACGCGTGTGCGCGTTGAGGACTTCATAAAGATCATCGCGAGCGACTTCCCCGCGAGCGGCTTTGCGTCGTACTCGCCCTTGCGCATCTTCTCGGCGAGCGCGAAGAGGGAGATGAGCTCGGGGCGCGTGAAGTCGGGAATCGCGAGGAAGTCGCGATGAGTGACGTCGGTCATGTTCCTCTGGGGAAGTGCGAAGCGCGGGGAAGATAGCTTGCGGAGAGCGGGAGCAGCAAGGCGAACGTTCGAGGGCTTGCTCAGCCCTTCTCCAACGCCTTCCCCATCCGCCCCACCACCTCGCTCAGGATCTTCCCCGACGTTCCCATGTTCACGCGCGCGAAGCACGCGCCCTGGCGGCCGAAGTCGAGTCCGCGCATCACCGCAACCTTCCCCTTTTTCAGGAAGATCTTCGCCGGATCGTCGCCGAGTCCGAGGGCGGAGCAGTCGAGCCACGCGAGGTAGCCGGCCTGCGGCGGGATGTACTTCACCGCCGGCAGATACACGCCGATCAGCTCGGACATCATCGTGCGGTTGTGGTCGAGATGCGCGAGCAGTCCATCGAGATACGACGCGCCCTCCTCGAACGCGGCGATGTTCGCGAGCACGCCAAGATGCCCCGTGCGCTCGCCGAGCTCGATCGGAAGCTTCTTGAGCGCCGTCTGCATCGCCTGCGAGCCCGCGACGATCACCGCGCACTTGAGCCCAGCGAGGTTCCACGCCTTGCTCGCCGACGTCACCGTGATCGCGTTCGCGCCGATCGATTCGCTCACGCTCACGAACGGAATGTGCACCGCGCCAGGAAGCGTGAGCGGCGCATGGATTTCGTCCGCGATCACGATCACGCCGTAGCGCTTCGCGAGCTTTGCGATCTCCTCGAGCTGCGCCTTCTCGAACACCCGGCCGACGGGGTTGTGCGGATTGGACAGCAGGTACGCTTTCGCGCCCGCGTCGAACGCCTTCTCGAGCGCTGGGAAATCGAGATCCCACCCGCCGCCAGGCACGTGCGCGAGCGGCACCTCCACCACCGTGCGACCAACTTCCTCGATCGTCTGGAGGAACGGCGGGTACACGGGCGGATTGATCACCACTCCGTCGCCAACCTTCGTCACTACACGAAGGATCTCGGCGACCGCGACCATCACTTCAGGCGCGACCAGAATCCGAGCCGGATCGACAGTCCATCCATACCGCGACTTCGCGAACGCCACGAACGGCTCCCGAATCGACTTCGGCTGCGCGTAACCCGCGTCGTCAATGTCGATCGCGCGCTGCAGCCGTCGCTTGATCGGCTCCGCCAACGGAAAGTCCATCTCCGCCACCCACGCCGGCAGCACATCGGGTGGATACGTCGTCCACTTCGCGCTCGTGCGACCGCGAAGCTTCGCGAGCGAGAGATCCTCGAACATCGTCACAGAATGTACCGGCGCAGGTCTTCGTCCTCGACGATCGACTTCAGCCGGTCGCGTACGAGCGCCGCGTCGACGGTGATCGCCTCCTTCCCTCGATCAGGAAGGTCATACAACACATCCTCGAGCAGCGTCGACATCACGGTGTGCAGCCGGCGCGCGCCGATGTTCTCCATTCGATCGTTCACCGTCGCGGCAATGCGCGCGACCTCCGCGATCCCGTCCTCCGTGAAGATCAGCGACGCACCCTCGGCCTCGACCAGCGCCGAATACTGCTTCGTCAGCGCATTCTCGGGCTCCGTCATGATGCGCACGAAGTCCGCCTCCGTGAGCGGCGTGAGCTCCACGCGAATCGGGAAGCGTCCCTGCAGCTCCGGAATCAGATCGCTCGGCTTCGACACATGGAACGCACCCGCCGCGATGAACAGCACATGATCCGTCTTTACGAGCCCGTACTTGGTCTGCACGTTCGACCCTTCGACGATCGGCAGCAAGTCACGCTGGACTCCCTCGCGCGACACGTCGGGCCCGCCCATCTGCGAGCGCTCGCCCGCGATCTTGTCGATCTCGTCGAGGAAGATGATCCCCATCTTCTCGACACGCTCCACCGCATCGGCGGTGACGTCGTCGAGGTCGATGAGCTTCTCCAGCTCCTGTTCGAGGATGATGCGGCGTGCCTCGCTCACCTTCACGGTGCGCTTCTTCCGCCGCTTCGGCATCATCTCCTGCAGCATGTCCGTGAAGTTCTCCATCCCTTCCGGCGCCCCCTGCGGGACCATCATGTCGAACATGGGGCCCTTGCCACCGGTCACCTCGACCTCGACCTCGCGGTCCTCGAGCTTCCCGTCTATCAGCAGCTGCTTGAGCTTCTCGCGCGTCCGCCGATAGCGCTCGGCCCCAACCTCATCCGCGGGCTCGCGCGATGTCTCGCCGGTTGCGGAGACGACGAAGAGCGCGGGACCCGTAGGCGCCGCGTTCGGATCGTTCGGAGGCGGCGCTGCCGGCGCATCTGCGGTGGGCTTCGGCAGCAGCAGATCGAGCAGCCGCTCGTCGACCTTCTCGTACGCGAGATCCTCGACGTCCGCCTCGCGCTCGTTGCGCACCATGTCGATCGCGCTCTCGACCAGATCGCGCACCATCGACTCGACATCCCGGCCGACGTAGCCGACCTCGGTGAACTTCGACGCCTCGACCTTGATGAACGGCGCGGCTGCGAGCTTCGCGAGACGACGCGCGATCTCCGTCTTGCCGACGCCCGTCGGGCCGATGAGGATGATGTTGTTGGGCGAGATCTCCTCGCGGATCTCGTCGGGCGCCTGCTGGCGGCGCCAACGGTTTCTGAGCGCGATCGCCACGGCCTTCTTCGCGTTTCCCTGTCCTACGATGTAGCGGTCGAGCTCACCGACGATCTGTCGTGGGGTGAGGTCGGCCAGCCGTGCTACCGCCTGCTGCGTGCGATTCGATGGCATGATCAAGTGCGGGGTGCGCGCGCGCAGAGTGCTGATAGCACCGGCGCTCGCGTGCGGCCGCTAGAGCTCCAGAATTGTGATGTTCTTATTCGTGTAGATACAGATGTCGCCGGCAATCTCGAGCGACGCCTGCACGATCTCGCGGGCGCTCAGCTGCGAGTGCGCCATCAGCGCGCGCGCGGATGACAGCGCATACGAGCCGCCCGATCCGATCGCGAGGATGCCGTCATCGGGCTCGATGATGTCGCCCGTCCCGGAGACGATCAGCCCGTGATTCTTGTCGACGACGACGAGCAGCGCCTCGAGCTTGCGCAGCACGCGGTCGCTGCGCCAGTCCTTCGCCAGCTCGACGGCAGCCCGCGGAAGATTCTCGGGATAGCGCTCGAGCTTTTCCTCGAACTTCTCGAAGAGCGTGAACGCATCCGCCGCCGCGCCCGCGAAGCCCGCGAGCACCTTGCCGCCGCGCAGCGCGCGCACCTTCTGCGCGTTCGACTTCATCACCGTCTCGCCGACGCTCACCTGCCCGTCGCCGCCGACCGCGACCTTGCCGTCACGCCGCACACCGAGAACGGTGGTGGCGTATATCGTTGGTAGTCCGTGTGCCATGCTTGAAAGATACCACGGGCGCCGGGGCGCCGAGAGCTACTGGCGGGGTGCTTTCGTCCGGGGCGCTACGGTGTCGCCCTCACGCCGTTTCTCGCTGCGGCCGAGCACGGGACCCAGGAGCGAGCCGCGAATGTAGCGCATGTTCAACCCGACGCCGATCACGACGAGCACCACCGCCACCGCGATCGCGAGCGTCGTGAAGCGCCATTGATCGCGCCCGACGAGCGCGGCCGCTACGCACGCAATCCCGCAGCCGAGGATGATCTGGCCGGGCCTGTTTCGCTCGGGGCGCTCGCGGCTTCGTCGCTCGGAGGCGTGTGCGCGCTGGTCGGCGATGACCGCGTCGGCGATCATCGCGGCGCCGATCAGAAAGAGCAGGAGGCCGAGAATCAGGGGGATGGTTTCAGCTCGCATCCCGCGGAGCAATGCAAGGACGGTTCCGAAGCGGCGCGGCACGGCTGGACGCCGCCAACTGGCGACGATCCGCTATCAGGCCCGCGGGTGCGACTTCGCATACACCTGTTTCAGCCGCTCGACGCTGGTGTGCGTGTAGATCTGCGTGGTCGCGATCGACGCGTGTCCGAGCAGCTCCTGGACGGCACGGAGGTCGGCGCCGGCGTCGAGCAGATGCGTCGCGAAGGTGTGGCGGAGCGAGTGCACCGAGAGCCCCGCATCCTCGTCGATCTCGTGCAGGAACTTGCCGACGACGAGCTGCACCGCGCGCACACCGATGCGCGTGCCCGTGCGCGAGAGGAAGAACGCGGTGCGGTCGACCTTGCCGCCGAGCGTGCGTGAGAGCTCGTCGCGCTTCGCTTCGTAGTTGCGGAGCGCAAGCTGCGCGTGATCGCCGATCGGAACGATCCGCTCCTTGCGCCCCTTGCCGCGCACCTTGAGCTGCTGCGAGACGAGGTCGAGCATGTCGCGATTGACGCCGGCGAGCTCGGACAACCGCAGTCCAGTCGAATAGAACAGCTCGAGGATCGCCAGATTCCGCACGTCCGTGAACTTCCCCTCCCACGCCTTCGCTTCGGCCATCTGAAACAAGAGGTCGATCTGCGCGCGGTCGAGATACGCGGGGAGATACTTGTCGCGCTTCGGCGACTGCATCGCGCGCGCGGGATTCGCCTCGACGATCTCGTTGCGATGGAGAAACTTGTAGAAGGAGCGCACGGCGGAGAGGGTGCGACCGATGGTGCGCTTGCCGAGCCCGCGGCGGGTGAGGTGGCCCATGAAGCCGCGGATGGCGAGCCGGTCGACGCCGCCCCACGTCCACGACTCCGTACCATAGTAGCTGCCGAGGAATTCGACGAAGGCATCGAGGTCGCGGCGATAGGCGATGAGTGTGTTCGGCGAATCGTTCTGCTCTTTCTCGAGGTGCGTGAGAAAGTCGGCGACGTCGCTGTCGTCGGTCATAGCTCGACAGCCGCCGACGCGCTTGGCGAGAAGACGTCGAGCGCGTTGTCGCGCTGCCAGCTTGCAATGTCCGCCAGCGCGCGCGCGGCGAAGAGCTCGCGCTTCTTCCGCTTGTCGCGCTCCGGCTTCGCGAGGTCGTCGAGCAGACCGAAGTTCGCGTTCATCGGCTGGAAGTGCTTCGGATCCGCCTCGCGCAGATAGCGATACAGCGCGCCGAGCATCGTGGTGCCCGGCGGTACGACCGCCTCCGCGCCGGCGAGCACTCGCGAAAGATTGATTCCCGCGAGGAGCCCCGTCGCGCTCGACTCGGTATACCCCTCGACGCCCGTGATCTGCCCCGCAAGAAAAACCTGCGCGTCGTCACGCAGCGTGAGCGCCGGCGTCAGCGCCGCCGGCGAGTTCACATATGAGTTGCGATGGATGCTTCCATGGCGCAGAAACTCCGCGTTCGCGAGCCCCGGAATCGCGCGAAAGACCTTCTCCTGATCGCCGATGCGAAGGCGCGTCTGGAAGCCGACGAGATTCCACATCCGCCCCGCGCGATCTTCCTGGCGGAGCTGCACCACCGCGTACGCATCGCGCCCCGTGCGCGGATCGCGCAGACCGACGGGCTTGAGCGGTCCGAAGCGGAGCGTCTCGCGCCCGCGCGCTGCCATCTCTTCCACCGGGAGACAGCCCTCGAAGTACGGCGCCTTGTCGAACTCGTGCGCCTGATACTGATCGCCGGCGATGAGTGCATCGATGAACGACTCGTACTGCTCGCGCGACAGCGGACAATTGAGATAGGCGCCCTCTTCGCGTTCGGCCTCCGTCTCACCCTTGCCGTAGCGCGACGCCTTGAAGACGAGGTCGTGATCGATGGAGTCGTACGCAACTACGGGAGCGATCGCGTCGTAGAACGACAGCGCGTCGACGCCGAGCCGCGCGCGCAACGCAGTCGCGAGCGCATCCGACGTGAGCGGCCCTGTCGCGATCACCGAGGGCGAGGGAATCGTCGTGATCTCGCCACGCTCGATACGGATGCGCGGATGCGCCTCGAGCCTGCTCTGCACCGCATTCGCGAACACTACGCGATCGACCGCGAGCGCGGTACCGCCGGGGACGCGGGCCTCGTCCGCCGCCCAGAGGATCAGCGATCCGAGCGCGCGCATCTCGGCCTTGAGGAGCCCGTGCGCATTGGATGTGTCGGTGCTCTTGAAGGTGTTGCTGCAGACGAGCTCCGCGAGCGTCTCGGTCTGATGCGCCGCCGTCTTCACGACGGGGCGCATCTCGTGCACCACCACCTCGTGCCCACGCTCGGCCAGCTGCCACGCGGCTTCGGAGCCGGCGAGGCCACCGCCTACAACAGTTACCGGCACTCCGGCCGTCACTTAACCCGCCGCGACGGCCGGCTCGAGCTCGGGCGCTGCGACCTCCCACTCATTCCCGCACTTCATGCACTTCCGGAAATCCCCGCGCGCCTTGGTCGACTTCATCTCGGCGCCCATGAAGTGGCAGTCCGGGCACTCCTCGAGAATCGGCTTGTTCCAGGCGATGAAGTCGCAGTTGGGGTGGTTCGCGCATCCGTAGAACGCGCGTCCGCCGCGCTTCGAGCGAAGCTGGATGATGTCGCCGCCATCCTTCGGACATTTGATGCCCGTTGGGAGCGCGCGCGTTCCGCGGCACTTCGGGAAGCCGCTGCAGCCGAGGAACTCGCCCGAGCGTCCCTGGCGAATCACCATGAACTTGCCACACTCGTGACAAATCTCCGTCGTCATCACGGCGGGTTTGCGATCGCGGCCGAGCGGGCGTGTGTACGTGCACTCGGGGCGATGCTCGCACGCGAGATACGGCCCGAAGATCCCGCCCTTCGCTATGAGCTTCCCGCCGTCCTTCGGACAGCGCTCCGTTTCCAGCATCGAGAGGTCGTGCGCCTCGGCGATGAGATCCTCGACGTTCGCGGAGTTGAGCGACACGAGGAACGGATCCCAGAACTCCTCGAGCACGCGCTGCCAGCCGATCGTCCCCGCCTCGACCTTGTCCAGCTCACCTTCCATCCCCGACGTGAACTCCACGTTGAAGATGTTTGGGAACTGCATGACCATGATCTTGGCGACGGTTTCACCGAGCGGCGTTGGAGTAAAGCGACGCTGCTCGAGGAGCACGTAGTGGCGGTCCGCGAGCACCGAGATGATCGACGCATAGGTAGAAGGTCTACCTATGCCGAGCCGCTCCAGCTCCTTCACGAGACTCGCTTCGCTGAATCTTCCGGGCGGCTCGGTGAAGTGCTGCTTCGGAACGATCTCCTTGACGGGGATCCGCTCGTTGAGCGCGACCTCGGGAAGCGCTTGCTCGTCTTCGAGCGCGCGCCCGTCGCCCTCCTCGTGCGCTTCGCGATAGAGCGTGAGAAAGCCCTCGAATTTCACGATGCTTCCCGTGCTGCGGAACAGATAATCGCGCTGACCGTCCGCCTTGCGCCCCTCGTTGCCATCGATGAGGAAGTCGACGGTGGTCGTGTCGAACACCGCCGGCGCCATCTGCGACGACATGAAGCGCTTCCAGATCAGCTCATACAGCTTGTACTGCTCCGGCGTCAGGAATTTCTTGACGTGCTCCGGACGGCGAGTGGGATCTGTGGGACGCACCGCTTCGTGCGCGTCCTGCGTGTTCGCCTGCCCCGCCTTGCCGTAGAGCTGCGCACCCTTCGAGAGGAAGTGCGCACCGAAGAGCGTCGTCAGATAATCGCGCGCCTGCTGCGCCGCGAGCTCGGAGATGCGCGTGGAATCCGTGCGCATGTACGTGATGAGTCCCACTGCGCCTTCGGGGCCAAGCTCGACTCCTTCGTACAGCCCCTGCGCAACACGCATCGTCTTCTTGCTACCGAAGCTCAGCTTCTTCGCGCCTTCCTGCTGCAGCGTGCTCGTGGTGAACGGCGCCTGCGGATTCTTGCGGCGCTCGCGACGGCGAAGATCGGTGACCTGGAAGCTTTCACGCGACTTCACCGCGTTGACGATGTTCATCGTGTCGCGCTCGTTGCCGAGCTCCGCTTTCTTGCCGTTCACCTGGTGCAGGCGCGCGGTGAACTTCTGCCCTTCCTTCTCGAGCAGCGCCTCGATCGACCAGTACTCGACCGGCTTGAATGCGCGGATCTCGCGCTCGCGCTCGACGATCAGGCGAAGCGCGACCGTCTGCACGCGGCCGGCCGAGAGTCCCTTGCGAACCGTCTTCCATAGTAAAGGGCTCGCCTTGTAGCCGACGAGACGGTCGAGCACGCGGCGCGCCTGCTGCGCGTGCACCTTTTTCTCGTCGATGACGCCGGCGTTCGCGATCGCCGCGTGAACGGCATCGCTCGTGATCTCGTGGAAGAGCACGCGCTCGGGCGCCGGCGTCCCCTTCTGCTTGATCGTCTCGGCCACATGCCACGCGATCGCTTCTCCCTCGCGATCAGGATCGGTCGCGATGTAGACGTGCGATGCGACCTTCGCCGCTCCGCGCAGCTCGGCGAGGGTTTTCTCCTTGCCGGGGACGGGAACGTACTTGGGGGCGAAGCCGTGCTCGATGTCGATGCCGAGCCCCTTTTCGGGGAGATCGCGGACGTGACCGACGGTCGCGCGAACGCGGTATTCGGAGCCGAGATATTTGCCGATGGTCTTTGCCTTCGCGGGCGACTCGACGATCACGAGCGACTTGCCGGCCATCCCCGGAACGTCGAGCTCCGGAATGTCGTTGCGCGACGATCGCTTCTTCGCGGGCGCGCGCTTCCGCGCCGCAGCCGGAGCGGCAGCGCTGATCGCCTTCTTCGCGCGCGGCTTCTTCGTCTTCGTCACCAGCGCGACGACGCCGTCTTCGTCACCCGATGCGACCGCGGCGCTCGCTGCCGCCGCTTTCACGGGGTGCGCTCGCTTTGCGGCAGTCGTAGCTGTCTTAGTCTTTCTCCTTGTAGCCATTTATCAGTGCACCGTCACATTGTCGCCGTTGAGGCCATCATCGAGATAGCCCACGCCTTCCATTAATGCCCGGATATCGTCGATCGCGATCCGGCCGTCGATCTGCTGAAGCGCTCGCTCGATCAGCTGCTCCAGCTCGGCCGACGACAGCAGCCCCGACCCGCTGAGGGCGATCAGGTGCCCCCAGGCGTCTGGTGCGAACCGTCCCCGCTCGTGCGGTCCAAGCACTCTGAATGTCATTCCGTCTCCCGAAGGCCCAGCTGCACAGTATCAACGATTGCCGCAGGCCATCGCCACAAAAGCACCGCGAATCGTACCCAATCGCGGAATATATTAAAAACAAAGGACTTAGCGCGTTCGTTCCACTGCCACTTCGGCAAGGTAGTCAGGCTGTCAAGTGAGAGCAAGCCGGGCTATTGTCGCTATAAGCTGTTGCGATTTAACGACTTCCACATCAATAACATGATCCGCCTCCAGATAGCCCGCCTCGCGCTCGGCGAGGAGCTTTCGGAGCGTATCCAGCGGGTCGGCCGTCTGCAACAACGGACGAATCCTGCGCCCCCGCAAGATCCGCCCGATCGCGACCTCCGCCTTGACTCTGAGGTAGATCATACGCGCGGGGGGTCGTAAAAGTGCCGCGGCGCCAGGAATAGTAGTCCAGCCGCCGCCGGGCGCGAGGATCATTCCATTGCTGAGAGCGAGCTCTTT
>JBDSHG010000024.1:0-76621 GCA_039918615.1 Gemmatimonadaceae bacterium | reverse complement strand
TGCAGAGTCTATCACGGAGGAAAGTGTAGCACTGACGCCGCAGGCGAGCCAACGAGCAGATCCGCTCGGACGGCTGGCATCCGTGCGGCCGCCCGCTAAGATATTCTCGTCGACTACAACATGGATGACGCATGACCGACATAGATGTACTGCTCGAGGAGCACCGCAAGTTCGAGCCGCCAAAGGCGTTTCGGAGTGCGGCGAACGTGGCATCGCCCGAGGTGTACGCTCGAGCCGCGAAGGACTATGAGGGCTTCTGGGCCGAGTGTGCGCGGGAGCTCGAGTGGTCGAAGCCGTTCACGAAGGTGCTGGAGTGGACGCCGCCGCGCGCGAAGTGGTTCGCGGATGGCGAGCTCAATGCATCGGTGAATTGCGTCGACCGCCACGCAAAGGGTTCGCGGCGCGACAAGGCGGCGATCATCTGGGAGGGAGAGCCGGGCGATTCGCGCACGCTGACCTACGCACAGCTCCTCGACGAGGTATCGCGCTTCGCATCCGTGCTCGATACGCTCGGCGTGAAGAAGGGCGACCGGGTCGCGATCTATCTGCCGATGATCCCCGAGGCTGCCGTTGCGATGCTCGCGTGCGCGCGTATCGGCGCCGTGCACTCGGTGGTGTTCGGCGGCTTTTCCGCGGAGTCGCTGCGCGATCGCATCGTCGATGCGCAGGCGAAGGTGCTGATCACTGCGGATGGCGGCTTCCGTCGCGGGCAGGTGGTTCCGCTGAAAAAGAATGCAGACGATGCCGTCGCGCAGACGCCGATGATCGAGCACGTGATCGTCGTGCGTCGGACGGAGGATCCAAGTGGCGGAACGCCCGTAACGATGAAGGCGGGGCGCGATCAGTGGTGGCACGAGCTCATGGCCAAGGCGTCGCCGAATCGTCCCGCGACGGCGATGAACGCCGAGGACATTCTGTTCACGCTCTATACGTCGGGCACAACGGGGAAGCCGAAGGGGATCGTCCATACCACCGGTGGTTACCTCACGCAGTGCGCAGTGACCACGCGGATGATCTTCGATCTCAAGGAGAGCGACGTCTACTGGTGCACCGCCGATGTCGGCTGGGTGACGGGACATTCGTACATCGTCTATGGTCCGCTCGCGAACGGCGCGACGTGCATGATGTTCGAGGGCGCGCCCGACTGGCCCGCGAAGGATCGTTTCTGGGAGCTGTGCGCGAAGTACGGCGTGACGATCTTCTACACGGCGCCGACGGCGATCCGCGCGTTCATGAAGTGGGGCGCGCAGCACGCGGACAAGCACGATCTCTCGAAGTTGCGGCTGCTCGGCTCCGTGGGTGAGCCGATCAACCCCGAAGCGTGGATGTGGTATCGCGAGCACATCGGCCACGACCGGTGCCCAATCGTGGACACGTGGTGGCAGACGGAGACGGGCGCGATCATGATCTCGCCGCTCCCCGGCATCACCGAGACGACGCCAGGCAGCGCGACGGTCGCGTTCCCAGGCATCTTCGCGGAGCTGCTCGACGACGGCGCGAAGCCGATCCAGGTGGGCGGCGGGTTGCTCGCGATCACGAAGCCGTGGCCCGGGATGCTGCGCACGATCTGGGGCGACGACGAGCGCTACGTGCGAACGTATTTCTCGAAGTGGCAAGACCGTCCCGATCTCTACTTTCCCGGCGACGGCGCCAAGCGCGACGAAGACGGCAACTTCTGGATTTTAGGGCGCGTCGACGATGTGCTCAACGTGGCAGGGCACCGCATCGGGACGATGGAGGTCGAGTCGGCGCTCGTCGATCATCACGCGGTAGCCGAGGCGGCGGTGGTGGGAAAGGCGCACGATCTGAAGGGACAGGCGATCGCGGCGTTCGTGACACTACGCGAGGGAATTAGCGCGACGCCGGAGCTGCTCGCGGAGCTGCGTGATCACGTCGCGACGAAGATCGGTGCGATCGCGAAGCCGGACGACATCATCTTCAGCGCGGATCTTCCGAAAACGCGCTCGGGGAAGATCATGCGGCGGCTGCTGCGGGATGTCGCGGAGGGGAGAGCGCTGGGGGATACCACGACGCTGGCGGATCCGGCGGTGGTGGCGTCGCTGAAGGAGCAGTACGAGTCGTTGGAGGGGTAGGCGGAATTAACTCAACAGTTTCCGGTCGTGTATCGTTGGTTGCCGACCGTTTGCACGGTTGATCGACATCCATTGGAGCCGCTGATATAAGTGAGATTACAGCATCGAATCCCTATCTCGCGTCTTCGGCAATCCGCTTCCAGTAGATCCTCGTCCCCGTCAGCTCCCCCATCGGCGTCAGCGCGTAGTCCGGAATCTCGCCCGCGAAGATGAATCCGAGCGCCTCGTAGAGCTTCGACGCGCCGTCGAGCGTCGCGGTGTCGAGCATGAGAAGGGTGCGGCCGTGCTGCACCGCGAGTCGCTCCGCCTCGCGCATGAGCGCCGATGCGATTCCCCGCCCCCGATGGCTCGGCCGCGTCATCATCTTCGCGATCTCGCCGCGGTGCGCCTGGTTTGGCGGCGTGTCGAGCAGCAGTGTCACACTGGCCACCAGTGCGCCGCCCGCACGGTCGTCGAATGCACCGAGCACGATCCGCTCACCTCGCGCCGCCGCCGCGAGTGATCCCGCCCAGAACTCCGCCGCGCGCTCCGGCGCCAGCGGGTGCATGAAGCTCACCGAGCCGTTGTTCGCGACGACGTCGATCAACATCGTGCCGAGCGCCTCGCTGATGTTCGGCGAGGCGCTCAGAGCTTCGATGCGGATTCCGGACATTCGCGTCCGCCGGCTTTAGGCGCGGCGGATCGTGCGAACTCGTGCGTCCGACGCGTCGTCCAGGCGCAGCGGCGGACGTCCCGTCTCATCCGGCCGAGCGCTCTCGGCGCCGCGGCGGTGATATGGCACGAGGTCTTCGCCGAGCACCACGAGCGTGCGCGTCACGACGGTGCTGGCGAGCGGCTCAGGAATGCCCATCACGCGCACGTACGTCTCGATCGCGCGATCGAATGGAAGGTCCTCGGCGAGATTGTCGACGAACATGAGCGCGTTCTCGACGTGTGCCTGCACGATCGACTCCTCGGCGCGCGCCTGCGCGAGACGGAGCCGCTTGTCGGCGGACGGGTTGAGCTTTCTGGAAAATATTCGTTCGGGAAACAGCTGACCCAACATGCTGTGCTCCAATTCTGAAGTTCGTTCGGTTCGGCTGACTGCGGCTGCCCTGACTCAGGAGGCATGGTGCGTACCATCCCGCGCCGACCTACTGTTTAAACGACGGAAGCCCTCCAACCGGCACCAATTGTATCATTCTGTGGCTACGACGTCCATACGGTGGATCGGCCGCAGAAGTGTCATACGGCATACCAACGCCCCACTGCAACTTTTTGTTCATTTCGCCATTTGGACCGCCCGACTCTTTCGACACAGGTGCTGTGAGAGCTCTACGCTTTGATCGAACAGGCAACCTCGACGCGCTGCGAGTCGAAGAGATCGCGACGCCTGTGCCAGGCGAGAGCGAGGCGCTCGTGCGCGTGCGCGCGGCGGGGATGAATCCGAGCGACGTGAAGAACGTGCTCGGACGCTTCCACGAAACGACGGTGCCGCGCACGCCAGGACGCGACTTCGCCGGCGTGGTGGAGATCGGTCCCGAGGAGTGGATGGGGCGCGAGGTGTGGGGGACAGGCTCGGAGCTCGGCTTCAACCACGATGGCGCCCACGCGGAGTATCTCCTGATGCCGGTGAGCGGATTGGCGCTGAAGCCGGTGTCGCTGACGTTCGCGCAGGCGGCGAGCTGCGGCGTGCCCTACACCACGGCGTGGAATGCGCTGCGGCGCGGCGGGCTCGTGGTGGAGGGCCGGCGAGTCGTCATCGTCGGAGCGGGCGCGGTTGGAACCGCAGCGCTTTCGCTCGCGCGTGTGCTCGGAACGTCGCAGCTCCTCGCCGCCGTGCGCGAGGCTGACCTCTCGAACTCGCTGCGCTCGAGCGGCCCTCCGCTCGTGCTGCTCACCGACGCGAAGGCCTTCGCATCCGACGTGCGCGAGCACTTCGCGGGCGGCGCGGATCTCATCTTCGACACGACCGGCTACTGGGTGGACGCATCGGTCGGCGCGATCGCGCGCTTCGGTCGCATCGTCACGATCGCCGCGCCGAAGGACGGGCACGTGAGCCTGCCGCTGCTCGATTTCTATCGAATCGGCGGCGTGCTCGTGGGGGTCAACTCGCTGCTCTACGACGTGGAGGCGTGCGCGGAGATGCTGGAGCCGATCGCCGAGGCGTTCGACCTGGGCGAGATCCCGCCGCCGATGCCCGCGCGCGAAGCGTCGCTCGACGAGGCGCCCGACGTCTATCGCGCGGTGGACGCGGGGAGCTCGGAGAAGGTCGTGTTCGTGATGCCGGAATAGCAAACCACAAAGCGCAGTTCTCCGTTTTTGTCCGTTCCGGTCCGTTTTTTGTCCGTATCTCAAGTTGTTAGTACATGAGTTCCAGCGCACTGTCGGCACGATCGCGCGACGCAGGCACTAACACTTGAGATACGGACAAAAAACGGGGAGAAGCACGGACAAAAACGGAGACTGCAAAACCGTTGAGTCCGCGCCATCTCCGCACAATCGTTTGTCAATTTGTCAGCTCGTGACTTCAGGCCCGGCGCACCGCGCGAAGGTCCGTGACTGCAACCGCAAGAATCACCACCCACAGCGCCGCGGACGTTACGCACCAGATGCAGATCGCGTGGATGACGAACAGCTCGAGGTAGGTGAGCCACGCGGAGAAGAGGACGCTCCACGTCGCGAGGGCCAGGATCATCTTCGCGATGGGGACGCTCGCCTCACGCGCCCCGCTGCTCCCCGCTACCGCGAGCAGGAGGAGCGCGACGTACGCCGCGAGCCCCCACGCGGCGATCGGAATGCCGAGGAGCACGGACCACTTGCTCGTGTTCACGGTCTCGCACGAGCCGATCGAGCAGCTCAGGACACCGATCACGCCCACTTTGTAAAGCGTCAGATAGAGCGCGATGCCGACGCCGACCACCGCCAGCAGCACGAGCAGCTGACGACGCGTCACTGCATGATCTTCTTTGCGGCGGTATCAACCTTCGGCGACGCTGGAACCGCAGGCGCTGCCTTCGCCGCCGGCGCTTCCTTCGTCGCGCTGTCGACGTACGCCTTGAACACGTCGTAGCTCATCGCGCCCGGGATCATGCGCGTGCCGATCACGAACGTCGGCGTCGACTGCACCTTTCTGCGCTGGCCCTCGGCCTGGTTGGCGAGAATGCGCGGCTGGTGCGTCTGCGCGTCGAGGCACTTCTCGAAGGTGTCCGAGTTGAGATTGAGCTCCTTCGCGTAGCCCATGAACATCTTCTTCGGATTGTCGGTCGCTTCGCCGTTCCACTCGGGCTGATTGCGGAAGAGCGCGTCGTGCATCTCCCAGAACTTCCCCTGATCCGCGGCGCACGCGGCAGCATTCGATGCCGCCATCGTGTTCTTGTGCATCGGGAGCGGATAGTCGAAGAAGCGATAGCTCGCGAGCCCCGTATTCACGATTCGCGCGCGGACGTCCGGCTCGGTGATGACGGAGAAGTTGCCGCACGCCGGACACTCGAAGTCCGCGAACTCCATGATCTGCACCGGCGCGTTCGGATTGCCGAGCAGGTAACCCTCGGCCGTCGCGGGGGTGATGGGCGCGGTGGTGACGTTCGCGCGCACACGCGGCGCGCGCGCGGCGCGGACGATGAGCAGCGCACCTGCGACGACCACGAGCGCGAGCACGACGTAGAAGCGCTGCGCGGAGTTTCCGCGCGACTTCGTCACCACGCCGGGTCGTCGTCCTCGTCCGCCGTCCACTCCTTTGTCTGCCATTGGCTCTCGCTTCTCTTTTGGGCGTCGTCCACGATGCGGCGGTTTTCCGCGATATCGGGCGTGTCGTATGTAGCGCGCACTTCGTAATGAAACAGCTCGCTGCGAATGTCTCCGATGCGCTTGGTCAGCTCACCGGCATAGCCAAGGAGCTCGCCGCGCGTGTCCAGCTCACCGATGCGCGCGGCCAGCTCGCGCAAGAGTGCCTCGAGCTTGCGCGCCCGTTTGTCGTCGTACGTTTCTTCTGAATCCGACATGCTGCTGCCTCGTGTGGTGCACGGCCCGCACACACGGCCGTTCCGCGCGTCGCTCTGGAATTCCCGAAAGCTACCGGGAGTCCGATGTTGCGCAAGCAACTCGCGGAAGCTGTAGTTTTCTCTTTCACCCACGCATTCGGAGCCACACATCCAAGCCGACATCCTCCGAATACCGGCCGGCGGCGGCGCCCTGCACGTCGAGCGATTCGGACACGGCGGTCACCCGGTGCTGCTCGTCCACGGCTTCCCGACATCGAGCTTTCTGTGGCGCGCGATCGCGCCGCGTCTTGCCGAGTCGGGGCACACCGCGCTCGCCCTCGACCTGCTCGGCTACGGCGAGTCGGACCGTCCGCTCGACGGCGACTATTCGATCGCGGCGCAGGCAGAGCACATCGACCGGGTGCTGACGGCGCTGAGGATTCCTCGCGCGGTGGTGGTCGGGATCGACGCGGGAGGTGGCGTCGCGCAGCGGCTCGCGGTGACGAGGCCAACTCGCGTGAGCGCGCTCATGCTGATCAACAGCGTGGGCTTCGAAGAATGCCCGGCGCGCGACGTGAAGGTCGTCCAGCGCGAGACGGCGCGCGTCGCCTTCCGGCTGACGCAGGGGATGCTTGGCGCCGCGCAGCTGCTCAGGCGGGTGCTGGAGGGGAGCGTGGCTGACCGGGAGCGCATGCCGGCGAGGCTCGTGGCCCGCTATCTGGCACCGTACGTGGGCTCCGAGGGGGTTACGCACCTCCTCGCGGTCGCAAGGGCGCTGCGGGCAGAGGACGTCGCCGATCTCGCGCTCAAGACCATCGCGGTGCCGACGACAATAGTCTGGGGGGAGGCCGATCAGTGGCTCGACAGCGGCATGGGCGAGCGACTCCAGGGAGCGATCCCGGGGAGCGTGCTGGTCAAGTTGCCAGGTGTGGCTCGACTCGTCCCCGAGGAGTCACCCGACACGTTGACGCAATTGATCGATGAGCTCGTTCGGCGAGTGGTCTGACGCGGCTGGAACGATGCGCTCTGCTAGTGCACTTACCGCATGAATTACGGCGCCTTTTAGTGGAAAGACAGAGCGAAAACCGTTATATTTGCAGGACTTCCACACCCAACAGGATGCATGGCCAACAACATTAGAACCCGACGCAAAGAAGTGAGCGTTCCAACGCCGTTCGAACAAGCACGAGATGAGATGTTCCAGCAGGTGATTCGGTGCGGAGTGCCGCAGGCGACTCCAGAGCACCAGGAAGAGTGGTTCAACGAAACAATGGCGTACCTTGGGGATCGCTATCACGAGCTGACGAAGGAGGAGCTGACCGAGCTCCGAACGCTGGGCCTTCGTTTCTCGCAGCCGCCGAAGTCGCGAATCGAGAGTGAGCCCGCCGACGCAGCGACCGCAGCCTGATCTCCGAAGTACCTGAAGTTTGAAACACCGCCCCTCCGCTTAGGCGTGGGGGCTTCGTTTATCCGGGCGACGCTACTGCGCGCGTCGAAGTCCGGCGCCGATCCGGAAGCCGCCGCCCAGCCCCACCTCGATGAACGGCACCGCGTGTTTCCACTTCGGCGCGTTCACTCCGGCCACAATGATCGCGACAGCACGCCAGTCGTCACCGGGGCCGCGATCGTAGCGCGCGCCAATGCCGCCGCCAGCGTAGGGTGACCAGCGCATGCGGTGTTGCGGATCGATCAGGAAGTGGACGATGACATCGCCGCGCGCGCTGACGTTCGCGCCGTTCACCGAGCGCTCGCCGAGCGATGGTCCCGCGCCGGCGGCGAGCTCGAGGTGCATGGCTGGCGAGATCGGGATGTCGGCGCCGAGGGCGGCCTGGAGGACGCTCCTGTGCGAGAGGATAGCGTCGAGGCGGAGCTCAGGCTCCACGCGCTGCGCATGGGCCTGCGCGCGCGCCGGCGAGGCGACTACGAGCACTGTCGCGACAGTCGCGAGGAGTACACGGCACGCTGCGGTCATCCGCTCGCGCGCTGGCGGCTCAACAGCAATGTGTAGTCAACGATCGCCCACACCGACGCCGCTCCGACCATCCAGACCAGAGGGCGGAGGAGCGGCGAGTGCAGCACCAGCGCGAGCACGGTGGCGAGCTGCAGCACCGTCACCACCTTCCCCGACATCCGCGCCTTGAAGTTCTTCGGGTCGAGCCCCTTGAGCAGGTAGGCGACGAGGAATCCGATCGCCGTCGCGAAGTCGCGGAGGAGGATGATGAAGTAGTCGAGCGTCGAGAGCTCGCCTGCGATCAGAAACGCCGAGATCGCGACCAGCACGAAGGTCTTGTCGGCGATCGGATCGAGGAGGGCGCCGAGCCGGGTAGTTTGCTGGCGCCGGGCGAGCCAGCCATCGAGCACATCGGTGAGCGACGCCGCCCCGATGAGCGCGACTCGCGTCGGTGTCGCGTCCGTCGCCAGAAACGCGGCGGCCAGAGGAAAGCGCGAGGCCGAGAGGAGATTGGGGATGGTGAGCAACGGTGGGCGGCGCACGCCCCCAAGTTAAGCCCGCACCGCCGCTGCTTGCCAGCGCATCGCGTGGTGCGTACATAGAACCATCCACCCTGTCTCGCTCGTCCATAAGACATGTCTGCCACACTGGAGCTTCTTCGACCGCTACCGCTCTTCAATGCGCTCACCGCAGAGGAGCTCGGGAAGATCGCGGAGCTGTGCGAATCGAAGAGCTACGAATCCGGGGAGTACATCTTCCGCGAGGGTGAGCCGGGGAACCGGCTGTTCATCATCGTGGAGGGCGGGGTGCGCATCAGCCGGGAGATTCCGGGTGCGGGCGAGGAGGCGCTGGCGGTGCTCAAGCGCGGCTCAATGTTCGGCGAGATGGCGGTGTTCGACCGGAGCAAGCGTTCGACCGACGCGATCTCGCACGGGGGCACCACGGTGCTGACGATCTCGCGCTCGGAGTTCGAGATGCTGCTCGAGTTCAACCGCGAGCTCGCGTACAAGGTGCTGTGGGCAGTGGTGCGGATGCTGAGCGGACGGCTGCGGTCGACGAACGACTCGCTGCGATCGTTCCTCGCGCTGTCGATGTTCTAGCAGTGGGCGTGGCAGCATCGGCTGGCAGCGGAGCCTTCACGCACGTCATCGCCGACCTCACCGGAGTGCCGGCGCCTGCGCTGCGCGACACGTCTGCGCTCACCGGCCTCCTGATCGCCGCCGCAAGCGCGGCCGGCTTTTCGATCATCGGAGCGCCCGTCATCCGCCAGCTCCCCGACGGCGGCGTTGCCGCCGTGCTCTTCCTCGACGCGTGCCACATCACGCTGCGCACGCTCCCGGACCGCGAGCTGCTCCTGCTCGACATCCTCGCGCCCGCCACGCGCGATCTGCAGAAGGCGCTCGACGTCTTCGTGCGCCGGCTCGTACCAAAGGAGATTCGCAGCGAGGCGCGCAGCCGAGGATGAACACGCTTCTCGCGCCGGCGCAGCTCGCGACGGCGCATCTCGTCCTCACTGCGCTCGTCATCATCTGGAATCTCACGATCTCCGGTCGCGCCGCGCGGCTGCAGTCGACGCAGCGGACGATGGCGTTTCTGTGCGCGCTCTGCGGGCTGCTGCTCCTCCCCGCGCTCACGGTGCTGCTCGTCGGCACGTCGGTGCTCACCGGGCGCGCGCTCTACACGCTCGCGTGGGTGTGGCCGGCGACGACGATCGTCATCGCGATCCAGGCGGCGTACGCGCTCTCGCGCGGAGCCGTCGCGCCGCCGATCGGTGCGCCGATCGTCGCCTACGATGTGATCATCGCGCTCGTCGCCGTCGCGCGCTACGCGATCTATCGGGGCTACGAGGTGCCGTCGCCGATCCTCATGCTCTCCGCCGCCGATGCAAGCTCGCTCGCCTACACCGCGAGCCCGCTCGCGCTCTTTCTTCCGTACTATCTGCACATCCCGATCGTCGCGCCGCCGACGCCGGGACACCGCGGCGCCGGCACCGTGCTGCGTACCGCAGTGGCGGTGCTCGCGGCGATCTGGGGGACGTTCATCGTGCTCGAAGTGCCGTCGGCCACGACCGCCGTGCGCAGCTACGCGTCGTACACGAACGAGCGGCTTACGGAGCGCGCCGACAGCGACTTCGCGATCGGACTCAAGATCTTTCCGACGCTCTCGAGCGGACCGCCGCCGCTGGCACTCGTTGGCGATCTCGACCTCGCGGACACCGTCGGCGCGCAGGCCCTCTCGGTCTACCTCACGCCAGCGGGCACGAGCAACGCGTCGCTCGATTCGCTCGCGCACGTGCTCGTCGACCGACGCGGCGACCGCCAGCTCTTCGTCGCGCTCGACCTCTCGGGCGAGCGCAAGCCCGCGCCCGCGCGGCAGGCCGCGTACTTCGATGCGCGCGCGGCGGATCTCGCGCGCATCGTGCGCGCGCTTCATCCGGACTTCATCGTCCCCGCCATCGATCCCAACGGCTCGGCATCGCGCGCGCTCGGCCGCGTACCGATCGCAATCTGGATCTCGTACTTCCGTCACGCCGCGCTGATCGCCCATCAGGCGAGCCCGAAGGTGCGCGTGCTCGCGCACATCGGCGGCTTCGGTGCGCGCGACTCGGCTCTCTACGCCTGGGCCGCCGCGCCGGCGTCGCCGGTCGATGCGATCGGCTTTACGCTCTTCCCGTGGCTCGGTGGCGCCGCCACGCTCGACGCGCGCATGCGAATCGCCGACGCGTGGCTCAACAGCTACCCCGAGCCGAAGGAACACTGGGTGCTCGAAGCCGGGGGCTTCCCGATGGCGCACGGGGAGGAGGCGCAGGCCAGCGCGATCTGGGGAACGCTCGCATGGGCGACGAACCGTCGCGCCGTGAAAGGCGTCATCGTACTCGAGGCGAGCGACTACGGCACGCCTATCGGACTGCGCGCGCCCGGCGGACGCGTGCGTCCCGCCGCGGCGACGGTGGCGCGCGCGATCAAGGTGCTGTCGGAGAATGCGGCGCCGTAGCTCGGCATCGCGCCTGAGAAGCGGCAAACGGGAAATACGGACAACAAACGGAATGGAACGGACGAGAAACCGACAAGCGTAAGAGCTAGACGCTGCGCGCCGCGCCCCGGATCACTGACTGCACCAGCTTGCTCTCGTCGAAGTACATGTTCGCGAGCTCCTGCATCTCGCGCGCGGTCACGCGGCGAATTTGCGCATCGTGCTCGTCGATCTCGCCGAGTCCGCTGCCGAACAGCCACGCATCGATCAGCTCGCCCAGGAGCGCGCCGCCGCTCTGCGACCGAATCGCGTGCGTCCCGATCGCGTACTCCTGCGCCTGCGCGAGCTCGGCCGCCGTCACCGGCTCTTCGCGCAGCTTCGCGAATTCCGCGAGCAGCCCCGCGCGCGCGATCTCTTCCTTCTCGGGCCCCGTCGCGATGTAGGAGATGAACATCCCCGCGTTCCGCCACTCGGCCGTAAACGCGCTCACGGTGTACGCCAGCGACTGACGGTCGCGCAGCTGATCGAAGAAGCGTCCACCGAGGCCGCTCGCCACTCCCGCGAGCAACTCGGCCGCGATGCGCGAGTCGGCCGAGCGCGATGGCGATGGGAACGCGAGCGCGAGCGCGCTCTGCGCCTTGTCGCGCGACTCGGCCCGCATGATTGGCGCAGTGGGCCACTCCGGCGCCTCGATTCGCGCAGTCTCACGCCACCGCAGCTCGTCGAAGCGCGCGGCCGCGAGCGCCGCCATCTCGTCTGGATCCACGTCGCCCACGATCGCGATGACACTCGCGCCCTCGAGCACGCGCGCACCATGCCACTCGCGCACATCGCTCGCGCCGATGGTAGCGAGCGACTCCTCGGTGCCCGACGCCGGCACGCCGTACGGGTGCTCCGCAAAGGCCGCCGCCGTGAGCTGGCGGAGCGGATACCGGTACATGTCGTCGCGCAGCATCTCGAGATCCGCGATCGCGAGCGCGCGCTCCGTCTCGAGCGCCGACGGCTCGAGCGTGGGGTGCTGCACGACATCCGCGAGCAGCTCGAGCGCGGCAGCGGTGTGGCGCGCGGGGACCGAGATGCCCCAGCTGAAGCTCTCCGCACTCGTACCTCCGCTCACCGACCCGCCGAGCAGCTCGCCATCCTCGGCGATCTGCGCCGCGGAGCGCGTGCGCGTTCCCTTCACCGATGTGCGCGTCAGCATCGATGTGAGCCCCGCGTGCGCTTCGGTCTCTTCCGTCGCTCCGCCCGCGATGTGCACGCCGAGCTGCACGAGTGGCGCACCAGGCCGGCGTAGCACGAGGATCGGCACGTTCGACGCCGTGCGATAGACGCGCACGCGCCCTTCTTCGCGCTCGAAGGTCGCGCGCGCCGCGCGCGCGGGCGCCACGGGCTTCGGCGCGGGCACCGCAGCCAACGGCGCCGTGCCCGTGCCGCCGAGCACCGCGCGCATGGCTGCCGCGTCGCGCGCGATCGGCGCCGCATCGCGCGGCCGATACAGGATCACCCCGGCGGAGTCCTCACCGAGATGCCTGCGCACGGCGTCCGTCACCTCGGCCGCCGTCGCCGTCATCAGCCGGTCGAGATCGCGCTCGCCCATGCGCCAGTCGCCGAGCGCCTCCCACTCCGCGAGGTAGTTCGCCTGCCCCTCCATCGTTTCGAGCCGCCGAACGAAGCGCGCCTCGAGCAGCTGCCGCGCGCGATTGAGCTCGTCGTCGGTGAAGCCGTTCGCGCGGACGTCCGCGAGCTGCGCCCAGATATTCCGCGCCGCGTCTACCGTCTTCTCCGGCGGACCCTCGGCGTGGATCACGAAGATGCCGATCTCGGTGGGTGTGTAGTCGTATGCCGAGACGCTGGTGGCCAGCTTCCGCTCGCGCACGGCGCGGTAGAGTCGCGAGCCGCGCCCGCTGCCGAGCATCGTGCCCGCGAGCTCGAGCAGCGGCGTGTCGGGGTGCAGTGTGCCCGGCGTGCGCCAGCCAAAGGAGAGCTGCGTCTGCGTGATGTCGCCCTCGAGCTCGCGGTATCGCAGCTCGCGATGCTCGGGCTCCGCTGGCCCGACGTTGGCGATCACCGGAACATCGGCCAGCGAGCCGTACTGCTTCTCGATCTCGCGCTGCGCATCGTCGAGGTCGATCGCGCCGACGATGCTCAGAATCGTCTGCCGCGGCCGATAGAAATTACGATAGAAGCCCACGAGATCGTCGCGCGTGAGCCGGCGCAGCCCGGGCTCGCGCCCGATGCGCCAGCGGCGCACGCGATGCACATCGTGCAGCAGCTCGAACAGCGTCTCGGAGGCGACCGCCTGCGGGTTGTCCGCCTTGCGCTTCGCCTCCTGGATGATCACCTCGAGCTCCTTCGCGAGCTCTGCCGCATCGATGACGGAATCCGCGTACGCATCGCGCTGGATGTCGAGGCCGCGCGCGAAGCTGGCCGAGGGGAGTACTGTGTAATAGCTGGTGTGATCGTAGATCGTGCCGGCGTTCAGATAGCCGCCGGCGGCCTTGGTCTCCTTCGAGATCTCGCCCACCGCGCGCGCCGTGGTGCCTTTGAAAAACATGTGTTCGAGCACGTGCGCGATGCCAACGACGGCATCGCTTTCGTCGAAGTAGCCGGCCCGCACATACGTGACGATGGCGACGACGGGTGCGCTGTCGTCATGACGGAGGAGCACCGTGAGCCCGTTCGCCAGCACGATCCGGCGCACGGACGCGGGATCGAGCAGGGCTCCGGACGCACGCGCGGCGCCCCCTGCAAGCGGCGCCGCGCGCAAATCAGCTGCGCTCAACGAACGATGCGAAGCAGCCCCGCGTTCGCGCTGCCGCGGATGAAGCTCTCGGCGTCGCTCGTCGGAATCTTCACGCCCGTGAGCGAGTATCCGCGCCGGGCCTCGTTCGACATGTAGTCCTGCAGCGAGCGGTCGGCCATGTGGCGGCTCGCGTCGCGCATCTCGCGCACGATGTGCTCCCAGCTCCCGATGTACTCCGCGCCGTCTGTCATGAGGATGCTGTGCTCGAGCACATCTTCCTTTTTCCTCTCGGCGAGATCGGTGAGCAGCGCGCCGAAGAGCTCGAGCTGCCCCTTGTCGCGCGCCTCCTCCTGCTCGAGCACGCGCTGCTCGATGTCGGCGAGCATCTCGTCGATGTCGTCCGGCTCGCCCGAGAGCTCGCCGAGGCGCGCTTCCCACGGACGCAGCTCGCCATCGCCGTCCTTGAGCTTGTAGATCGACTTCTTGAGCTCGATGAAGCGCCAGATCCCGAGCTCGTCCCAGTGATCGTCGGGAGTGGTGAGATCGAGCTCGTTGAGCGCGGGCTCGTACTCGCCGCGATCGTAGAGGACGTTGGCGAGATAGATGCGCGCCTCGGTGTGCTCCCCGTCGAGCTGAAGCGCGCGCCGCAGATGCATGAGCGCCGCGTCGTCGTTGCCAAGGCGATGATTGACGTAGCCGAGGCACGCCGACGCCTCCGCGAGGTCCTTCTGCTCGCGCGAGGCGACCTCGAAGAACTCGCGCGCCTCGTCCATCATCTCTTCGCGGAAGAGTGCGCGTCCGACCTGCAGCACGAGATCGAGATCGTCGTCGTAGCCAAGATCGAGGATCTTCCGGAAGGACTTCAGCGCTTCGTCGCGCATGCCGAACTTCAGCAACGTCTCACCGAGCCCCGCGAGCGCCTCCTCGTGCAGCGCGTCGAGCACCAGCGCGGTCTCGAAGCTGCGTCGCGCCCACGCGTATTCCTCGCGCGCGAGGCGCGCGAATCCAGCGCCGATGTGCAGCTCGACGGACTCCGGGTAGAGATTCAATCCCTCCCGCAGCACATCCAGCGCGGCATCGTACTGACCCTCGTTATAGAGCTCGTGCGCCCGCTCGTCGTACTCCTCGGAACTCAAGAAGGGCGTGGCCATGTGGCGAGCTTCCTCCGACGTCGAAAGGTCTTGCCTATTTTAGTGTGTCGGAGCCGCAGAGTTCAATGGTAAACAGGGCAGCTTCATCACCGAAACGCAAAGCGTGTGAGCTCTACTGCGATAGAGGCCGCGAGCGCTGCGTTCTGTTCCAGTAGTGCCAGATTCACCTCGCGCGCTCGCCCGGAGGTGGCCTTGTCGACGTAGGCGAGCAGAAAGGGCGTGATCGCCGAGCCCTGGATGCCGGCTCGCGTGCTCTCGCGTATCCCCTCTACTACAGCACGCTCGACTACCGATGCGGGCAACGCGTAGTGCACCGGCGGAGGCTGTACGACGAGCAGCGCACCCGTCTGTCCGAGCTCACGTTTCGCCTTGAAGATCGACGCGATCATCGCCGGATCGTCGACGCGCTGCACCGGAATGCCGCTTTCGGCGCCGTAGAAGGCAGGGAGCTCGCTGGTCCCGAAGCCGGCGATCGTAACGCCGAGCGTGTCCAGGCGCTCCGACGTCGCGCGGAGATCGAGGATCGCCTTGGGTCCCGAGCACACCACGATGATCGATGTGCGCGCCAGCTCGGCGAGGTCGGCGGACTCGTCGTACGCCGGGGCGCGATGGACGCCGCCGATGCCGCCCGTCGCCATCACCTCGATGCCGGCGCTGTGCGCGAGCATGATCGCCGCCGCGACGGTCGTCGCACCGTCGATGCCGCGCGCCATCGCCTGCGCGAGATCACGCGCGGAGACCTTCTCGATGCCGTCGCGAGCGAGGAAGCGCTCGAGCTCGTCGTCGGTGAGCCCGGCGGCCGGCGTCCCCTTCACGATCGCGGTGATGAGCGGGATTGCGCCGCGCGACTCGATCGCCTCGATCATCGATCGCGCGGCCGTGCGATTCGCGGGACTCGGAAGTCCCTGGGCAAACACGGAGCTCTCGAGGGCGACGATCGGCTTCGCCTCCACCATCCACGTGCCGAAGTCCGGAGGCGTGCGCACCCGCGACACCGCTGCCACTACGAGAGCGGCTTCAGCGATTTCTCACGCGCGGCCTTGAACTCCGCATCGGCGTTCCACGTCGGCGTCACCGGCGAGTTCGCGAGCGTGCGCGCGAACTTGAGCACGATGTTCGATATCTGCGCGGCCCCGCTCAGGTCGAAGTCGGGGCTGTACGCGTCCGCGGGCTGATGATAGCGGTGTGCCGTGTAATCTTCATCCGCCTGATTGCCGAAGTCCTTCGGCTTCCCGATGTAGTCGTCACCGGCGCCGATCGAAACCGACGGAATGCCTACCTTCGCGAAGGAGAAGTGGTCGGAGCGATAGAAGTGTCCCGCCTCCGGATGCGCGTCCGGAGAGAGCTTCATCCCCTGCGGACGAACCAGGTTCGCGAGCATGGGCCCGAGCGTCGACTTGTTGTCGCCCATCACGTTGAGATCGCGCACACGGCCGTCCACCGTCACGACATCGAGGTTGAGATCCGCCGCGATGCTCCGTGCTGGGACGGTCGGATGCTCGCCGTAGTACTGCGAGCCGAGCAGCCCCGACTCCTCCGCGGTGACGAAGAGGAAGATCAGCGAGCGGCGCGTCGTCGGGAGCTTCGCGGCCGCACGGGCGATCGCGAGCACCGAGGCGACGCCGGAGCCGTTGTCGACTGCGCCGTTGTAGATCGAGTCGCCATTTACCGGGACGCCGATGCCGAGGTGATCCCAGTGCGCGCTGATTGCGATGTACTCGTTCTTGAGCTTCGCGTCATGCCCGCGCACGACGCCGACGACGTTCGCGCTCGAGAGGTGATTCACGCTGTTGTGCGCCGAGAAGTCGATCGTGATCCCGGTGCTCACCGGCTTGAAGTCGCGCGACTCGGCGTCCTTGCGCAGCCTGGCCATGTCGAGCCCCGCGGGCTTGAGCAGCGCGGTCGCCGCACTGTCGGTGATCCAGCCGCGCATGCCGAGCACCGGCGCGGAAGACGCATCGCGCGGGAGCATCCGTTGCTCGCCGCTCCACGAGCCGACGACCGTGTGCCAGGGGTAGCTCGCGGCCGCGGTGGTGTGCACGATGAGCACGCCCGCCGCTCCGCGACGCTCGGCCTCCTCGTACTTGTAGGTCCAGCGGCCGTAGTACGTCATTGCCTTTCCGCCGAAGAGCTTCGGCTCGGCGGCGGTGGCGGGCGGATCGTTCACGAGAACGAGCAGGATCTTTCCCTTGAGATCGATTCCCTTGTAGTCATCCCATTTGTACTCGGGCGCCGAGGCGCCGTAGCCGACGTAGACCAACTCGCCGCTCGCTTTGCTGTCTTCGACGGCGGAGCCGGCGAAAACCACGACATCGTCGGGCGAGTGGAGCGTCATCGTCGATTTCCCTGTGGCGTTGACCTTGATCGATGCGGGATCCGCCTTCACGACATCGATGGGAACGGTCTGGAAATAGGAGCCATTCACCCCCGGCTCGACGCCGGCGCCGCGAAGCTGGTCGGCGATGTACTCGGTGGTGAGTTTGTCGGCGCGTGTGGCCGGCGCGCGCCCCTCGAGCAGATCCGACGAGAGGAAGCGAAGGTCGCCGTCGATCTCGGTGGCCGTGATCGGCCCTGCAGCCGCTTTCGAGGTGGCCTGCGCGCCCGCGATCATCGGTGTGAGCGAAGCGAGAAGCGCGAGCGAGTGGAGGCGCATGGGAGAGGCGGTTCGGGGGAGGAGAAGTTGCGCGCGGGAGCGACGGTTCTGCTGCTTCCGGGGAGAAAGTTAGTGCGCGCCCCACACGCGGTCACCCCTTGGCGCGCGTGACGGCGCGGTGTACGGTGGTGCCGCCGTGGCGAGCCTTTTGCCTTCCTTTCAGCCATCCCTGCTGGGGCACCCTTACCGGAGCGCACGTTGAGCGAAGAACTGGCCACAGACGCACGAACCGACAGCGAGAGACGCGGAATCACCATCGGGATTCTGGTCGTCGCGCTGCTCTGCCTCTCGCTCTTCTTCGTGTGGCATCACTATGGCGTGGCCGGATCGGGCAATAGTCCGGCAGCGGCGACCGCGCGGTAGCAGTTCTCATGGCACGGACAATAAACGGCGACTGCGACTGCCGTTAGTTGTAGTGGCTCAGGCGCGTGGCGGCGCGACGACCGGCTTCGCGGTGAGGATCAGCCGGTCCGGCGCGGGGCCGACGTAGCGAATGGGCCAGCACGTCGTGAGCGTGAGCTCCGGCGTCGTTGAGGGGAAGAGCGATGGCTCGTATCGCCCGACGATCTTCCGGTCCGTGATCACCCATGCGGTGCGCGCCGTCCGGGTTTCCGTGATCACCGTGTCGCCGATAACGACGCGGCCCAGCGAGTGGAAGTGCCTGTCGCGATGCGCGGAGATGACCGCATTCCCCCCCTCGCCGGGCGACGCGGTGCCGGGAAAGTGCCCCGGTCCCGCATCGAGCTCCTCGTCGCCTACGCCCTCTGCAATCACCTCGTCGAGCTTCACCGCAGGAATCATCAGGCGACCGACCAGCTCGCCCGTGACGTACGTCGTGTGTGCAGGCGCCGACGTCAGCGACGCAGATGCACCAGCGCGGTGCGCCTCGAGCTCCGCCCACGCCGCCCGCGCGCCGTCGCGCTCGATCGCACCGCTCGCGTATCGATAGCCGACGTAGAGCAACACCGCCGCGCCGGCCGCCACGAGCACGGCGCCGAGCGTGCGCCGCACGCTAGTCTCGACGAAAGTGCATCGCCCCTGCCGGCGATTTCTTCGCGGGCGGCGCGGGCGCGGGCGCATCGCCCTTGAGCCCCGTGCTGTCGTGCACTTCGACGGTACCGATGGATGCCGCAGAGTCCGCACGGATGCGCGCGTTGCGATTGAGGATGACCGAATCCTTCATCACCGCAGTCTTCGCGGAATCGGGCTTCCTCGCCTTCTCGAGCGACGCGCTGTCGGCGGCCGGAATGGAGACGCCAGCCGCAGAGTCGACCCACTTCCTCATGTCGGTGACGCGCGTCGCGAGCGCTACCGTCGCGCGACGCACTGAATCCTGCCTCATGACGGTGTCGACTTTCGCCTTCACGCGCGGAGGCATGATCGCGGCGGTGAACTGCGCGCTCGCGACGGCCGGAATCGCCAGCGCCGCGAGGGCGCAGGTGAGCAGCGAAAGGTGGCTCAGACGCACGACGATCCTCCGGTCAAACGGACTGTGGTAACCACCGGGAGAGGCAGGATTAGTGCCGCGAGCCAGGTGGCTCGCACGCCATCACGCGTCCGGAAATTCGTCCGCCTTCGAGGTCTTGACGAGCTCGCGCTCCTTCGACGTCTTGTCGTACATCGCAAGGACCTTGATTGTTTCGCCCGCATAGCAATCGAAGGTCTTGGTTGCGCCCTTGATGACCTCGATCTGATGACCATCCTCGAAGCGAAGAACGACGTTGGGATAATCCTTGTTCTCGTACTGCTTTCTGAGCTTTTTCGGAGGAGTGGGCATCAACCGTCGGATTTGGGGTGGGCGCTGCTGGGTGAAGATACCGCGTATCGGAGCCGCACTCAAGAGAACGCCGTCCGCTACCGTACACACCGGGCCCCTTCCTTGCATCCTCCATGGATGCGGAAGTTCTCACACGCACCTCCTATTCAAGGATCATATGGCCAAGCTCACATTCGCAGTAGTGGCACTGGTTGCACTTTCACTGGCCGGCACGCGCGTTCAGGCTCAGGAGGAGCAACAGCTGGCCACGCTCGACCAGCCAGCGGTCGCGCAGGACGCGCCAGTCGTCGCGCAGGACGCGCCAGTCGTCGCGCAGGATGCCCCCGCCGTCGCCGCCGATGCACCGGTAGTCGCCGAGGAGGCGCCTATGATCGCTCCGCTCGACGCGCAACTGATCGTGGCGGACGCAACACCGACGATCGCGCAGGATCCGCCGGTCGCCGCCCAAGACGCAGCGCCGACGGGTCCGAGCATGGATGCCTCCGCACTGTCCCCGCGCGTCAAGAGCCACGCCTCCGAGAGCGCGAATGCCATGCGCCGGCCATCGCGCGGCAGTGGCGTTGGCCTCATGATCTTCGGCGGTGCGGCGCTCATCACGGGACTCATCATCGGCGACAACGCCGGTACGGTCATCGCCGTCGGCGGCGCACTTGTCGGCCTGTATGGACTATACGTCTACCTCGGTCGTCCTACAGGTATGGAGCAGGGGAGCCGCATCGGACTCGGCTACAAGCTGAACACGAACTGACCGTCCGGCGGCACCGGCCGACTCGCTCCGACGATACTCAGCTCAGCCCACGCGCCTCTCGAGGCACGTGGGCTGAGCTTTCGGGAACAGGAGGAAGCGTGTGACGGTGTCGTGGCTCGCTCCGCATCGAACGGCCCTGGTCCTCGGTGGTGGAGGGCTGAAGGGTTTTGCGCACATCGGCGTCATGCGCGCGCTCGAGGAGCGCAGGATAGTGCCGGTGCGCTACGCGGGGACGAGCATCGGCGCCCTGATCGCGGCCGCGCGCATCGGCGGCATTCCGCTCGACGAGATGGGGCGTCGCGCGATCTCCGTATCGAAGCGCGATCTCTTCCGGCTGAATCGCGTCGGGATGCTCATGGACCGCTCGCGCGCGCCGTCGCTCTACCTCGAGCAGCCGCTGCGCGATCTCGTCGACTCCGTCGTTCCGCACCACAGCTTCCGCGAGCTCGGGAGCAGGTTGCTCGTCAACACCGTTGATCTCGAGCGCGGGACGATCGTCGTCTGGGGGTTGCCGGGGCTCAACGACGTGTCGATTCGTGACGCAGTGTACGCATCGTGCGCGCTCCCCGGTTTCTTCCCGCCGGCGGTCGTCGGCGGCCGCGTCTGCGTCGATGGCGGCACCATCGACAATCTCCCAACCGCCATCGCATCGCTCGGCGTCGACGCGGTGATCGCGGTCGACGTCGGCAACACGGATCTCGGACGCGCTCAGGACGTCTCGAGCCGTGGCTTCGCCGCGATCTACATGCGCGCGGCCTCCGTGATGATGCACGCGTTGCAACTCAACCCCCTCGCCACGTGGATGGGGCCTCCGATGCTGCTGATCCGTCCGCGCGTCGGGCATCGCGACTGGTTCGGCTTCTCGCACGCCGAGGAGATGATCCAGGCGGGGTATGACGGGACGATTTCGGCGCTGGACGAGTTGGAGGACGGGCCGCTCGTGCGGAATCTGATCTACCCGCGGCGACGCATCCGGGTGTCGGTGAATCGCGAGAAGTGCATCGGCTGCGGCGTGTGCACGGCGCTCGCGCCGCGGATCATGAAGATGGATTCCGAGCACAAGGCGTTCGCGGCTATTCCGGAGCATGAATGGTCGCCCGCCGACGGCGAGTTCGTCGGGCACTGTCCGACCGAGGCGATCACGGTCGAATCGATCGCCACTCGCAGCCAGACGACGCGGCCAGCGGAGCAGGCGACGGTCGACCGGTAGATCGTCGACCCGCGTGACTGCGCCGTAACGGGCGGATAACCGCTGCGGCCGATCTTCTCTCCAACCTTTTGGTCTGGAGAGGAAGATGATTCGGTCGACTCAGTCCCTGCTAGCACTATTAACGCTCGGCGCCGCGCTCGCGTGTTCGAAGTCCGCCGACTCTCAGGCTGCGGGCGAGTCCGCCGCTCCAGCGGCATCCCAGCCGGCCCGTCACGCATCATTTGAAAATGGCGGTGCCGCGGCCTGCGACAAATATCTGACGACCGATGTCGTCAAGAAAATCTTCGGCACCGACGTCGACGAGCGAAAGAGACTCAGCGCGCAGTCGTGCACCGTCAGGAACGTGGCAAGCGGTGGCGATATCACCATCACATTGAAGGGAATAACCCCGGGAAGCTTTCACGCCTTTCGGGACTACCTCTCGAGCCCCGAGCCTCTTCCCGGCCTAGGCGACAGCGCGCTCACATCGATCGCCCCACCGTGACTGCGAGCAAGGGGAACATGGGGTGCGACTTCGATGCATCCAGCGGCTCGAACCCTGTGCCGCTCTGACCGGTACTGCGAGAGCGAATGCACTCGGCGACATCTGCAACCAAATTTTCGCGGAGGCGAAATGAGGCGGAGCAGCCGTGATGATTTGCCAGCACCTCGGCATCACGGCAGCACCCGGTAACGCACCGCCATTCCGGCTTCGTTGTGAAAGGAGACGTGGCAGTGAAAGAGCCAGATGCCTGCATCATCCGGGACCATGTCGGCGACCACCATCGCCATCGGTCCGAGAGAGGTAACGCCTGACCGTTAGCTGGACGTCATCTCCCACATTTCGCCCCAGCGATCGTCCCAACTGAGGGGATAGAGCAAGCTCAACCCCGATCCCGGCGTGTGAGTCATCTCGCCCAGGTAGATGCGCTCGCCTACCTGATAGCAGTCGACACGAACGAAATCGGTGTCGCGCCCCAGCGCCTCCGCGCTGCGAATGAGATCGCCGAGGCGGGTGGGCGGATCGATCCTGCCCTCCAGCGGGATGATCTTGTCGTAGATCGGGAGCCGATTCCAGTCGGTATCGAAGAAGGCACGCCGGTGATCGTCGTAGCGGCCGGCATCAATCTGCACGACCCGCACGCGCTGGTTGAAGACGAGAAGTTTGATGTCCGATGCTGACCGCCCAGTCCCGTCGTCGAGAAATTCCTCGACGATGATCTGCGGCGGAATATTCGAGTAGAATGGCTCTTCGTAGTGCCACGAATAGTCGCTGATGAGCCACTGCGCGCACGTTGCGATGAGCGCATCGCGGTCGAGCGCATCGCGATCGGAGACGATGCGTTGCCAACCGCTGCCATGCGTCGCCTTCACGACGAAGCGCTTCGGCAGGTCGTCGAACGGGATCGACGACGGATCGGTGGTGCGATAGTGGATGCGAGGCGCGAGGTCTTCACCGAGAATGCGCTCCGCGTAGGCGCGCACTGCGAACTTGTCAGCGGTTTCGGTGAGATACGGACGGCGATCGAAGAGCTTGCGATGCTGGATCTTCTCGCTGTACGAGCGCGGCGGGAAGAGGCGCGGGAGCCTCCCATAGGCGCGGTAGTAGCGGCGAGCGATACGCGAGGCGAGCATGGCACGCCGAGGAGCGATCAGGGAGAGTTCAGTCTTCACCAACAGAAGATGCAGCGGAAATAACCGCTGAGCCAGCGCGCCGGGACTACCCGACGCTAGTCGTGTCGGCGGTGGCAAGGGCCGCGATGGCAAGCTCGACGTAGCCCTCCACCGCCGTCTCGAGCTCCCTCCGCGTGATGTGCTCATTCTTCGTGTGCGCCACGTGGATCGATCCCGGTCCGTACAAATACGGCCTTCCCCAGCGCGTGAGCGCGGGGATATCGGTTGCGAAGGCCGCGACCATCGTCTCGAAGCCGGGGACCGATCCAAGGCGGATCGCTGGCACGAGCGAGCCGCGCTCGATCGTCGCGCGTCCTGCGATCCAGTTTTCGAGAAGCGCCCAGACATCTTCGACGTCGGTGACGAGCCGCACCATGATACGCGCCTCGGCTGCGGGCGCGATGACGTTGTCGGCGACGCCGCCGGAGATCTGCCCGACATTGATCGTCGTGGCGCCGAGCAGCTCGTCGTGCGGAAGATCGAGATGCGGAAGCTCGGCGAGCAGCGCGATCAGCTTCGTGATGGCAGAGTCGCCGAGGTGGGGGTAGGCTGAGTGAGCGGCGACGCCGGCGGTCCGTATGGTGGCCCGCACGGCGCCTTTGGTGCCCAGGGCGAGCTTGCCCTCGGTGGGCTCGCCATCGATGATCGCCCGGCTCGTGGTGAAGGTCGCATTCGCGGCGTGGGCGCCGTCGTGCGTCACCTCCTCGCCCACAACGAAGAGGAGCGCGACCGGCGCCTCGCGTTCGCGCAGCTGCTCGGCCGCGAGAATCATGGAGGCGGCGATCCCCTTCGCGTCGCAGGCGCCGCGGCCCCACAGCGTATCACCATCGACGCGCGGCGGGATGTAGGGCGGCACCGTATCGAGATGTGTCGAGAGCGTGACGAGCGGCTCGTTGACGCACGTCGCGAACACGTCGATGCGGCCGGGGGTGACCGGGATTTTCTTCACCCGCCAGCCGCGGCTCTCGAGCATGAGGGCGACGTGCGCCATCAGCTCGCCTTCCTGGCCACTCGTCGAGTCGATCGCCATCAGCTCGGCCGTGAGCCGCAGGACATCACTTGTCATCTTCTGTACGCCTCCGAGTCGCTCACAATGTAGGGCGTGGCGTGCTAGATTTCTTCTCTCCCAGACACCTCAGGCACGCATGTCACTCGATTCATTCGGCAGTCGCGCGACGCTCACCGTCGATGGCCGCGCGTACACCATTTACCGGCTCGACTTGCTGAACTCGCTCGCGGGATCGAGAGCGGCGAAGCTGCCGGTGACGCTCAAGGTGCTGCTGGAGAATCTGCTCAGAAACGAGGACGATGCGTTCGTGAAGCGCTCCGACATCGAGATGCTCGCGAAGTGGGACACGAAGGCCGGCGTCGAGCGCGAGATCGCGTTCCGCACGAGTCGCGTGCTGCTGCAGGACTTCACCGGCGTCCCCGCAGTCGTCGACCTCGCCGCGATGCGCGATGCCATCGCTTCGCTTGGCGGCGATCCGGCGCTGATCAACCCGTTGCAGCCCGTCGACCTCGTGATCGACCACTCGGTGCAGGTCGATGAGTACGGCTCCGACGCCGCCTTTCTCATCAATGCGGGGCTCGAGTTCGATCGCAACCGCGAGCGCTACGCGTTCCTGCGCTGGGGGCAGACGGCGTTCCAGAACTTCCGCGTCGTGCCGCCCGACACCGGCATCGTACACCAGATCAATCTCGAGTATCTCGGACAGGTCGTCTTCACGGGGCAGAAGAACGGCGCGGCCGTCTCGTATCCGGACTCGCTCGTCGGCACCGACTCGCATACGACCATGATCAATGGGTTGGGCGTGCTCGGCTGGGGCGTGGGTGGGATCGAGGCGGAGGCCGCGATGCTCGGGCAGCCGCTCTCCATGCTGATTCCGGAGGTGGTGGGCTTCCGTCTGCACGGGAAGCTCCCTGCGGGAGCGACGGCGACCGATCTCGTGCTCACCGTCACGCAGATCCTGCGCAAGAAGAAGGTCGTCGGCAAGTTCGTCGAGTTCTATGGATCGGGGCTGTCGAGTCTCTCCCTCGCCGATCGCGCGACGATCGCGAACATGGCGCCGGAGTATGGTGCGACGGTCGGCTTCTTCCCCGTCGATGCGGAGACGCTCAAGTATCTGCGACTGAGCGGACGCGATGAGCATCAGGTGCGGCTGGTCGAGGAGTACTGCAAGGCGCAAGGGATGTTCAGAACCGATGAGACGCCGGATCCCGAGTTCACCGACAGTGTGTCGCTCGATCTGTCGACCGTCGAGCCGAGCATCGCGGGGCCGAAGCGGCCGCAGGATCGCGTGCCGCTGTCGACGTCGAAGAAGTCGTTCAACGATGCGTGGTACGCGGAGATGGAGCGCATCGGCACGATGGCGGGAACGATCGCGGTGGAGAAGGCGATGGCGGTGAGCGCGAGCACGCAACTCTCGCCGGCGGCGGTCGCGACGGATCCGGCCGAGGTGATGGCGAAGTCGGGAAGCGCGAGCGTGAAGTACAACGGGCAGGAGTTCGCGCTCAGACACGGCGCGGTCGTGATCGCGGCGATCACGAGTTGTACGAACACATCGAACCCGAGCGTGATGCTCGGCGCCGGGCTGCTCGCGCAGAAAGCCGTCGCCCTCGGGCTCAAGTCGAAGCCGTGGGTGAAGACGAGTCTCGCGCCGGGGTCGAAGGTCGTCACCGACTACTACGAGAAGGCCGGCGTGATGAAGTCGCTCGAGGCGCTCGGCTTCTACCTCGCGGGATACGGGTGCACGACGTGCATCGGCAACTCCGGGCCGCTGCCGCAGCCGATCGTCGATGCGGTGGAGGCGGAGAAGCTGATCGTGTGCGCGGTGCTGTCGGGGAATCGCAACTTCGAGGGGCGTGTGAATCCGTACACGCGCTTCAACTATCTCGCGTCGCCGCCGCTGGTGGTCGCGTATGCGCTGGCGGGGCGGATGGACATTGACTTCGCGACGGAGCCGCTCGGCGTCGGCACGAATGGTCCGGTTTTCCTGCGCGATGTGTGGCCGTCGCCGAAGGAAGTGGAGGACACCGTGCTCTCGTCGATCAACAGCGCGATGTTCCACAAGCAGTACGGCAACGTGTTCGACGGCGACGAGCAGTGGCAGGCGCTCCCCTTCCCCACCGGCAGCCGCTACACGTGGTCGAAGGATTCGACGTACGTGGCGAACCCGCCGTTCTTCGAGGGGATGACGGCGGAGATCAAGCCGGTCGCGCAGGTGCGCGGCGCGCGCGTGCTCGCGATGCTCGGCGACTCGATCACGACGGACCACATCTCGCCCGCGGGCTCGATTCCGGCCGCGAGCCCGGCCGGGAAGTGGCTGATTGCGCACGGCGTGCCGACGTCGGAATTCAACTCGTACGGTGCGCGGCGCGGACACCACGAGGTGATGATGCGCGGCACCTTCGGCAACATCCGACTGCGCAACGAGCTCGCACCGGGCACCGAAGGTGGATGGACGGCGACGGCGCCTGGCGCGAAGGCGGTGACGATCTACGATGCGGCGATGGAATATCAGCAGCACGGAACGCAACTGATCATCATCGCGGGGAAGGAGTACGGCACTGGCTCGTCGCGCGACTGGGCGGCGAAGGGGACGCTGCTGCTCGGCGTACGCGCGGTGATCGCCGAGTCGTTCGAGCGGATCCATCGCTCCAATCTCGTGGGGATGGGGATCGTGCCGCTGGAGTTCGCGGACGATGCCTCGCGGCAGTCGCTGAAGCTCACGGGCTTCGAGAGCTATGATCTGGAAGGCTTCGATGACTCGACCAAGCCACGCGCGCTGCTGACAATGAAGGCGACGGCGGCCGATGGGAGCGTGACGCGCTTCGCGGTGCGCTCGCGCATCGACACGCCGGAAGAGGCGACGTACTACCGCAACGGCGGGATCCTGCAGTACGTGCTGCGAAGCCTGGTCAAGCGGAGGTAGCGGCTAGTAGCCGCTGGGGAACGAATGGCTCCCCGGCTCGTCGCGCCTGTTCATGTACGCGATCCCCATCGGTCCCGTCTCGTAGGTGACGAGGAGATCAACCTCGCCCTCGGCGATCGACCAATGCGGCACGCCGGCTGGCGTCGAGGCCGTGTCCCCCGCCACCAGTAGCACCGACTGTTTGCGGTCGATCTTTTTTCCGAGACCCACGCGCAGAGTGCCGCTCTTGAGCACAACGCTCTCGCGCTGTGGATGCGTGTGCGGCGGCAGCACGTATTTGTCGGGCATCCGGAATTCGACGGTGCACTTCTCGGGCAGGTAGGGATTCCCGCTCACGAAAGTGACGCGTGCGCCCTGTGGCAGAATCGTAGGGACGAGATACCACACACCGTTGCCGGGTAAGATGTCTGCCGCGTCGGGGGTCTTGTCCTGCGCTGACGCCGGCGGCGGCAGCACGCAGATTGCCGCAGTCGCCGCAATCGTGACACGACTACTCCACAACTTCATCGGACTCCCCCGTTGAGATGTGCGCTCACGCGGCGCATCCCAAGTGTATCGATCGCCGCGCCGCGAGCAATTACACGAAAGGAGTAGTCGATCATCGCGCGCGTCTCTCAGGGCCGCGCGGGAACACAAGCGTTGACGACTATTGAGATGAATCGCGCGGATTGAGGCGACAAACAATGGAGAACGCCCTTCGCAGTTCTCCGTTTTGTGACCGCGCCGTTCTCCGTTTCTTGTCGCTTTTCCAGAGCGGTTGCTGGTCTTCGCCCGCTTCCCCGCAGGGAGCCCTTTCGCTCGCGACGCAAAGATGATGCTGACCACGGAGCAATTGCTACCTTCAACACTACGAACTATACTATGTTGTAGCATAATACACTGTATGATACTGTGATATGCGGCTGACCTTTGTGACGATGCCTGATTTCGACAACTCGGCGGCAGCGCTTACCGACGAGGACATTCGCCGCTTTCAGAGGGATCTGCATGACAATCCCGAAACTGGGGATCGAGTAACCGGAACCGATTTTCGCAAGCTTCGAATCCGACCGACTGGACGTGGAAAGAGGGGCGGCGACGACTGATCTATTACTTCGTCGCCCGAGCGTCAACAGTCTATTTGATGTTCTACTACGCAAAGAATGAGGCGTCGGACATCAGTCTCGCTGGTCGGAAATATCTGCGGTCGATCGCGGAGTATATCGAGAGGGAGACAAAATAGTGGCCATCAAAAAGGTGTCGGAGTTCGAGCGCCTCTCGATCAGGAGCGCGGAGCAAGTTCTCGCGGTGGCGCGTGGCGAGCTCGCTCCAGCGAGGGTGACCGTGCTCGGACGAACCGCTCGCGATGTGGAGATCGCGCCACCACCGATGTTCGATGCGGCTCGGGTAGCGCGGGTCCGCAAGTCGATGAAGGTCTCGCAGGCGGTATTCGCCGACATGCTCAACGTCAGCGCGGCGCTCGTGAAGGCGTGGGAGCAAGGCGCTCGCCATCCAGATGGCGCTCCGCAACGGCTGCTTCAGATCGCGGAGCAGAACCCGACGTGTATGAACGATCTCGTGACAGGGCGAGGAAAGCGATTGTCTGCTCCGCGCGTGTCGGAAGGTCGCCTGAAAATGCCCGTCAAAACTGGGCGGCCGCGCTCGACGACGGCGCTGAGGAAAACTCCGAAAAAAGCGCGGACACGCAGCCGGTAGAGAGCATCCGTGCAAATCTGCCATGCACGTTTCCTACTCATCTTGCCTTGCTGTTCGAGCGGCCTGCAGAGTGCCTACACCGCAGGACTCGCCGCCACCTTCGCCGCCGCCTCGACCTCCATCTTCCGCAGCGCCCTGCAGATGTAGACCGTCCGATATACCGCCGTGCCCAGCGATCCGAGTCCGATCAGCGTCACCGCACTTAGCAGAATTACTCCGGGAATCCAGCCCAGCGCCGTCGTGATTGGCGTGTCGATGAGCGATGCAACCGCGAGCGTGACCAGCCGCTCGGCGCGCTGCATGATCCCGCCGCGGCAGTCGACGCCCACCGCTTCGCCCTTCGCGCGCGCGTACGACACCATCATCGAGCCGCCGCTCGCGAGCACCGTCGCGGACATCGCCCACCACGTCGGCTCGAAGTAGAGCGCGATCCCGAGGAAGGCGAACATCTCGGCGAATCGATCCAGCATCGAGTCCAGGAACTCGCCGTAGTTCGAGCCGATCCCGCGCGCGCGAGCAATGCGCCCGTCGAAGATGTCGGCGAGCCCACCGATGAGAATCAGCCAGCCACCGAGGGCGAGCTCGTTCTGCGCGTACGCAATGCCGGCGAACAATCCGAATGCGCCGCCGATGTAGTTGAAAAGATCCGGCGACAATTTCCATTCGACGAACTTCCGCTCGACCGGCCCGATCATCCACATGAGCCAGTCGCGCACCCACGTGCCGAGAATGATCGTCGTCGGTCTGCGCGCGACGTCCGCGTCGACCGCGCGGCTGCGCGTCATCACGGCGTAGATGGGCATGGTCAGGATCGCGAGCGCCATCAGGCCGAGCGCGACCCACGTTGTCGTCGACATTATTGATCGGAACGGCGTTGAGGACGGGAACGAAGATACCGGATGGCTTTGGGCCAGAGAAAGATGAGCGGCCATCGACGTTCGCGCGCGGTCAGCTCGATCGTCACGCCACTTCTGCGCGCGACCTTCCGCACCACGTAGTCCAGCCAGTCATCGTAGAGCACGACGTACTTCGCCCACCGCGTCGTCGCGCGCGCCTTGCTCCGCCGAAAATACCAGTCGATGGCCATCGACCGCAGCGCGCGAACGGGGTTCGTCAGACTGTAGACATTCCCCGCTTTCGCGAGTATTCTTTCACGTGCAAGTTGTTGAAGCAAAGCATCATACACGCGAAGCACGATCTCGCGTTGCGCACCGAGCAGGGCGTCGATCCGGCCACCGCGCTCGGGGCGAATCTCTCCCGAGAACGACCGCTCGAGAAGCGCCCGGAAATACTGTTCCGCGTCGAATGTTGGCGGAAGCGAGGCGAGTCCCCACGCGAACGAACCGACGCGGGCGTCGATGATGGCGTCGGTCACGGCGGTTCGCGCGCTCGAGTCGCGAGTCCAGACCAGCTGCACGTATTGAAAGAGTCGTCCTCGAACGAAGTGATCGCGAGCAGCCAACCCGCACTCGCGACGCAGATCCCTCAGCGACAGCACGGCACACTTGGCGGCGAGCGGCGGCACGTGAGCGCTGTCGGTCACCGCAATGACATTTGGCGGCAGAATTCGATTGAGGGTGGCCGCGGTGCGCGGCGAGTAGCTGGTGCCCATCGTTTGGGCGAGCGATTCGTATGCCGCGCGATACCGATCGACGATGACGAAGAAGTCGAACGCACTTTCGCGGCGCGCATCCGAGTGCTGGGCGTGAGAGCCGTAGTGGATGATCCCGACGGTCCCTTCGCCGAACGAGCGGGCGAGCGTCGCCGCAAGCATGGTGGCATCGGGGCCGGGCACGTTGTCGAGCCCCGCCGCGAGATCGGCACGAAGCACGGGATCAACCAACGCTCGACGTCTCCTGCGCTTCACGCAACGGCGGCGGCGAGCGATGGCGAATCTCGGCGAGTGAAGCAGTCATGCGCGCGTGGAGCTCATCGATGAAGCTGTCGATGTCTTCCCTCGCGGGTGGCGGAAAGGGACCACGTATCACCACGTCGACCGTGCTGTTCGCGAACGAGTGCACCGTCTCCTTGATCGTTCGTGCGTGCCAGAGACCGTCGGAGACGATGTAGTAAATCGGTCGGTTCGCTCGAGAGAGCAACAGCTTTAGTCCGCTGCGCATGAAGGGCTGGATATTGCCGTCGGTCGTTCGATGTCCTTCGGGGTAGATGATGAGCGTCGTTTCCCCGTTTTCGAGATCCTTCGCAGCCTGCAGCAACGCAGCGACCTCAGCCTTTGTGGCCCTCGCCTGTTGCGTCACCAGGGGGAAGCCGCCGAGTTTTGTCAGGGAGGATATGCCAGGGATGCCATGGCCGTATCTTTCACGCGTTGGAATGACCGCTTGCGGCCCTTCCGCCGCATTGACCGAGATCGTGATGTCGAGCAGCGACTGGTGGTTCATCACCAGAAGGCAGCTCTCGGTAGGGGCCGTACCTTGCACTGTCACACGAACGCCGCCGAAGACGCGGGAGATCCAGAGCGATCCCTTTGCGAGGAAGCGAAGCCAGCTGCGTACGACGGCCCGTCGTTTGACGGGAAATAGTAGAACCGCAGGCCAGATCACGAGCCGCTGGCCGAGATCGAATATTGTAAGTGTGAAAATAGAGTATACGACGAAAAACATGCCGCTACGCAGCGTACGCGTGAGTCCAGTGACGCGAGTCGCGCTGTGAGCGCGAGAGGTGGACGGCGATGAGCTGTCGGCATTCATGTGGAGGTCACCAATGGCAACACGAGTCGAAGCGCGGACGAGCATGAATCCACTGGACTACGATTACAGCAGCTTTTTCTACTCGTCGAGCGACGACCCGTTTTCGATTCTCGAGCCTTACAACGAGTGGTATAATCAGGCCGTTCCGGAGGGGTACTACCTCTTCGCGCAGGCCATGTCGACGCCGCCGAGCGGCACCGTCGACCTGACCGAAGGGCTGCATCGCAACCACGTCAAGCTCGTCAATCTATCCTCCTACAACTATCTCGGCCTGTCCTATCGCCGTGAAGTGATCGAGGCGGGGAAGAAAGCGCTCGACCAGTACGGACTCGGCGCGGCTGGCTCTCCGATTTTGAGCGGCACGATGGATGTGCACTGCCAGCTCGAGGAAGCGCTCGCGAAGTTCAAGAAGAAGGAAGCGGTGATGGTGTTCCCCACCGGCTACAGCACGAACGTCGGGATGATCTCGGCGCTCATGCGGCCGGGCGACTGGGTCATCGCCGACCAGAACGCGCATGCGAGCATCGTCGACGGAGCGATTCTCTCGAAGGCGAACGTGCGCTTCTTCCGCCACAACAATCCGGAGGACCTCGAGAAGAAGCTCAAGCAGACGACGGGGAAGAAGCTCGTCGCTATCGAAGGCGTCTACTCGATGGACGGCGACGTGTGCCCGCTGCCGGAGCTCGTCGCCGTCGCGAAGAAGTACGGCGCGCGGATCCTGCTCGACGAAGCGCATTCGGCGTTCGTGTACGGTGCGAACGGGCGCGGCGTGGCCGAGCAGTTCGGCCTCGAGGATGAGGTCGACGTCCACATCGGCACCTTCTCCAAGGCGCTCGGCGGACAGGGTGGCTACGTCGGTGGGTCGCAGAATCTGTACAACTATCTGAAGGGGTTCGCGCGATCACGCGTGTTCTCCTGCGCACTCTCGCCGGTGGTCGCGGCGGGCGTACTCAAATCGCTCGAGCTCGCGACGAACGAGCCGGAACTGCGCACCAAGCTGTGGTCGAATGTCGCGCACATGCGCGCACGACTGGAGGAAGAGGGCGTCGACGTCGGCGACTCCACGTCGCAGATCATTCCGATCATGGTCCGCAACGACCGCCGCATCTTCGAGCTCGGCCACAAGCTGCTCACGGCGGGGATCTACCTGCAGCCGATCATCTATCCCGCGGTCGCCAAGCACCGGTCGCGCTTCCGCGTCTCGGTGTCGTCATCGCACACCATCGAACAGCTCGACGAGGGCGTGACCATCATCGCCCGCGTACTTCGTGATGAGGGAATACTTGTATGAGCAAAACTGACGACATGGTGCAGTACCACTTTCGTGATGCGATCGGCGGTTTCTTCGAGTTCCCCACGGAGAACGCGCGTGCGATCCTGCCTCCCGAGCTGCAGCCGATCGAGCCGCACCACGGCTCGAGCGTGCTCTCGGTGATGGCGTTCGACTTCCACGACAGTCCGGTAGGCGACTACGGCGAGCTGATTCTCTCGATCCTCGTGTCGCCGCGCGTCGAGCCGGGCGTCCCGATGCCGCGCTCGGCCTTCTATCCGTTCCGCCTCGCGACGACGACGCGCGAGTCGCGCGAGCACGCGATCGAGCGCTGGCACCTTCCACACTACATGCAGGACATCTCGCTGACGTGGGAGCGCGGCGATGGCCACATCACGATCCACGCGACGGACCGCGGCGAGCCGATCGTCGACATGCGCGTGACGGAGCACGAGTGGTCGAACGTCGATCACCGCTACCAGGCGTTCATGAACGACGAGGATGGGGCGTACACATCCACAATCATGATGAACGGCCAGTTCTCCGAGAACGAAGAGGAGCGCGGTGGCATCACCATCCACTCGCAGGCGATGACGGGATTGGTCGAGGACTGGGACGTGGACTTCACACCCTTCCGCGAGCTGTGGATGAAGAACGGGCTGCAGACTTTCCATCCGCTGCAGACGCTGGCCTCCTACGCGCGTCGATGACCGACCGCGTCACGGTGATCGTGAACCCCGCCTCCGGAAGGGGGCGGGGTTCGCGTTTACTCCCCGACATCCGTAAGACCTTCGCAAGCGTTGGCGTCACCGACATCCGGCTCACCCAGCGCCCGGGCGACGAGAAGCGGCTCGCGGCGCTCGCGCTGCACGACGGCGCGACCACGATCGTCGCATGCGGCGGCGACGGGACGTGGAGCAATGCCGCCAACGCAATCCTCTCCTCGGGGTCGGACTGCCGACTCGCGCTCCTCGCGACTGGGACGGGGAACGACTTCGCGAAGACCGTCGGCGCACCCGCGCGCGATCTCGCCGCCACCGCGAAGCTCGCCGTCGAGGGCCCCGACATGCGCTGCGATGTCGGGCGCATCGAGGATCGCTACTTCCTCAACGTCGCGGGCTTCGGCTTCGACATCGCGGTGCTCGACGACCTCGAGAACATCCCGCTCATCACCGGCGACCTGCTCTATCTCACGGCCGCGCTCCGGCAGCTCTTCAAGTTCAGCGGAATGCCGATCGACATCGCCACGGCCGCAGTCGCGCGCGGGCCACGGGCGCACCTCATGCTCATAATCGCCAACGGCCGCAACTTCGGCGGAATGTTCGAGATCGCTCCGGACGCCCGCATCAACGACGGGAAGCTCGACGCGATCTCGATCCTCGATGCGTCTCCGTTCACGCGTATCGCGATGCTGGCGGCGGCGCCGAGCGGGAAGCACGTACGCAATCCGCTGGTACTGTCGGAGCAGGCGTGCGTGTTCACGCTGAAGTTCGATGCGCCGCCGGCGTACGAGACGGACGGCGAGTACAACACGGCGAAGTCGTCGACGATAGAGATCTCCTGCATCCCCGCCGCGCTGCGCGTCGCGACGCCGGCGACATCCGTGAGCACCAGGGCGTGAAGGCGATCCGCTTCGCGGCGCCGATCCCGACGTACCTCGCCACGCTCGCTGCTGGAAGGCTCTCCCGCCGCTTCTACACCGGCGCGCTCGCGTGCACGTCGTACACGGACATCGAGCAGCCATCGCTGCCAAACGAGCGGTGGGTGCGCATTCGCACGCGGCTCGGCGGCATCTGCGGGAGCGATCTCAACGTCGTCTCGCTGGGTGCGAGCCCGTCGACGTCGCCATTCTCGTCGTTTCCGTTCGTGCTCGGCCACGAGAACGTCGGCGAGGTGGTGGCGGTGGGAGACGGGGTGACGACGGTGAAGGTCGGCGCGCGCGTGACGGCGAATCCCCTGCTCTGCTGCGAGCCGCGCGGGATCGCGCCGCGATGCGTGCCCTGCGAGAGCGGGCATCACTCGAGGTGCGCGCACTTCACCGACGGCGCGATCGCGCCGGGGATGCTGATCGGCACGACACGCGGGCTCGGCGGGAGCTGGGGGGAGGAGTTCGTCGCGCACGAAGGGCAGCTCGTGACGATCCCGGAAGGCGTGAGCGATGAGAGCGCGGTGCTGATCGAGCCGTTCGCGTGCTCGGTTCATGCCGTGCGCGCGAATCTCCCCGGGGCTGGAGAGCGGGTGCTGGTAATCGGCGCGGGGTCGATCGGGCTACTCACGATCGCTGCGCTGCGGGCGCTGGCGCCGACGGCGCGCATCACGGCGCTCGCGCGCTACGATGCGCAGCGCGCGCACGCGACGCGGCTCGGCGCCACCGAAATCGTTCCGGCGCGCGGCGATTATACGAAGGCGCTCGCGGATGCGGGTGGCACGCGGTTGCTCAAGCCGATCATCGGGAAGATGGTTGGCGTCGGCGGCTTCGACCGGACGTTCGTGTGTATCGGCGGCGCGCGGGGGATGGACGACGCGATGCGCGTCACGCGCGCGGGGGGGACGATCGTGCTGCTGGGGAACTCGAGCACGATGAATGGTCTCGATTGGACGCCGCTCTGGCTCAAGGAGCTCACCGTGCGCGGCTCGCTGTGCTACGGGAGCCCGGTGCACGCGAGCGCGGCGCAGGGGGCGTTCGCGACGGCGGCCTCGCTGATCGCGAGCGGAGCGGCGCCGCTCGCGCCGCTGCTCACACACACCTTCGCGCTCGGCGACTACCGCAAGGCGCTCGCAACCGCGTCGAACAAGGCCGACGGCGAGAGCATTAAGGTCGCCTTCCGATACTGAGCGGGCGCCGTGTGCGCACAGCGGTCACTCTATGGCAGCGTGATCGTGTTGTTGTTTCCGAGCGAGACCGAGCCGTTTCGAGCGAGTGCGCGGCCGGTCAGATTCGCATTGTCCACCAACGTAATGCTCGTGAGGGCAATGACGTTTCCCTGCCACTGCGAGCTGGTACCGAGCGTCGCCGACGATCCCACGACCCAATACACGTTGTGGGCCTTGGCACCGTTGATCAGCACGACGTTCCCGGCGGTGATCAAGGTGCTCTGCGCCTGGAACACGAACGTCGCCGATGTATCGTTTCCTGCATCCAACGTGAGCGTTCCCGTGACGCCGATGCCAGACGAGGAGCAGTAGACGCCCGCGGCCTTCGTCGTCGCTCCGAGGTCCGTGGTGATGACATTCGCGCCCGGACACGGGAGCCCCATCAGCGAATCGTAGGCGGCCGTGAGATCGTTCTGCGATGCGAGCGCAATCGCATCGGCGAGGTGCTGCACACCAGTGATGACGCACGGCGGAAATCCGGTCACCGTGCTTCCCGGACTGATGGCGATGTTCGCGTTGATCGTTCCTCCGGTTACGCAGGTGAATGACTGTCCCGCCATGATCCCATTCGCGGACGCGCTCCTCAACGGTCCGGGCACGAGAAGGGTGGCGTCGTCCGTGACGATGACTGTCGCCTCGCCGAAGACTGCGCCGCTCGCCGCCTTTACCGTATTGGTGAAAGTGCCGGTATCGGGTCCGGCGGTGAACATCCCCGTAGACGCATTGATCGTCCCGCCGCCGTGATTGACGGACCAGACGGCCGTAAGAGCCACCGGGGCGCCGAGGTCGTTGCTCCCCGTCGCGGTGAAAGGGCCTGTTCCACCCACGCCGAAGATTTGGGGGTTCGGCGTGACGACGATTGAGGTGAGGCCGATGGGTCCGTTCGCATCTCGCGACCCACAGGCGCCAGCGGCGCCGACAGCAATGATTATCGCAGCCGACGTCCACAGGGTGCGAGACCGTACCGTAAGAACGTGCACCATCTCGATCACATAGTATGAGAATAGGCGCCACGATTTCCGAGTCACTTTGGTGCCCTCCTCACGATACACCGACGCGAGCCAATCTCGCATGACTTCGCGCAGAGATGCTCCGTCGCACTCGACGCGCACCGCCTCACCGAGCATGGCCACACCGCTATCCTCGAAGCTCTCCATTGCAACAAAACAATGCTGATCGATGCTGAGTGCTCTCAGGTCGAGCTAACTCCCTTTATCGGCGTATCGCTGGTATCGCTCGTAGAGTTTGTCCGGGGCGAGGCTCGAGCGCACGTTGTAGCCAACGACCCCCGGAATGCGGTTGACTCGATTCGCGCGTTCCGACGATCCGCGCCGCGCCACATTCGCGACGCGGAGCTTCCGAAGCGCGTATACACGCTCGACTCAGTCGCAAACCGCTTCGCGGCGTTTGCTTCGCAGATCGTCGTAGCCAAATCAAGCGCCACCTGCCCGAAAGGACTGTTGCCTCCCCCCTCCCACGCTTTCATCTTGCGGGATACCCGCCCCGGAGCCCCACAATGTCCACCTTCGTCAGTCTGCGGCGCTCGCTCGCTGCCGCCGCCGCGTTGGCGGTTTGCGCGACGGCCGCCGCCGCGCAGGATCCATCGCCCGCGAACGTCTCCAACGTCGGCACACAGGCGCCGGACTTCTCTGCGCCCGCGTCCACGCGCTACGGTTTGCTCAAGAACCCGCTGCATCTCTCCGACCTGCGCGGCAAGACCGTCGTGCTCGCGTTTTTCCCGCGCTCGCGCACGAAGGGATGCACGGTGCAGATGGAGTCGTATCGCGATCGCTATGCGACGCTCTTCAATGGCGGCAAGGGGATCGTCGTCGTGTCGATCAGCACGGATGCGGACACCACGCAGCAGTCGTGGGCGCGCGACGCGAACTTTCCGATGGTGTTCGTCAGCGATTCCGCGGGCACGATCGGAAAGGCGTACGGCGTGATCGACGAGAAGAATCACTACGACACGCGCGTCGCCTTCGTGCTGAATCCGGACGGCAAGATCGCGTATCGGGCGATGCCCTTCAAAGAGCTCACTGAGGGTGCGTATGCGGAGCTTGGCTCCGCCGTGGCGAGCACGTCGCACACGGGCGCCGGCACGCGTTGAGGGGTCGCGCCGCCGGACTGTTCCCGCGCACGACATCGAAGCGCGCGAAGCCGGGGCCTGAGAGGTCGGACCGGACGGCGGCGCATGGCCTGCTGCAGGCGGCCGAGCGCGATCTGCAGCAGGTGGTACTCGACATTCACGACGGTCCGGTGCAGGACATCTTCAGCGCGCTGTCGCAGGTGCATCTCCTGCGCATGCGACCGGAGCTGCAGGCGGGTGAGGCATCCATCGGACTTCGTCGCGTCGCCGCGGCGCTCGAGCGCGCGCTCGGCGAGATCCGCAGCTTCATCGGCGCCTTCCGCCCGCCGGAGTTCGAGCGGCGGCCGGTGGGCGAGATCGTGGAAGGGCTGATCGTGCAGCACGAATCGATCACCGGGAACAGCGTCGACCTCGAGCTCGGCGAAAACCTTCCCGAGGTGTCGGTGGCGCTCAAGATCGCGATCTATCGAATTCTGCAGGAAGCGCTCGCGAATGCGACGAGGCATGCAGACGCGTCGGAGCATGCGGTGAAGCTCACGGTGATCGCGAACGAGCTCGTGCTCGAGGTGCGAGATGACGGACGCGGCTTCGATGTGGCCGGCATCCTCGAGAGTGAGAGTGATGTTGGGGTGACGGGTGGCCATTTCGGATTGCGCGGGATGCGCGATCGCGTCGAGATCATGAATGGAACGCTGGAGATCGACTCGGGCGCTGATGGAACGAGTGTCGAAGTCTGCTTCCCCATCCAATGACAGTGGAAACGACATGATTCGTGTGATGCTGGTCGACGACCACCCGCTCGTACTCGAAGGGCTGCGCGCGATGATGGACGCGGAGCGCGACATCCAGGTGGTCGCTACGACCACCGAGGGCGAGCGCGTTCCCGAGCTCGTTCGGCTGCATCGTCCGGACGTCGTCGTGCTCGATCTCGAGCTCGGCACCACGAACGGCTACGAGGTGCTCAAGAAGCTGCGCGCGGAGCAGATCACGATTCGCGTGCTGGTGCTCACGGCGTACGGCGATGGCGAGTCGATGCGCGCGGCGCTCGAGCATCAGGCGGACGGCATTGCGCTCAAGACCGACGCGCCCGCGCGCACGGTCGACGCGCTGCGCGCGGTGCATTCGGGAGTACTCGTGTTCCCGCAGGCCGCGCGGCGCTGGATGCGGAAGTCGAACGAGCGGGCGATCGCGGGTCCGGGGTCGCTGAGCGATCGCGAGCGCGAGGTGTGGGCGCTGCTCGCCGCGGGACTCTCCAACGGCGTGATCGCGACGCAGCTCGGCGTGAGCGCGAGCACGGTGAAGTTCCACACGCAGAATCTCTTCCAGAAGCTGGGCGTGAACAACCGCACGGCGGCGGCGGTGGAATACGAGAAGCAGATCCCCGCGGCGGCGCGGGTGCGGGAGAAGTTGGTTTAGAGGTTCGTACGCGCGAGACTGGCACTAACAATTGAGATACGGGCACAGACCTATCGAGCGGACACAATCGGACAACGGCGAATGTAGTTGTCCGTTTGTGTCAGTTGTGCCGAAGTGCTCAGTGAAGGAGGCGATCTACGGTGACGGTGAGAGAGCCGTAGGAATGTGGGGCGAATTCCGTCTTGTACTCCCTTTCGTCGCGCACACCACCGAAGCTGACTGTCAGGGAGTGGCGTCGAGCGGTGACGCCAAATTGATAGCTCCCGACCCATGGAACTCGCTGGACGGAGTAAGTGGTATCATGCCTGCTCCAGCTTCGGTCGAGCGTCTGGTCATACGCGACGAAGGTCCCGCGAACACCGCCATAAATCCAGATACCGAATGAGTGCGCGCCCTCTCGCACACGAGAGGCGAGGTTCCACGGATGCGAGAGATGATAGCCGAGACGAGCCGTCATCTCTGCGTACGCGTCCGTGCGCGAGTTGCCGCCCTGCACGCTCCACGATGGTTGAGCGTCGATGATTGCGCGCCCTCGCAGCGTAGCAAGCACCGCGCGAATTTTTTCGACGTAAGTGAGGCTGGCGGCGGGACGAAAGCCGAGTTGATACTGCCATCCGTCGGCGGTCGATATGCCGACGGCCCGATGAAATGCTTTCTGTACGTCTTCGGCGAGTGTGGCGCGGCCCGTAAAACCAGCAGTGAGTTTGAGGGAGCGAAGCCGAGAGGTCGAGACCACGTCAGCCGTGACATCCGCATGCAGCCATCCCGCGAATGGACGATCGATCGGTCGCGGGTTGTTCTCAGCGTTGAACGGTGTGTACATCTGCTGCGCGATAGCAAACTCGGTCGTGAGGCAGCGCTGGGAGGCAACCTCACTTCCATTACATGGTGTCGCATCGTGTACGAAGCGGCCCCACAGCGGCGCAACGCTACGTGTCATGGAAACGCGGAGACCGTTGGTGTACTCGCCATCCGGACGCTTGATCTTTGGAAGCCAGAGGTCGAGTCCATCATTCTCGCCCTGGACCGCTACGCCAGGCACGGCTTGGGCGGCGAGAGCCTGTGGCATCGCCGCGGTCGCTAGCAGCGCGATGAGCTTCAGTGACATGGAAGCTTTACAGGCGAGACCAACGACCAGACGAAATGATCTCCGACAATCGCGACGATTTGCGGAGATCAGCTGAGATGAATGTCGACGCGATTCCAACTATTGCCCACCGGCGCTGACCGTGAAGTCTTGCGTCGCCAGTGGAGGTTCAGCCAAAGCAGGATTTGAGATATCCGTTGTTGGCGAAGGAATCAGGATCCGGTACGTTCCCGCCGCGAGGTCGTTCGGTCGTACGAAGAAAAAAGGCACACTCTCGTTCGGCCCCAATGAAGCAACCGACAGTGCGCATCCAGAATTCTGAGATGGGGGCGGCACAACAACCCATGTCCCTTGATCGAGCAATTCCAAAGACATCGGGCAAAAGCCGGATGGATATTCGAGCGTAAGAGAACTCAGGTTCACAGCTACGATCGGGACGCTGTCGCCGCTTCGATAGTCCTGACGGGAAATCTCAAATACGACTCGTTTACCTGGACCTGGATCGGTCGGGGCGTGCGCGCACGAAAGAGCCGCGAATCCGACCATCGATAGAAACTGCCATGCGAAGCTGCGAGACCATGACATAGCGCTCTCCATCAACACTAGAAATAACGGCTCCCGTGCTTCGCTGACAGAACACTACTGCTGATCTGATACGCAGTGAGCGTTCCACCGTCACCAAGATAGACACTCCGGGCGGTTGGCTGTCGAGACAGTTAAGCCTTTGCCGGGGCGATGTCCACGCGGATCCCGCGCCACTTGCCCTGATTGAATCTCCACACGCTGAGCAGGCATCGCGTTGCATGGCCGATCAGGATCGCGATCCAGATGTGGATCGGTTGTAGCGTGCCCGTGTGGCGGATCGTGAAGCAGATGCCGAGCGGGATGATGACTTGCGACACGACGGAGATGTAGAGCGGGCTCTTGGTGTCGCCGGTGCCCTGCAGCGCTCCCGTGTAGGTGAGCGCAACCGAGATGAACAATCCGGAGAAGCTGAGCACACGTAGCAGCTGCGTGCCGAGCTCGATCACCGCGGGCTCGTGCATCCCGAACACCGCGAGGAGCTGGCGCGGGAAGAAAAAGAAGAAGAGGCCGACGAATGCTGCCGTCATGACCGCGACGCGCGCCGCGATGTGCACCGACTGGATCGCGCGCTCAGGCTTCCCGGCGCCGAGGTTCTGGCCGGCCATCGCGGACGCGGCGCCCATGAGCCCCATCGACGTCCACGTGATGAGTGAGAAGAGCTCCGAGTACGAGACGGTGAACACCGCCTGCGCGACTGCACTCTGCGCCAGTGAACCGATGAACGAGAGCATCAGCACGCCTCCGACGTTCATGGCGATTCCCTGAATGCCCGTGGGGAGTCCGAATTTGAACAGCGACTTGATGATGGTCCAGTCCGGACCCCAGCCGAGTCCACGCGGGAACTGCACGACCCATCCGCCCTTCCACAGCCTGTAGAGTGAGTAGATCCCGATGATGCTGGTCGCCGAGACGGTCCCCATCGCCGCGCCGGCGGTGCCGTAGGAGGGGATCGGACCGAGCCCGCGGATGAGCACCACGTTGAACGCGATGTTGAGTGCGGTCATCGTAAGCCCAAGGATCATGGGCGTGCGCGCATCTCCGGCGGAGCGGAGGGCGCCGCTCAGCATGAAGAAGAGGAGTAGCCCGGTGCTGAAGGTGAACATGATGCGCAGGAACGGGAGCGCCTGCACCTTGACCTCCGGCGCGGCGTTCACCATGTCGAGCAGTGGCGATGCGAAGAAGAGCCCGACGGGCGCCATCACGAACAGCGACATGCCTATCGCCGTGAGAAATGCCTGATACACCGTTCGATTGACCTTCGCCTCCTCGCCGGCGCCCGCGAAGCGCGACACGAGCACGCTCATCCCCGTGAAGAGCGAGGAGATGAAGACGATCACCATGATGAAGATCTGATAGGAGACACCGATCGCGGCGTTTCCGACGAAGCCAACGAGATGCCCGACCATGATGTGGTCGATGATCCCCTGCAGCCCGCCGATGATGTTGGTGAGCATCGTGGGCCACGCGAGCTTCCAGACCGCGGGACCGAGCGGGCCCTCTACGATCGAGCGATCGTACTTGCGGCCCGCGGGCGCAGCGGGAGCCGGCTTGTCGTCCGACGTGACGTGCGGCGTCGGGGCGGCGAAGTCGGTCAAGGTGCGGAGACGCTGCTAGGCGGCATGTGTGCGGAGTCTGAGATCGTCTGCGAATCAGTCGGCGATCGCCTGATACGCAGCGGTCGCGAAGTCGGAGGATACCCGCGTCCCGGCCGGCGAGGCCCACATCACCCGGGTCATCAGGATGCGGATCATACTCTCGCGGGGATCGCAGTACCAGCTGGTACCCAATCCGCCATCCCAGCCGAATGTTCCGACGGTTCCCGAATAGTCGCTCATTTGTGTGACGACGGACATTCCGAAGCTCGCCGCGGTCGACGCAGCCAACCTTGACGCCATGCAGGCGAGCGAGGCGCGCTTCCGAAAGGCCGCCGCTTATGGCTATTCGCCCTCGTCGAGCGTGGCGACGTAGTTGTCGAGCTTGTCGAAGGCGCTGTTCCAGCCGCCGATGTGGCCGTCGCGCTCGCCCTCGGAAGTGAAGCCGCGCTGGGTGAAGGTCAGCCTTGTTTTCTCGCCCCGGTCGGCGAAGATGAGGGTGACGAGCGTCTCTGTGGCGGGGTTCCCGCTCATTCCTTCTTCCCACGCGAAGGTGTAGGCGATGCGCTCGGGTGGGGCGATCTCCTCGAAGACGCCGCCCTGCCAGAGATCCTTCTGCGTGTGCGGATTGTTCGTGTCGGGGTGGAGCATGCCACGCCATCTGCCGCCGACGCGTGCGTCCTGTGTGAAGTGCATCGGCGTGAAGCCGCGAGGCCCCATCCAGTTCATCAGATGTTCGGGCTCGGTGAAAAGCTTCCACACGAGATCACGCGGCACGTCGAAGATGCGGGTGATGGTGAGCTCGAGCGTCTTCGAGTCCGGCTCAGCGCTTGTGGCGCTTTTTCCTGTTGCGCGCATTGGCCTTCTCCTGGCGTTGAAGTTCGATGATGTAGAGATCGAGGCGGTCGAAGCTGTCGTCCCAGAACCGCCGGTATTTCTCGATCCACCCCGAGGCCGTTTCGAGCGGCGCAGCTTCGAGCTTGGCTGGGCGCCACTGCGCATCGCGGCCGCGCGAGATGAGGCCGGCGTGCTCGAGCACCTTGAGGTGGCGGGAGACGGCCGGCAAGCTCATGGCGAAGGGCTTGGCGAGCTCGTTGACGGTCGATTCGCCGGAGGCGAGCCGGGCGAGGATCGCTCGGCGCGTGGGATCGGCGAGTGCGGCGAAGGTGGTGCTGAGATGGTCAACGGTCATCGTACTTAACCTTTAGCTTAAATAACGTAGTTGTTAAATACAACATGCCATGCGGATGCGCAAGTGGTCCTCACTCTGGTCGTCGCACGGGTCAGCCCGTAGTCCCAAATCCCGCCGCGATACAATTGATCGACAAGAGCAGCGCCGCAAGATCGTCCTCGCGCTCCGCACCCTCGGTTTGCTTCCCCCGCACGCGACGCAGCAGCTCGATCTGCTGATAGTGCGCGCGCTCCAGCATCCCCAGCCGCCGCGTCATGCGCCTACGGAATTGCGGGAAGCGCTCGGCCAGCGCCTCCTCACCCGTGAGATGCAGCACCGCCGTCACCGTGCGCTCGTATTCCGCCTCGATCAGCGCGAGCACCTCCGCGCGCGCGAGCTTGTTGGGCACCAGACTCGCGTACGCGCGCACGAGCGAGAGATCGACCTGCGCCAGCGTCTTCTCCACCTCGTCGATGATGAGGCGGAAGATCGGCGTCTCGGCGAACATCCGTCGCAGCATCGCCTCGCCGCGCTCGCCGCGCACACTGAGGAAGGAGTTGAGCGCGCTTCCCACTCCGTACCACCCCGGCACGAGGTGCCGGTTCTGCGTCCACGCGAACACCCACGGGATCGCACGCAGGTCGCTCAGCGATCGTGTCCCTCCGCGGCGCGCCGGACGCGAGCCGATGTTGAGCAGCTGCAACTCCTCGAGCGGCGTCGCCGCCGTGTAGTACTCAATGAGCCCCGGATGCTGAATGAGGCCGCGATAGGCCGCGAACGCCGCGCCGCTCAACGCTTCCATCGCCTCCCCAAGCCCCGGCACGGGCACCGCCTCATCGCTCGGCAGCGAGTATTCCAAAACGCTCGATGCCAGGAGCTCGAGCTGATAGAACGCCGCGTTCCGGTAGCCGAATTTGAACGAGACGACCTCGCCCTGCTCCGTCGTCCGCATCCGCCCGCGGATCGTGCCGGGCGGCTGCGCGGCGATCGCGCGATGCGTCGGTGCGCCGCCCCGGCTCACCGATCCGCCGCGACCGTGGAAGAACGAAAGCTCGACGCCGCACTCCTGCGCCGTGCGCGCGAGCCTCTTCTGCGCCTGGTACAGCTCCCAGTTCGACGTGAGAAAGCCGCCATCCTTGTTCGAGTCCGAATAGCCGATCATCACTTCCTGCACGCCACCCTGGGCGCGCACGCTGCGCTTCACCACCGGCACGCTGAAGAGCTCGCGCATGATCGCCGGCGCGCGGCGAAGATCCTCGATGGTCTCGAAGAGCGGCACGATGGGCAGCGTGCAGCTCTCGACGCCGGCGGCATCGTGGAAGAGCCCGCCCTCCTTCGCGAGCAGATACACGTTGAGCACATCCGCCGCGCTCTGCGTGTTGCTGATGATCAGGCTCCCGAAGGCGCGCCGGTCGATGCTCTTCCGCAGCTCGCGCACGAGCGTGAACATCGCGCAGGTCTCCTTCGCCCCCTCCGACGTGACGCCCGCCTCGCCCTCGCGCATCGGACGCGTGAGCGCATCGCGGACCCACGACGCGCCCTCCGTCGCGCCGCGCGCCTGGCGAAGCTCCTCGACTGCCGAGTTGAATGCGCCCGAGCCCTGGCGCACATCGAGTCGTACCGTGGAAAAGCGAAACGCTTCGACCTCGCGCCGGACGGGCACCACCGTCGCGCGCGCGATCGCGCCGCACTCCGCATCGATGAGCGCGCGCTCGAGCGTCTTGAGATCGGCGACGAGATCGTCAGCGGTCGCATACGGCGGCGCTGTCAGCCCCTCGCCACCGCGCTTACGCTGACTCTCGTCCACGGTCGCCGCGAGCCGCCGCTGCACGACGCTCAGCCATTGCCGGCAGAGCTCTCCGGGATTGCGCGCCGCGAGACGCTCGCCATCGTTGCTCGCCTCGAGCGCGCGCGCGAGCGCCTGCTTGAATTCGTCGGTGAACTTCGTCGACCGCTCCGAGATGCTCAGCTCACGTGACAGCTCTGCCACGCGTCGCTGATATCGATGGAGACACTTGGAGCGATACTCCTTGAGCGCCGCTCGCGTCACCTCGTTCGTGACATTCGGATTTCCGTCGCGGTCGCCTCCTACCCACGAGCCGAACTGCACGAAGTTGGGGAGATCGAAATGCTCGCCGGGATACGACTCGGCCAGCGCGCGCGCCAGCGAATCGTGGAGCAGCCAGACGAGGCCGAACAGTGTGGTGTCGAAGAAGTGGAGCGCCCACGCCACCTCCTGCGCGACCGTCGGCTTCTCGAGCTTGAGCTCACCGGTCATCCAGAGGAGATCGAGCTCCGTGCGAAGCTCCTCGCCGAAGAGCGCGCGCTCGCGCGACGTGACCAGCGGACCATCGAGCTTGAGCAGCAGCGCGTAGATCGTGCGCAGCTTTTCGAGCACCGTGACGCGCTTCGCCTCGGTCGGATGGGCGGTGATCGTCGGGATCACGCGGAAGGTGCGCAGGAGTTCGCGCACCGTATCCGCCGGCACGCCGAGCGCTTTCCACTCGGCGATCACCTTCGCGAACGTTCCCGTGAGGGACTCGAAGCCGCGCTCGCGCTCCACGCGCTGCCGCGCATCCATTGCGTCGTGCAGCTCGGCGATCGGGAGAATCTGAGAGAGGAGCCCGACGGTTTGCAGCGAGCGCGCGATCGACTCACCGGAACTGTTACCATCTATCTTCCCGCCTTCGAGCACCGCCGCCGACTCCGGCGCTCGCAGCATCACGACCTGCCGCAACATCTCGACGAGCAGTCGCTCCGCCCCCGACTCGGGCGTCGGAAGCTCCATCGCGGTTGCTCCAATCGGAACCGCCGGCGGTGCGCGGAAGTGCGCGCGAGTTGCCACTGCGGTCAGGCGACGCGGTCGCGCGGCGCCGTGCCCCCGAAGAAGGCCTCGAGATTGTCGATCGCGCGCATCCCCATCGCGGTGCGCGCCTCCAGCGTCGCGCTCCCCAGGTGCGGAAGCAGCACCACGTTTTCCATCGCGATCAACGCCGCCGGCACGGATGGCTCCCTCTCGAAGACATCGAGCCCCGCACCCGCAATCGTTCCCGCGTTGAGCGCCTCGATCAGATCGGCCTCGTTCACGACGTCGCCACGTGCCGTGTTGATGAGGATCGACCCCTTCTTCATCTGGCCGAACCGCCCGGCATTCATCAGATGCCTCGTCTCGGGGGTCGCCGGGCAGTGCAGCGACACGAAGTCGCTCTCACTCAGCACCGCCTCGATGCTCGCCTTCCGCTCGGCGTTCAGCACCTTCGTGTCGGCATCGCTGAGCGGATACGGATCGTGGTAGATGATCTTCATCCCAAATCCGAGATGCGCGCGCTTCGCCACCGCGCGTCCGATGCGCCCGATGCCGATGAGGCCGAGCGTCTTCCCGTGCACCTGCGTCGCGAGCATGTGCATCGGACGCCAGCCAGTCCACTTGCCGCCGCGCACCTCGCGCTCGCCCTCACCGGCGCGCCGCGCCGTCGCCAGCATCAGCGTGAGCGCGAGGTCAGCCGTGTCTTCGGTGAGCACATCCGGCGTGTTCGTGACCACGACGCCGTTCTCCTTCGCCCCCACGACATCGATGTTGTTGTAGCCGACTCCATAGTTCGACACGATCTTCACCGTGCGCCCGGGTGTCGCGAGCAGATCGGCGGTGATCTTGTCGGCGACGCACGGCAGCAGCCCGTCCGCCTCACGCATCACCCTGGCCAGCGCCGCGGCGTCGAGCGGCTTGTCATCCGAATTCAACACGACGTCGAACAGTTGCTTCGCGCGCGCCTCGGCCGCAGCCGGGATCTTCCGCGTGATGACGACCCTGGGCTTCGTCATATCAGGCAAGCACCACGCGACGAGCAGGCTTCGAAAGCGCCTGCTTCATCGCCGATCCGAGCTCGGCGGGACTCGACGCAACAGTGAGTCCCGAGTTGCGCATGATCTCCGCCTTCTCGAGCGCGCTGTCGCCGAATGCGGAAATGATCGCGCCGGCGTGCCCCATGCGGCGTCCGCGCGGCGCCGAAAGCCCGGCGACGTAGCCGACGATCGGCTTCGACATGTTGTCGCGCGCCCACAGCGATGCCTCGGCCTCCTGCGGGCCGCCGATTTCGCCGATCATCATCACAGCGTCGGTTTCGTCATCGGCTTCGAAGCGCTGCAGCATGTCGACGAACGAGCTTCCGTTGATCGGATCGCCGCCGATGCCGACGCTCGTGCTCACCCCGATGCCGAGCGCCTGCATCTGCGCCGCGGCCTCGTAGCCGAGCGTGCCGGAGCGAGACACAATGCCGACTCGCCCCTGCGTGTAGATGCTGCCGGGCATGATGCCGATCATCGCTTTGCCCGGCGAGATGACGCCGGCGCAATTCGGACCGATCAGCGTGGGCTTCCGCTCGCGCGAGTAGCGAAGCATGTAGCGCTTGACGCGCATCATATCCTGAGCCGGGATGCCGTCGGTGATGCAGACGATGAGCTGAATACCGGCGTCTGCGGCTTCCATGATCGCGTCGGCGCAGAACGGCGCCGGGACGAAGATGCCGCTCGCCGTCGCTCCAGTCTCCGCCACTGCTTCCTTCATTGTATCGAACACGGGAAGTCCCAGATGCTTACCACCGCCTTTTCCGGGAGTGACACCGCCGACGATCTTCGTGCCGTACTCGATCGCTTCCTTCGCGTGGAAGGTCGACTTGTCGCCCGTGAATCCCTGGAAGAGAATCCGGGTCTTTTCGTCGATCAGAATGCTCACGAGACTTTCTCCCTGATGGTGCGAGCCACTGGTGCATTCAATGCAGCGACCGCTTTCTCGGCTGCATCCGCAAGGGTATCTGCGGAGATGATGCTCAGTCCACTGTCGCGCAATATTTGCCGTCCCTGCTCGACGTTCGTTCCCGCGAGCCGCGCCACGATCGGCACCGGCACGTTCACGTCCTTCGCCGCCTGAATGATCCCCTCGGCTACCCAGTCGCAGCGATTGATGCCCGCGAAGATGTTGACGAGCACGCAACGCACGCGAGGATCGGAGAGGACGAGACGAAACGCTGCGGCAACGCGCTCTGGAGAGGCTCCACCGCCGATATCGAGAAAGTTCGCCGGCTCGCCGCCAGCGTGGGTGATCATATCCATCGTGGCCATGGCCAGCCCTGCGCCATTCACGATACAGCCGATCGCCCCCTCGAGCGCGATGTAATTCAGCCCGTGCTTCGCGGCCTCCGCATCGCGAGGGTCTTCCTCGGCGTAGTCGCGCAGCTCGGCGACGCCGGGATTGCGGAACATGGCGTTGTCGTCGAACTGCATTTTCGCATCGAGCGCGAGCACCTGTCCGCTCTCCGTGATCGCGAGCGGGTTGATCTCGACCATCGTCGCATCGAGATCGCGGAAGGCGCGATACGCGCCGAGAATCGCCTTGACGGCCTGGTTGATCTCGGCGGGGTTGAGCTTGAGCCCAAACGCAATCTCGCGCGCCTGAAAGGGCTGCATGCCGACCGCGGGCTCGATCATCACCTTGAGCATGGTGTCGGGCGAGGCGGCAGCGATCTCTTCGATCTCCATTCCCCCTTCCGGCGCCGCGACGACGCACACGCGCTCCGATCGCCGATCGAGCACGAGCCCGATGTACAGCTCGCGCCTGATCGGTACCGCGGACTCGACGTAGAGGCGATGCACGATTTTCCCCGCGGGTCCGGTCTGATGCGTGACGAGCTTCTTGCCGAGCAGCTCCGTCGCCGCTGCGCGCACCTCTTCGGCTGTGGTGCAGAGCTTGATGCCGCCGGCCTTTCCGCGCGCACCCGAATGGATCTGCGCCTTCACGACCCAGCGTCCCCCACCGATCTCCTCGGCCCGGTACACCGCCTGATCGGGAGTGTACACGACACCACCCTTCGGCACTGCAACACCGAAGCCGGACAGCAACTCTTTCGCCTGATATTCGTGAATGTCCATTGACTGCTCGGTGTGGGTGTCAGCCCGTCGATGCTGAAATATGTAGACTGGCCGCGCCGAATTTGCGACGGTCAGCCGGTGTGCTTACGTCCCCGTCTTCTTCGAAATCTCACCAGCCATCACGACGATGTTCTGCGCCATCTTCGCGGATGCCGCGTCGATGAGTCGGCCGTCGAGCGAGGCTGCGCCGCGTCCCTGCGCCTCTGCTTCCGCGAGCGCGTCGAGAATGCGCTTCGCCTTCGTGACCTCGTCCGGCGACGGAGTGAAGAGCTCGTTCGCGAGATCGATCTGTGTCGGGTGGATCGCCCACTTTCCCTCGCATCCGAGAGCAGCGGCGCGCCGCGCGGCGAGCTTGAAGCCATCTGGATCCTTGAAGTCACCGAAGGGGCCATCGATGGCGCGAAGGCCGTAGGCGCGGCACGCGACGACCATCCGCGAAATGCCGAAGTGCCACTGATCGCCGGGATAGTCGGGGTTGAGGCCGCCGATGTTCGTCGTGCGCGCGCGCACGCTCGCCGCATAGTCCGCGACGCCGAAGTGCATCGCCTCGAGCCGCTCGCTCGCCTGCGCGATCGCCTCGACGTTCGCCATGCCGAGCGCGGTCTCGATGAGCACTTCGATGCCGATTCGGTGCGGGAGCTTTTTGGAATCCTCGATCTGCGTAAGCAGCGCGTCGACCATGTACACGTCCGACGGCACGCCGACCTTCGGGATGAGCACCGTGTCGACGAACTGGCCTGCCTGCTCGATGACGTCGACGACGTCGCGATACATATAGTGTGTGTCGATGCCGTTGATGCGCACGGAGATCGTCTTCCCTCGCGCGCGCCAGGGAATCGTTTTGAGCGCCTCGATGACGTTGAGGCGCGCCTGCTCCTTATCGTTGGGAGCAACCGCGTCTTCGAGATCGAGGAAGACGAAGTCCGCGGGACCGTCGGCCGCCTTGGAGAACATCTCCACGCGCGAGCCGGGGACCGCCAGCTCGCTCCGCTGGAGGCGGAAGCGAGCCGGCTCGTGCCGGGTGAAGCTCATCGAGCGGCTACGGCAGGCTCGTTGCGCGTCTCGGCGCTCTTCGCCGCAGGAGCAGATGAGGTCGTGCCGCCGGTGCGCCAGTACTCCGAAGCCGCGCCGACTCCGCTGCCGGGAACGATCTGCGTCATGCCGACATCGCGCATCGCCATCTCGGCGCCCGCGATCGCGCCGAGCAACATCAGCTCGTTGAGATCGCCGAGGTGCCCGATGCGGAAGAGCTTACCGGCCATCTGAGAGAGCCCCGCGCCGAGCGCGAGGTTGTACTTTTTGAATGCCGTGGAGATGACCTGCGCGCCATCGATGCCGGCGGGCACCATGACCGCGGAGACCGTGTCGGAGTTCCACTTCGGGTCCTTCGCGCAGAGCTGAAGTCCCCACGCCTTCACCGCGCCGCGCGTGCCTTCCGCAAGGCGATGGTGGCGCGCGTAGACCTTATCGAGCCCTTCCTCGAGGAGCATGTCGAGCGACTCGCGCAGGCCGTAGAGGAGCGTGAGCGGCGGCGTGTACGGGAAGTAGCCGGTGGCATTCGCCTTGAGCTGATCGCCGAAGTCGAAGAAGACGCGCGGGAGCTTCGCGCTCTCGCGACGTGCGAGCGCCTTCTGACTGACGCCGATGAGCCCGAGACCGGCTGGGAGCATGAAGCCCTTCTGCGATCCGGTGATCGCGAGATCGACGCCCCAATCATCCATGCGGAACTCGAGGCTGCCGATGGAGCTCACCCCATCGACGTAGAGCAGCGCGGGGTGCTTCGCGTTGTCGATCGCCTTGCGCACGGCGGCAATGTCGCTCGTTACGCCGGTGGATGTTTCGTTGTGCACGACGAGCACGCCCTTGTACTCGTGCTTCGTGTCGGCGCGGAGCTTCTCCTCGATCTTCTCCGGCGATGCGCCTTCTCCCCAGGGCACATCGATGATATCTACCTGCAGGCCAAGGCGCTGCGCGCAATCGATGAAGAGGTGGCAGAACTGTCCATAGCGCACGGCGAGCACCTTGTCGCCCGGACTACAGGTGTTCGAGAGTGAAGCCTCCCACATGCCGGTGCCGGTCGCGGCGAAAATGAACGGCGTCCCTTCCGTCGTGCGGAACACCTTTTTCAGGTCGGGGAATATGCTGAGAGGAAGCTTCGGGAAGACCGGAGAACGATGGTCTTCCGATGCCCGATGCATCGCATTCAGAATACGGTCGGGAACGTTGGTGGGACCAGGAACAAACAGAAAATTTCGACCGGGCATATCGGACACTCCGAGAGAAAGTTCGTTCAGTTCGAATTGGGGAACGGATTGTCGCACTCGCGCGGGGCGCGCGGATCCGCAATCTTACGATCGATGAAAACACCGAGCCAACCCCAGTGGGCCGTGATGCCCGCGGGACGTCCGATCGATGCGAGAATGGCACTCGTCCAGCTGTACTGGGCCGCGGTGCGCGCGGTCGCGCCGGGGCCCGCGATGACTGCGGCGCTCGAGAAAGTCTCGAAGGAGATCGGCCAGAAACGCATCTGGATCATCGCGATCGGGAAAGCCGCGAATCCGATGGCGATCGCCGCGGTAGACTTCCTCGCAGCGCGCAAGCTCGAGCCCGCGGGCGGCGTGATCGTCGCGCCGCGCGTGTTGCCGACTCCCCATCCGCGCATCGATTTCGTCGCGGGCGAGCATCCCTTGCCCGGCGCGAAGTCGATCGCCGCAGCGGATGCCGTCGGGAAAATCGTGCGACAGGTGAAGCCGGACGATGAGGTCTGGGTGCTGCTCTCCGGCGGCGCGACGAGTCTTGTGGCCGCACCGGATGGATCGATCAAGCCCGAAGAGATGCTGCAGCTCTTCGCGCTCCTGCTCGGTTCCGGGTTGGATATTGCGACCATGAATCTCATCCGCAAACGGTTCACTCGCTGGAGCGCAGGCCGGCTCTCTGCTGCATTGAGCTCTGCGCGCACGCGAAACTTCATTGTCTCCGATGTGATCGGCGATGATCTTGCCGCAATCGGATCGGGCCCCTGCTCGCCGGACCCCAGTAGCGCGAGTGAGATCCGTTCGTTGCTCGAATCTGCCAAGCTATGGGATCGAATCCCCGGGTCGTTGCGCCATCACGTTGCCGCGGTGCAGCACGACCCTTCCCGGGAAACGCCAAAGCCCGGCGACAACATCTTCGCCAACGTCGAGCGCAAGATCATAGCCAGCAATCGTGTCGCTCTCGAAGCGGCGGCTGCTCGCGCCAAAGAGCTCGGCTACGAGCCACGAATTCTGAGCACCGCACTCGCTGGAGAGGCCGCCCAGGTGGGCAAGAGGCTGGCGTCGACACTTATAAGCTATTGTGGCTCTGGGACATCGCCACTAACCAATCGACCAGTGCAAAGCTGCCTTCTTTGGGGGGGTGAAACGACGGTTACCATGGGCGATGCGACCGGAGCCGGTGGACGGTGCCAGGAGCTCGCGCTGGCGGCTGCGCGTGAGCTGGCAACGGCGAAGAGCGCGCGCGCATCGACGCTGCTCGCGTGCGGTACCGATGGGCGTGATGGTCCGACGGATGCAGCGGGCGCCATCGTCGACAAGGAGACGTGGGGGGCGATCGAAAAAGCCGGCCGCACGCCCGACGCCGATCTCGCGGCGCACGATTCGCATCCATCGCTCGACGCGGCGGGAGCGCTGCTCCGCACCGACCTCACCTCGACGAACGTGATGGACATCGTCATCGGCATCTGCGCGCCGCCGCCGAGCGGCTCTTCGCGCATGCGCACTCCCGCTGGATCGCTCGCGCGGCTCTCGGGCTCATTCCGCAAGATCATCGAATAACCGACGGACACAGTGCAATAGTGGCTGACACTCCATTTACGATCGGTCTCGTTCAACAGGCGGTGCCGGCGAACGCGGCCGAGGCGGTCGACGCGGGCGAGCGCGGCATTCGCGAGGCGGCGAAGCTCGGCGCGCAGATCATCTGTCTGCAGGAGCTCTTCGACGCGCCGTATTTTTGCAAAGTGACGGACGCCGAGCGCTTCGATCTCGCCGAGACGATCCCCGGTCCTGTTACCGAGCGCATGCAGCGCGTCGCGAAGGAGCTCGGCGTCGTGATCATCGTGCCGATCTTCGAGAAGCGCGGGCCCGGTGTCTACCACAATTCGGCAGCGGTCATCGACACGGACGGCGCGCTGCTCGGCACCTACCGCAAGATGCACATCCCCGATGATCCGCTCTACCACGAGAAGTACTACTTCACGCCGGGCGAGATCTATCAGCACGACGAATCGATTCCACCGAGCGGCTTCCGTGTGTTCAAGACGAAGGTGGCGACGATCGGCGTGCTGATCTGTTGGGATCAGTGGTATCCGGAGGCGGCGCGCATCACGGCGCTCATGGGCGCGCAGATTCTCTTCTATCCGACGGCGATCGGCTGGCATCCGAAGGAGAAGGAGGAGTGGGGCGCGGCGCAGGCCGACGCGTGGCGCACGGCGCAGCGCGCGCACGCGATCGCGAACGGCGTGTACGTCGCCGCAGTGAATCGCGTGGGCTTCGAGTCCGAGCCCGGCACCGATGGACTCGAGTTCTTCGGACATTCATTCGTGTGCGATCCGTATGGCCGCATCATCACCGAAGCGGGCACCGAGCCCGCGATCCTCACGGCGGTGATCGATCCCGGCGCGATCGAGTACACGCGGCGCAACTGGCCCTTTCTGCGCGACCGCCGCATCGATGCATACGGTCCGATCCTCAATCGCTACATCGGGTGAGCGAGTCGGAGAGCTCGGTGTACTCGCGTCGAGACGACGGCGTACACTTCCCGGCGCAGCGGATGCCGGCCGAGTGGGAGGCGCACGAGGCGACGTGGATCGGGTGGCCGCATCATCGTCCGGACTGGCCGGGGAAATTCGAGCCGATTCCGTGGGTGTACGCGGAGATCGTGCGCGTGTTGAGCCGCCACGAGCACGTCGAGGTACTGTGCGACGACGAGGCGGTGATGGACGAGGCGCGCGAGCAGCTCGTGGCGCACGGGGTGAACTTCGCGCGCATCGGACTGCACAAGGTGGGTACCGATCGCGTGTGGCTCCGCGACTCGGCGCCCACGGCGGTGATGGCGCCGAGCGGTGCGGTGCACTGGGTGAGCTGGCGCTTCAACGGATGGGCGAAGTACGACAACTTCGCGCGCGACGAGATGATCGGGATGGAGGTGGCGGAGCTCTCCGGGCTCGCGCGCGAGGAGGCGCTGCGCCCCGCTGGTGGCGGGCGGCTGGTGCTCGAGGGTGGCGGGATCGAGACGAATGGTGCGGGCGCGATGTTGGTCACGGAGGAGTGGCTGCTCTCCGAGGTGCAGGTGCGCAATCCGGGCGTGTCGCGCGCCGATTACGAGCGCGCCTTCGCGCACTACCTCGGCGCGACGCGAACGATCTGGCTCGGCGAGGGGTGCGTCGGCGATGACACCCATGGTCACGTCGATGACATCGCGCGCTTCACGGACGAGCGCACGATCGTGCTCGCGGTGGAGGAGGATCCCGCCGACGAGAATCACGAGCGGTCGATGGACAACGTGCATCGGTTGGCGCTTGCGGCGAAGACGTGGCCGGGCGGGCTGCGTGTGGTGCACCTTCCCTTCCCGCGCCCGGTGACGATGCAGGGCGAGCGGCTGCCGGCGAGCTACGCGAACTTCTACATCGCGAACGGCGTGGTGCTGGTGCCGACGTTCAACGACCGCAACGACCGCTCGGCGCTGAACACGATCGCAGAGCTCTTTCCGACGCGAGAAGTGGTGGGAATCCACGCGGTGGATCTCGTGTGGGGGCTCGGCACACTGCACTGTCTGACGCAGCAGCAGCCCGCGTCGCGCTAGCGGGCACCGGGGCCGGGTAGTAACTCTGCTCGAACCGCTCTTGCCTCGGGGCAAAGCGGTGGGCATGGAGGCGATCTGCCGAGCCCTGGGCGTGAGCCACCGGACCCTGTTTCGGCGGCTTCGGGAGGAGGGGGTAATAATGAATCCTGGGTCAAAGGCGCGTCCGCCAATACCTGCATGTTAGTCATAAATCGTTGATAAGACTTGACTTATGACGCAACCTGTGTTACAATTAAGGGTGTCGCCGAAGTGGCCGCCTTTCCTCTCAGCGTGCCGTCCCGGAGACCGAGTTCAGCAGTAAGAACGTATGTTTTTGTTCATGTCCGAGAGGTTGGAGGGTATCATATTGCAGACCGCCCGCAACGTGAAGTTTCAGATCAAGCAGGGAAAGCGCGACGAGCTCAGCCGCCTATTCAAGGAAGAGTTGATCCCGACGCTCAAGAAGCAGGATGGCTTTCAGTCCGAGATGGCGCTGTATCATGACGGACACGCGTCCGCGATCAGCGTGTGGAAGGATTCGGCGAGCGCGACGAAGTACGAGACCGAGGTCTATCCGAATCTCCTTCGGCGACTCGAGTCAGTGTTGGTTGGCACGCCGACGGTCGAGACGTACGAAGTGGCTGCCTCGACGATCTCGTAATAGAAAGTGCTGGATGAAAGAGGGCCCCGTGACGGGGCCCTCTTTTTGTGCGCGCCCGAGCCAGAGGATTATCGAGGGCTCGCCTCAGCAAGCAGCGCGAGCACCTCCTCGTCGCGCATCTGCTCGAACTCCTCGTACCATTCGCCGACACCGTGGAAGTGTTTCGGCACCGCGCAGAAGACGGTGGCGATCCCCATCGCCGTGAGCGACTCGGCGCCATCCATGCTCGCCACCGGCGCCGCGAAGATCAGCCGCGATGGGGCCTCGGTGCGCAGCACCGTGAGCGCCGCGCGCGCGGTGCCGCCCGTCGCGAGTCCGTCATCGACCAGGATCACGATGCGGCCACGCACCGGAGCGGGCTCACGGGTGCCACGAAAGAGCGCGAGCCGCCGCTTCGCCTCCGCGATCTCGATCCTCGTGATTTTCTCGATGTATGCATCCGTTACCCGGAGCACCTGCACCAGTGTGTCGTCGAGCACGCGCGTGCCATCCGCTGCCACGGCGCCGATCCCGAGCTCCTCTTGCCCCGGCGCACCGAGCTTCCGCGCGATGAAGACATCGAGCGGCGCTCCGAGCAGCGCGGCCACCGGCGCGGCGACCGCGACTCCGCCACGCGGGATCGCGAGCACCGTCACGGGCTCCGTGCGGAGCGCGGGCAGCGCGTCGAGCAGCTCGCGGGCAAGGAACCTTCCCGCCTCCGCTCGATCGCGGAAGAGCATCGCTACCCGCTCGACTTCGGGAGATAGCGCGTCAGCCAGTCCACCGTGAGGCTGCCGACGATCTCCAGCGCGCCCGGCTCCGCGAACAGATGCGTCGCGTCGGGGACGATCGAGATCGCCTTCTCGCCGCCCAGGCATTTGAGTGCGTCCTCGTTCAGCGGAATGATCGGCACGTCGGCGCCGCCGACGATGAGCAGTGTCGCGGCCTTCACATCGGGGAGGATGTCACTCGCGAGGTCCGGCCGCCCGCCACGCGAGACCACCGCGTACACATCGCGGCGCTTGCACGAGGCGGTGAGCGCCGCCGCCGCGCCCGTGCTCGCACCGAAGTATGCGAGCGGGAGCATCTGCGCTTCCGGCACCGTGCCGACGAACGCCGACGCCGCGAGCACGCGCTCCGCGAGGGTCTTCACATCGAAGCGAAACTGGCCCGTGCGCTCGTTGAACTCCGCTTCTTCAGGCGTGAGCAGATCCGCACGCAGCGTCGCGAAGCCCGCGTCGTACAGCTGACGCGCCGTTATTGCGTTGCGCGAGCTCCGATGATTGCTCCCGCTTCCGTGCGCGAAGACGACCATCCCCTTCGCTCCGGTCGGTATCGCGAGGACGCCGGCGAGCATCGCGTCGCCACACGCGAACGAGATCTCGCGATCGCTCTGCGGCGCGTTCATCGCTATCGGAAGCGAATGATGATGCCGATGCGCGCGAGCGAGCGATCGACGTGCGGCGCCTGGACGCGACGTGCCTCCGCGTAGAGCGAATACCGGCGCGACTTCGAGAGCGCGAGCGTCGTCCCGCCAAAGAAGTCAGCGCCGATCACCGCGCCCCGGTAGAGTCGTGCGGTATCATCGATGTCGTCGCTGATGTCGCTCCCGCGCCAATGCACGCCCACTCCCGCGCCTACGTACGGACCGAACGGGCCAATGCGCAGCAGCTCGTAGCTCGCTTCCGCGTGGGCGCTGAAATCGTGGAAGGTGCCGTCGATCGGATTGCCAAGATGGTCGCGCCGATCGATGTCCGCCTTGAAGTAGTTGAGCCCTACCGCGAGCCGGAACTTCGGCGAGAAGATCGAGCCGATGTCGAGATCCGCGCCGAACTCGTGTCCCTGCTTCCCGTGATCCGTCCACGCCCAGCTGAGGAAGCTGCCGAAGCGGTCGATGCCGAGATGCGCGTGCTCGTCGCTCTGCGCGTGTGCGCGCGGCGCAAGGAGCACGAGCGCCGAGATGCACGCGACCGCGAGACGTGTGACGCCGGATGTCACTTTTGCCGACATGCGGGAAATCGCGTGCAAGGAATACGCCTCGATCACTTGATCACGTCTCCCGGCGCCGCAGTAACCACCGGGACCTGATGCGCAATCTCGATCGCCTCGGCGCCCAGCTGTTTGTAGATCTCGAAATTGATGCGCTGCTGCGTGTTCATGTACTCACCATAACTCACTCGATGCACCGAATAGACCGTCTCGGTCAGGATCGCGAAGATACCGAAGGTGGTGATGTTGGAGCGATCGAAGTTGGCGCTCTCCTCCTTCTCGACGGCTGCGCGGATGATCAACGGTACGCGCGAGAGCTTCTCGGGCACCGTGTCGTAGGCGATTCCGAATTGAAGGATGACCAGCCGCTTCTCCTGGCCACGAAAGTTCCGGATGCGGCTCTTGAGGAGGTCGCCATTCGAGATGATGATGAGCTCACCCGTGACGCTCCGCAGTCGTGTCGACTTGAGCCCGATGTGCTCCACCGTTCCGGATGCGTCGCCGACACTGATCGCGTCGCCCACCACGAACGGCTTGTCGAGCACGATCGACAGCGCGGCGAAGAGATCGCCGAGGATGTTCTGCACCGCCAGCGCGATCGCGATGCCGCCGATGCCGAGCCCCGTGACCAGCGCGGTGATGTTGATCCCCAGGTTGGCGAGGATCACGAGGAGCAGGATCAGCCAGAGCAGCACTCGCACGGCGATCGCGACGACGTTGATCGACATCCGTGTTCCCGCATCCGCCGCGCGATGGTCGGAGATGCGCTCCGACCAGAACTGCACCCAGCCGCCCGCCCACATGCCCGCTTGCAGCAGCACGCCCACCATCACGACGAGATGCCAGACGTGCTCGTGATGCGGATTGAGCGTGAGCTCCAGCGATCCCGCCCAGAGCGCGATGATGAGGATGAAGTACGGGCGCGTGCGCCTGCAGGTGAGGTCGAAGAGCTGCTGGAGGTGCGACGGCGGAACGGCCCGCTTCTTCGCGCGGCGCGCGATCAAGCTTCTGACGAGGAAAATCAGCGCGAACACCACAGCGAAGGTGCTCACGGCGATGATCCATTCCGTCAGGGTGTTCGATTGGAGCTCTTGCACGGTAACTTGAGTGGAGAGAGGTGCGATATGCCTACCACGAAGCGAACGGCGGACGCAAGGCGCGCGGGACCCGAATCGGGTGGCCGTCCGTGGACGCTCGTGTACGATGGGTCGTGCAACGTGTGCAGCCGGCTCGTGCGGCGCGTGCAGAAGTGGGACTCGCGCCACGTGATCCAGGCGGTCGCCTCACAGAACGATACCGTGACGACGCGATTCCCGTGGATCTCGCGCGAATCGCTGGATGAGTCCATGTACGTGATCGCGGCGGACGGCCGCACGTGGAGCGGGGCCGCCGCCGCTCGACAGCTACTCGCAATTCTCCCCTTCGGCTGGCTGCTCGGCTGGCTCTGGGGGCTGCCGTCGTTCGGTCTGCTCGCGGACAAGGGCTATCGCATCTTCGCGCGGAACCGCTATCGGTTCGGATGTGGCGATCACTGCGCGATCGCGCCCCTGTCGCCATCCGCGCCCGAGCCACCCGCACCAATCGCTACGCCGACCGAGTAGCGAGCCGTCCGCGCTCCAGCGCGGGATCGGCGTCCGTCCACGCGTCGATCGCGTCGCACGCATCACAGTTGTGGCAGCGCCACTCCGCCTCTACCTGCTCACCGAAATACTCGAGGATAAAGCGCGTACGGCAACGCGCCGTCTGCGCATACTCGATCATCGTCTCGAGCGCGCGACGATCGCTCTCGCGCCGTTCCTCGTACGAGTGCAGATCCGCGCTCAGGTCGACGGCCGTAAGATGGTCCGCGAGTCGCTCCCAGCTTCCGCCGCGATGCTCACGCACGAGCCCGTGACGCTTCAGCAGGATCAGCGAGATGCGCGCCTTGCGTGCAGGCACATCCGCACGATTCGCGAGCTCGGTGAGCGTGACGGGCACGAGCATGGGATAGGTCTCGAGCACGAGCGCGACGCGAGCAGCCTCCTGCACCTCGGGGTACTTGCCGCCGAGGAAATATGACTGGATGCGGCGATCCTCGACGCGATAGAGCAGCGTGCACGTCGCCGGTTCGCCGTCGCGCCCCGCGCGCCCGGCTTCCTGATAGTACGCCTCGATCGATCCTGGGAAGTTATAGTGGACGATAAAGCGCAGATCGTGCTTGTCGATGCCCAGTCCGAAGGCGTTGGTCGCGATCATTGCGACGATCTCGTCGGCCATGAATGCGTCCTGCATCTGTTTGCGATCGGCGGCAGGCATCTTCCCGTGATAGATGCCGACTGGATGCTTCTCGCGAAACGCCTCGTACAGCCGCTCGGCTTCCTTGATCGTGGCGACGTAGATGATGCAGCTTCCCGGCGTGTTCTCGAGGATGCGCTCGAGCTCTGCATCCTTCACCTGCTGGTTCACCGTGCGGGAGATCTCGAAGCGCAGGTTGGGGCGCGCGAAGCCCGTGATCGTGATGTGCGGGTCGCGCATGCCGAGCTGGCGAACGATGTCCTTGCGCACCGTGGCGGTGGCGGTGGCGGTGAGGGCGAGGATCGGCGGGCTGCCGAGTCGTTTCGCGATGGATCCAAGCACGAGATAGTCGGGGCGGAAGTCGTGTCCCCATTGGCTCACGCAATGCGCCTCATCGATGACGAAGAGACTCACCTTGCGAGTGAGCAGCCGTTCGAAGAAGTCGCGGTCCTTGAAGCGCTCAGGGGTGAGATAGAGAATCTCGCCCGTTCCATCTTCCATCTTCTGCTGCGTGTCGCGCGCTTCGGACGTAGACAGATGCGAGTGCATCGCGAGCGCATCCACGCCGTGCGAGGCGAGCTTGTCCTGCTGGTCTTTCATCAGTGCGATGAGCGGGCTCACGATCACCGTCAGCCCCGGAAGCATCAGCGCGGGAAGCTGGTAGACGAGCGACTTGCCGCTGCCGGTAGGCATGACGACGAGAGCGTCGCGGCCCGCGAGCAGCGCCTCGATCGACTCCCACTGTCCTTCCTGAAAATCTTCATGCCCGAACCGCTCGACCAATACCTTTCGAGCGGCGTCGCGTGAGCGATGCGCCGGTGCCATGCGACGGGCTTTCGCATGATTCGTTCCCCGGAGCTACGGCTTCGGCATCTGGATCAAGGGCGTGGCCCCGCCCGTTACCTGCGGCATCTTGCCGTCCCAGCGCTTGGCCATCTCGTACGAGACGAGCGTCGCCGTGATGCTCTGCGCGAGGAGAATGTTCGCCTTCGCCTGCGCCTCGGCCTCGGCTAGAATCGCCTTCGCGCGGCCCGCTCCTTTGATCGAATCGCCCTGCGCCTGGAACTTGTTCTTCTGCAGCTCATTCTCGGCCGTGAGCGACTGCTGCTGCATCACGTTCTTCTGGTTGATCGCTTCGATGACCGCCGGCGGTGCGCGGAGCTCGTTGATCGTGAACTGCTTCACGACGATGCCGTACTGGCTGAGACGCGATGCGATGAGCTTTTCGACGCGCCCCGTGACCTCGGCCTTCTTCGGGCCGATGATGTCGGCGATCGCCTCGTTGCCGACGATCTCCTGCAGCGCCTGCCGGATCGCCTGCTTCACGTAGGTGTGCTCGATCGTCATGACGTCCGAGCGGAAGGTCGAGTAGAGCGCGGGCACCATGCGCGGATCGAGCTCGAACGACATCGAGACGTCGAGCGAGAGCGGCTGTCCTTCGACGCTGTTGACGTTGATCTCGTCGTTGTTCGAAGAGCCCTCGGTGCCGGCTTTCGTGAGGACGAGAGTCTGCATGAAGGTGGGATACTCCTGGACGCCCGTCGTGAGCGGGTTGCGCATGTGGAGTCCGGGACCATACGGCGTGGCGTCGACCCCGCCGCCGGTGCGGTGGATGATGATGCCGACGTGGCCGGGGTTCACGTACGTCGTGCTGGTCATCGCGAGGATGAGCAGGGCGAGGACGCCGAGTCCGATGAAGACCAGGCGCAGTGAGGCGGGAAGGCGGGGCCGATCGGTGTCCATGTCGTGAGCTCCGGGAGGTGCGTTAGTCGACGATTCCTTTCATGGCTTCTCGAAAGCATTCGGGGCAGATGCGCTCGCCGCTCTCGAGGCGCACGAGCTGCTCTTCGGTGTGCTCGCCGTGGATCGGACAGACCAGCTCCGCCTCGCGCTCGATCGAGAGCCGATTCTCGTTCTGTTGCGCGCGAAGGCCGAGCGATGTGGACTTTCGTGTGACGTAAAAAACGAGGGCCGCGATCGTCGCGATGGAGGCGACGAACAGGAGGCCCTCGAGGAGTATCTCGATCATTGTGCTCTAGACTACGGTCATACGGACTGGGCCGCAAGTTATTCGCAGGGCGCGGCGGCCGAGCGGGGCATGACTCTTCCGTGGTGCTTCGTCGATTCACTTCTCTTGCACGGGATGCATGGTGACCACGGAAAATCGCTCTCCCCGCCGCGGCGGAGTGGCTGGCGTCGCGTCGAATGCCCCCGTCGGACCCGAAGTCGGTACGCGTCTGTCGGCTCAGGAGATTCACGACAACGTGCTGCAGGCGGCGAAGGAGGAGATGAGCCGCCCGGCGTGGGATCTCCTGTGGTCCGCGGTCACGGCCGGGCTCACGATCGGATGGAGCTTCGTGGGTGGCGCGTATGCGGCGACGCTCGTGGCGCCGGAATACCGCCAGGCGATAGCCGCGGCGGTCTATCCGATGGGCTTCATCCTCGTGATCATCGGGCGCAGCCAGCTGTTCACCGAGAACACGCTGGAGCCCGTGATCCCGGTGCTGGCGCATCCGTCGCGGGAGACGGTGGCGAAGATGCTCCGGCTGTGGGCGATCGTCCTCGGGGGGAACATGGCGGGATCGGCGGCCTTCGGGGCGCTCTTCGCCAACACCGCGGTGGTGACACCGGCCGTGCGGGAGAGCATGCTCGCCCTCGGTGGGACGCTTTTCAATGGGAGCTTCGGGGAACACTTCTACCTTGCGATCTTCGCGGGGTGGCTGATCGCGCTGACGGCATGGCTGGTGGCGGCGACTTCGCACACCGGGGCGCAAATCTTTCTGATCTGGCTGACGACGGCGCCGATCGCGGCGCTCAACTTCCGCCACTCGATCGCCGGGAGCGTCGAGGTCTTTTTCGTGGCGGCGAGTGGCCACGCAACGTGGGCGGCGGCAGGGATGTGCATTCTGCCCGCCGTGATGGGGAATATCGTCGGCGGAGTCACTTTCGTGGCGATGCTCAATCACGGACAGGTGTCGACGGCCTTGGTTGCCCGAACCAGGCGGAAGCGTTAGCATTTTCGAAGCTTCACCGGCACATTTTGCCACTCGATTTGCAGCGTTGCTGCGCCTCGGGGCGGCTCGTCGTGTTCTCGTATGAATGACTCTAGCGTGCTCTTCCATTCACGTGGTGCCCTTTGGATGACTCGCACGCTCCGGCTCGTGGCCGTGGGCTGTGCGCTGCTCGTCGTGCCGGTGGCGGCGTGGGCGCAGGATGGCGCGCGCGAGGCACCGGCGTACGACGCGAAGGCGCTCGGCGCCCCGAAGCCGTTTGCGGCCTTCAGCGCCTCGGCGATGACGCTCCGGGACAGCCTGGTATCGCTTGCACGGGCGCAGGTTGGCAGGAAGTACGTGCACGGTGGTGAGACGCCAGCGCGGGGTTTCGACTGCAGCGGTCTGGTTCGCTATATTGTTGCCGCGCTTCACATTGTGGTTCCGCGCACTGCTGCGAAGCAGGCCTTCGCGGGCGTCGAGGTGCCTGCGGACACGTCGCAACTGCTCCCCGGCGATCTTGTGACTTTCGGTCGCGGTACGAAGGGCGCCGTGTCGCACATCGGGATCTACGTGGGAAATGGGCGGATCGTCCACGCGAGCACGAAGGCGCACGAGGTGATCGAGACGGATCTGATGAATCCAAAGGTCGCCGGAGTAAAGCGGTGGCGAGGGGCGAGGCGGGTGTTGACGGATGATCGGAGTGTGGCGGTGGCGGATAGCGTTTCGTAGTTGCGCAGGAGATTTGCGCGAAACCAGCGAAGGCCTAGCCCAACAAACGGCGCGATAACACTGAAGTAACGTGTATCGAAGAGATTTGCTCTCGTACCGACACCGCGTGCTCACACTGCGGCGAAAGGCGAGAAGATGAAAAACATCTGCAAACTGCTGGCGATGGTCGCTCTGGCGTCGACGAGCGCATCGGCACAAGGAAAAACGCTGACGAGCGATCTGCTCACGGGACTCGCGCTGAGCCCCGCGACCGTTGGCATGCTCGGAAACGCGCCCACGAAAATGCCCGACGGAGTGATCTGCACGAGCAAGATGCAGGGGAACGACTATTCGATCAACAATTCCCCGACGAACAATCCCACGATGGGTCCGACGGTCGCGTGGTACGAGTCGCATTTGAATGGCTTCACGCACGTTCACGGGTACAGTTCGCAGCGCTCCCAGGGATTGTCGCTAGACGGCAAACGGGCAGCGCGAAGACGGGCGGACGGGCAGCGTGGAACGAGTTGCCCGACGCCCTGTAATGAGTTATCATTCGAAGTTGTACGCGTTTGCCCTTTTCACTACTCAGTCGCTCCTCAATGCCGATTCGCGGTCCCCGTCTCAGGGTCATTCGACGCCTGGGCGTTCAGCTCCCCGGTCTTACCCGCAAGGATGGCGAGCGCCGTCCGTATCCGCCCGGCCAGCACGGCCCCACGGGTTCCAAGCGCCGGAAGACCAGCATGTTCCGCCGCCTCCTCGAGGAGAAGCAGAAGGTCCGCTTCAACTACGGGGTCACCGAGACGCAGCTCCGCCGCTACTTCGCGGAAGCGCAGCGCCTCCCGGGCAAGACGGGCGACAATCTGCTCGCGCTCCTCGAGCGTCGGCTGGACAACGTCGTCTTCCGCCTCGGCTTCGCTCCCACGATCCCCGCTGCTCGCCAGCTGGTCTCGCATGGGCACATTCGCGTGAACGGCAAGAAGGTCGATCGTGCGAGCTTCCTGGCCGACGTGGGCGAGACGATTTCGCTGCCAGAGGGGAAGATTCGTGAGCGTGTCGGCGTGCTGGAGTCGGTGACGCGTGGTCCGCAGGTTCGGATACCGGGCTACCTCGCGCTCGATCCCGACGACAAGTTCACGGGCCGCGTGATCGGTTCGCCCGCGCGCGCGGACATTCCGTTCATCGTGAACGAGGCCGCGATCGTCGAGTTCTACGCGCGGTAGTTCGTAGGCGACACTCGAAAGCAAAAAGGCCGGCCCTGAATTGGGCCGGCCTTTTTTGCATCCGGTGACATCGGGCGAGATGCTATGGCGTGCAGGACCCCGCCGGCAGCGCCGTATAGTGCAGCCCCCGCATCGATGCATCGACGCGGAGCATGAGTGATGCGGGAACCCCAGCGTCGTGCGCCTTCACGTTGGGTCCAAGCGCCGCCGCGAGCTCGTGCTGGGTCGCGTCATCGAAGTTCGTTTGTGCGACCTTCACGCCGCTGAACGCACCGGTCGCGGCGTACTGCACCATCATCAGCTCGTAGCCGTTCGGAATCTCCGCCTTGCCGCCAAGCTGCGTCTGCACCGCTGCGCTATCGACGACCGTGCTGGTAGCGGCCGTTCCGGCCGGCTGCTCGGCGATGATGCAGCTCTGCAGTGGTGCCGGTGGAGCAGCGGCAGCGGGATGCATGTCGGAGATGTTCGCGACACCGGCCGATGGCGCGGACGACGGCGACGCCGATGCCACTGCAGGCGAGCCGTCGAACGTCACCGCCCAGAATATCGGCTTGAAGTACTTGAGCTCGGACGCGACGTTCGAGATGAACGCGATGTACACCTCGCGCTGCGACCCGCTCGGGTAATACCGGGCAACCGCCGCGAAGTGCGCGCCGGCGTTTCCGGACGATGATAACAGCTGGTCTTCGACGACCCAGTTGTAGACGATGATGGAGACGCGGCGACCCGCGATCGTCGTCTCGCACTCCCCCTTTTCGGACACGTTCGTGAAGCGCATCAGCGACTGCAGCCCAGGACCGAAGCCGACGACGATGGTCCGGTGCTCGCCATTTTGATAATAGTGCGCACCCGATTCCTCGACGCCGCCGCCGATGCCTGTTGCGCCGAAGCCCGGCGGCAGAAGCAGAGTCATCCCCCCATTCTCAGGCCGGGACTTCCACTTCTCGGTCTTCATCTGCGGCGCGCTGCACAAGTCGCTGGACGTCTGCGCGAGCACACTCGTGGCACCGACCAGCGCACAAAGGACCGCAATGATGGGCCGTGCAAATCCGGGACGACGCATCTGCACCTCGCATGGGGGATGAGGCCGCTAGTAATGGGCCCTATGCTAAATCCGGGAGCGTCGAACGCAAGGATTTCCTTAGTACCTCTGCCAGCGCAAAGATTCCTTCGCGAAGAAGTCCACCGTTGCGTGGTCCAATTGCGTCGAATCACGCGAACGGCAACTGGCCCTTTCCCCTCCCAATTGCGTACCTTCCCACCCGACTCTCCAACCGGAGCCCCAATGCGCGCGCAACTTCCCGTCCGTCTGTCGTTCCCCGTCGTCGTCGCGCTCTTCACCGCCGGATGCTCGAAGGAGGCTCCCGCAGTTCCCGCCGACAGCGGCTCGGCGCGCCCTGCCGTCGCCGTTGCGCCCCTTCCGGCGCCCAAGCCGGGCCCGCAGATGGGGATGATGATGGGCGACAGCGCCATGATCATGCTCGCTGGATTCTGCGGCGCCGAGGCCGGGGATGCGGGCGCGGGCGCGCGCGTGGATCTCATCGTGAATGGCGATGCGGCGAATCACTCGTCGCAGGTGACGATCAACGTCAACAGCGCGCCCGAGGGCGATCTCCACGCAGAGCTGGTCGCCGGGAAGGACGCGCACACGATGTGCGGCGGACACGCCCGCCGGATCTACATCGGGGGCACCACGATGTTCATCGGCAATCCGACGCTCACCCTTTCGAGCGCGGGCACCGTCACGATCGCCGCGCGAAGCACCGTCGGCGCCATGCTGGGCGCGCCGATCGACGTGAAGCCGGGCCAGAAGGGAGCGGTCCTCAAGTGGGATGCCGCGCCGGCGAATCAGTAGCGACTACTTTCGTCCCTGCATTCCGGCGCGCGCCCACGGAATGATCTCGAGCCGCTCCAGCGAGATCGGCGTGTTCGTGTTCTCATCCATCCCGAACTTTTCCGGCGTCTCGTAGAGCCGCTGCAGCGCCGCGTCGATCTCGGCGAGCTCCACGGACTCGCGCGTCGCATTCGACGCTTCGATCTCCTGGTCGATCGTGTCGGTTCCGAGATCCGCAGGGTGGAACGGCACCTTGCTCAGATCGCCGGACTGTTCCTGCTCATCGTCCGCCGCCTCGGCGCCCGTGTAACGTTGCAACTCCTGTTGCAGCGCGGCGCGTTCTTCCAGGAGTCGCTTTTCGAAATGCTTGAGTTGAGCGGCGGAGAGTGCCATTGGTTCGTATCCGTTCGAGTGTGATGGTGAAGCGTCGTCAGCAGCTGTAAGGCAAGGGGCGTTCCGGCAAATCAGAAGGAAAGCTGCACGCCCGTTGTCAGAAAGCGATCGGTTTTGCGACGGCCCGGCTCCGGATCGTTGTCGAAGTTGACGACGTAGCTCGCCTTGAGCGCGAGATTCCTGAAGAGCGGTGCGACGACCGACGTCGCCGAGTTGATGCGAAGCTGCTTCCCCACTTGCAGATCGGGAAGAATCTCGAGCTGCTCCTCGCCGTACGCCTTCGGCGCGAAGCTGCGACGATAGACCCCCGCGATGCGCCCGATTGGCTGCGTGGTGCTCGAGCCCGATGTCGAGCGCTGCTCGACGAGCCCGACGCCGAGCTCCGCGCTCAGCGTGTCGGTTGCCGTGCGGACCGGATGATAGAGCGCGCCCACCCCCTCCTGAAAGCGGCGGTCGATGCCGGCGAAGGTATTGCGATCGAACTCGAGCAGCGCGTACGCGCCCCATCGATTGCCGAGGTCGCGGTCGCCACGGAGGTTCCCCTGCCAGAGGCTGGCGGACTCGACGCCGTCGGTCTTTCCGTAGACGATGCTCGCCGTCTGCATAAAGTGGAACAGCTTGGTCGGCGCATACGAGAGCTGCTCGCCGAAGTTGAGAGTCGTGACTTCGGTATTGCCGGCGGCATTCACGAGGCCGAACTCGCCGCTGCCGGAGAATTTGTGCGTGGTGTCGGCGGCCTGCGCACGCGCGCCCGGCGGGATAACGAGTGAGAGCGCTGCGATTACAACGACGCGTGCCGACATCCCCTGCATGGAATTCCCCGCGTGAGTGAGCGACTGTGTGAGGGAGAAAAGTAGCGAGACCGAGGACCTCGAATGCATTGTCGTGTCCGGTGTTCTTACTGTAACCCGACGGACAGATTAGCGGGGTAGCTTCGATCCGAGCCGCACATTCGCGCGGGCGCGACCAAGGGCGCTCACCTCACCATCCGATCCGACTCGCATGCCGATCGCTCCATCCTCCCTCGGGCGCCGCGCCTTTCGTCTCTCAGCCGGCATCGCCAGCGCCACCATTCTGGCGATGCCGGTCGCGGCGCAGAACGCCGCCGCGCCATATCACCTGATCGCCGCGCACACGCTCGGCGGCGACGGCGGGTGGGATTACCTCGCGCTCGACACGGCGTACCATCGGGTCTTCGTGGCGCGCGGCGACCGGGTGATGGTGATCGACGAGAAATCCGGAAAGCTGCTCAGCGAGATCACCGGGCTGCATCGCACGCACGGCGTCGCCTTCGACTATCACACGAGCCACGGATTCGTGACGGGCAGCGGTGACAGCTCCGTCACGATGTTCGATCTCGCGACTTTGAAGGTGCTCGCTACGGCGAAAGGGAGCGCCGGCGCGGACGGGCTGATCTTCGACGAGGGTTCGTCGCACGTGTTCTCGCTCAATGGGGCGGCGAACAGCGCAAGCGTCATCGATGGCAGCACTGGCGCCGTCATCGCCACGATCCCGCTCGGCGGCCGTCCCGAGTTCGGCGCATCGGATGGAATGGGAACGGTCTTCGTGAACCTCGAGGACAGCAGCGCGATCGTGGAGATCGACACGAAGCACAACCGCGTCACTCGCCATTGGGCGCTGGCGCCGTGCGAATCGCCGTCGGGGCTCGCGATCGATGTCGCGCACCACCGGCTGTTCAGCGGGTGCGAGAACAAGATGATGGCCGTTTCGGACTATCAAACGGGGAAAGTCGTCGCGACGATTCCGATCGGCAGCGGCGTGGATGCGAACCGCTACGATCCCGTCACCGGTCTCGCGTTCTCCTCGAACGGCGAAGGCTCGATCACCGTCGCGAGGGAACGCAGCCCCGGCAACTTCTCCGTGGTGCAGACCATCTCGACGTCGCCGGGCACGCGCACGATGGAGCTCGACCCAGCCTCGCACCGGCTGTTCACCGTAACGGCGCGATTCGGAGCGGCACCGGAGCAGGCGACGCCGGAGAATCCACGCAAGCGGCCGCCGATCCTCCCCAACAGCTTCGTCCTTCTGGTGTACGGGCAATAACGACGCAGCGGGCGGCTGCGTAGCTTTCCCTCCATGCGCGTACTTCTCGTGGAGGACGACCGCTCGCTCGCCGACATCATCGTCTCGGGGATGCGCGAGCAGCGCGTCGAGGTGCAGGTGGCGGCGAACGTACAAGTCGGACGCGAGCGCGCGGAGCTCGGCCACTTCGACGTCATCGTTCTCGACGTGATGCTTCCCGACGGCTCGGGATTCGATCTGTGCGCATGGATTCGTGCGCATGGCGTGACGACGCCTATCCTCATGCTCACCGCGCGCGACGCGGTCGACGATCGCGTGAGTGGGCTCGAGTCCGGCGCCGATGACTACCTCATCAAGCCCTTCGCATTCCGCGAGCTCGTCGCGCGCGTGCGCGCGCTCGCGCGACGGCAGCCTGCGATCGCGCCGGCCGAGCACCGGATCGCGAATCTCTACGTCGATCTCGCTTCGCGCGCGGTCTCGCGCAACGGCGCGCTGATCCGGCTCACCGCGAAGGAATTCGCGCTGCTCGAGTTCTTCGTTACGCACGTGGGCGTCGTCGTCGACCGCGCATCGATCACGGCGCACGTCTGGGATGAGAACCACGATCCGTTCACGAACGTGCTCGAGGTGCTCGTGCGCCGGCTCCGCCGCAAGATCGATGATGAATTCGATCCCAGGCTCATCCACACGGTTCGCGGCGCCGGCTACCGCTTCGGACTGTGAACCCCGCGGCTGATCCGGCCGTGCGCCGTGCTACTCCAGCCTCCTCCACGACGCGGTCGCTTCGGCGGCTCCGTCTCCGGCTGACCGCTTGGTACGTCGGCACCTTCGCAGTGGTATTGGTCGCCCTTGGCGCTTTGCTGTTCGCAGGATTGGTGCACGGTGTCTCCGCCGACCTCGAATCCTCGCTCCGTGAAGCGACGCTGGACATCGCGAACGCGGCGAACAACGGCGAGGCTGACGGACGGTCGCCAAGAAGCGGGTCGATCGACGCGGTCAGGAAGCTCCAGCTCCCGGGGCGCAGACTCTACCTGTTCGATCCCGAAGGCAACTCGCTCGTGCCGGGGAACGCGGACAGCACGCTCCGTGAGCTCGCCCGGAGCGCGGCGGCGAACTCGTTCGCGACAAATCGATGGGAAGCTACTGGCGACCAAACACTTCAGGCATACGCGGAGCGATTTGTGACGAGGGGGGGAAAGACATTTGTGGCCGCGGCCGTCGTGGATCGCGATCTGACAGATGACCGATACTCTACCCTGGTAGCCCTGGTCGGTGGGCTGGGAGCGTTCGGGTTGATCCTCGTCGCAGCAGGCGGTTGGATTCTCGCCAGACAATCGATCGTGCCCCTCGAGCACTCCATGGAGCAGATGCGCCGCTTCATTGCCGACGCCGCGCACGAGCTTCGTACGCCGGTCGCCGTGATTCGGAGCCGCGTTGACGTAACGCTCGAACAGCCGCGCGAGGCCGCGGCCTACGAACACGCGTTGACCGAGCTTCGTGGTGAAGTCGAGCGGTTGTCGTTGCTAATCAACGATCTCTTCATGCTCGCACGTGCCGATGCAGGTGAGCGTGCGGTTGTTTCCGCGCGTGTACAGCTCGATGAGATTGCGCTCGAGAGTGTAGCGACCGCAGGGTGGATCGCGGCAAGGCGCGGCGTCACGCTGCATGTGGAGGAGGCTGAGGAGGCGGTGATTGAGGGCGATCCGACGCTCCTTCGCCAGCTCGCGCTGATCGTGCTGGACAACGCCATCAAGTTCAGCGAGTGTGGCGGATCGGTGGTGATCGCCGTACGTGTTGCCGCTGAAGGCGCGACGTTCTCGGTAGTAGACGACGGAGTGGGAATCGTGGAAGCAGACGTCGGGCGCGTCTTTGATCGCTTCTATCGCGCCGAGTCCGTGCGCGGAACCACTTCGGGCGCGGGACTTGGTCTCGCCATCGCCAAATGGATAGCGGACGCGCATGGCGCGCAAATCGTGCTCGAACCGGCGGCTGACCGTGGAACACGAGTGGCCGTCACTTTTCCCGTGCAGAACCGGGAGGAGCATCCCCGTTCCACTTGACACGAGGGCATCGCGCAGCCGACTAGCTTTCCCCAAGCTTGCCGTGCGGATCCAGCAAGCAATACAGTCCCGGCAAAACCAGCAACACGATCGGACCGGAGAGCACGAAGCCGCCAATCACCGCGATCGCGAGCGGCTGCATAAGCTGGGAGCCTTGCCCGACTGCCAACGCCAGGGGAGCCAACGCAAATGCGGTTGCGAGAATTGTCATGGCGACAGGCCTCACGCGGCGCTCGGCTGCTTCTGCCCACGAATCTCGCACTGTGTGCCCTGCCCGGAGGGCAAGCTGGGCCTCGTGGATGACGAAGATCGCATTCTCGCCGACGATTCCCACCATCATGATCGCTCCCACGTAGCTCGATATGTTGAGCGTCTGCCCGGTGAGTAACAGCGCGGCCAATACACCTGCCAGTCCCGCCATCGCGCACAGCGACGTAACGATAGGCGCACGCCAGTCTGCGAATTCGAAAAGAACAACGACGGAGACGAGAAGCAATCCTGAAAGCAGGACGTAAAACAGACTGAGAAAGGACTGCTGCTGCTGCTGATAGAGTCCGCCGTAATCGATGTGCATGCCGGGCGGGAGCTGCAGCTCGTGCGCGATGCGTGACCGGATGTCATTCATGGCGCTTCCGAGGTCGCGGCCGGAGAGTCGTGCGGTAACACCCACATAGGTTTTCAGATTCTCGCGATCAATCTCGGCTTCGGGCGCGCCCGTCGAGACGGAAGCGAGCGCCGATAGGGGAATGAGTGACGTCGAGGGCGGAGCGGCGCGGATCTTCAGCGCCGGAAGTGGACCTTCGGCCGGCGCGAACACGCGTAAGTCGTACATCCGGTCACCGACGCGGATCTGCCCTGCAACGCTTCCGGTGATCGCCGGCTCTACCTCTGCCGCAACCATCTGGGTATTCAGGCCGAAGCGAGCGGCCGCCACAGCATTCACCTGGACCGAAAGCGCTGGCCCCGCGATTACGATGCCGTTGAACACATCCTCGACCCCCGGCACTTTGCCGAGTAGCTTCGCGACCTGATCGGCCTTTTGGGCGAGCAATGTAGGATCGTCACCGAATATCTTGACGTCGATCGGCTGAGGCGTTCCACCAGTCAGATCGCCGATGTTATCCTCGAGCAACTGCCCGAAGTCCGTGTGAATGGCAGGCTCGACATTTCCGATTTTCGTTCGCAGTTCATCGATGATCTCGTCGACTCCCCGGCGCTGCTTGAGCGGCTTGAGCTTGATCACGTAGTCCCCGCGATTGGGCTCCGTTATGAAGAAGCCAAGCTGCGTGCCCGTGCGACGGGAATAGCTTTCGACATCGGGGACCGAGTCGATCACGCGCTCGGCTACGCGCAGCATTTCATCGGTTTCGGAGAGCGATGTCCCCGGAGGAGTCCAGTAGTCCAGGATGATCGAGCCCTCATCCATACTGGGCAGGAAATCCGTGCCGATGCGTCCGTACAAGACGTAAGTCGTCGCCAGAAGCACCAGTGTGACGATGGGGGCAATCGCACCACGGCGAAGAAATTGGTCGATGACTGCGCGATACCCCCGGTTCGCCCCCGCGCTTGCCGACGAGAGCGCGCCCTTCACCTGCGCCCAGATCGACGTGGGAGTTTCCTCCGAAATTCGCTCGCCGTCGGGCGCAATCGTCGTGGCTTGCTGAGACATCGCCGTGGTCACCGGCATCGTGTCGACGACGCCGGCAAGAGAGGCTTCCGGGCCAGTGCGCTTCGAGTCCTTCCGTCGCAGGAGACTGACCGCGACCGGAACGGCAATGAGGGCGACGATGAAAGAAATCACGAGCGCCAGCGCCATGGTCAGTGCGAGCGGCTTGAAAAAGGCTCCCACCACGCCCGTGAGCAGGGCGAACGGCAGAAGAATCACGATCGTGGAAAGGCTCGACCCGATGAGCGCAGGCCGGAGCTGGCCTGCACCACTCTCAGTTGGATCCTTCGACGTGCCTTCTCTGTGATGCGTATCGATGTTCTCGATCACCACGATCGCATCGTCGGCGATGAGGCCGAGCGATGCCGCAATGCCGGCCAGCGTCATGAGATTGATCGTCTGTCCCGCAATGCCGAGCGCGAGCCCTACCACTGCCACCGTGATCGGAATCGCGGCCACGGCAATCAGCGTGAATCTCCAGTTGCGCAGAAAGAGCAGTAACACCAAGCCGGCAAGTACGACCCCGATGATGATTGCATCACGCGCACCTCGTACCGAGTCGGAGACGAATTTCGCCTGATCATAAAAATTGCTCCATTCCACTCCCTTGGGGAGCAGGTCGGGTTGTTCCTTGAAGAGGCGCTCGATGCCGTTGGCGATGGCGACAGTGTTGGCCGATGGCTGGCGCACGATGTTCAAGAGCACCGCGCTGTGACCGTCGGCGCTCGTCCGTACATACGAGACAGCGTCGGCGACGAGAACCGTCCCGAGGTCAGCGAGTGTGGCTGGAGTCCCTCCTGGAACGGGAACGGCGATCTGCGCGAGCGAGTCCAGGCCGCTGACGCGGCCAGTGACGAGAGTGAGATAGAGCTCGTGGTTCTGCTCGCTAAGTCCCGTCGACACGACATCATTGCTGGCGGAGAGCGCCTGCACGACGTCCGACACGGCGAGATGTCGACCGATCAAGGCAGCGCGATTGAGGTGCACCTGAAATTCGCGCTGCCGGCCGCCCTGGATCTGCACTTGTGCGACGCCGGGAATGCGCACGAGTGCGGGCTTGAGCGTGAACTGCGCAAGGTCCCAGAGCTGCGCCTGGGTCAGCGTTGCCGACGAAAGCGCATAGCCTTGAATCGGGAAGGTCGCGGTGTTCATCCACTCAACGTCTATACGGGCTTGCGGCGGCAGATCGGGCCGAATCCGTTGCGTCTCGGCCTGAACGCGGTTGAGCGCCGTTTGCATGTCTGTATTCCACGTAAATCCCGCAGACAGCTCCGATGATCCACGCGACGTCGTCGAGCGCACGAGGACGATTCCCGGCACGCGAAGAATCGCCTCCTCGATGACGCGCGTGACCGTGGGCATCATTTGAGCCGCAGGCTCATCGCCGACATCCGCGATCACCTTCACCTGCGGGAAGGTGACTGACGGAAAGATTGACGACGGCAGTGCGACGGCTTCGTATGCTCCCGCAGCGGCGAGAATCGCAAGAAGCAGGAAAATCCCGACTGCACGCTGCCGGGCCGACGTGATGAACTTCAAGGAACGACCGGGGTCGATCGCTCGGACGTGATGGCGCTCGAATCCTTTGTGCTTTCTACAACATGACTGGAATCGGGAAGTCCAACCTGCCCGGAGACGATCACGCGCGTGCCTGCCGCCAGCAGTGGGGACACGATCTGAACGGAGTCTCCCTGCTGCACGCCAATGCTCACGAGCGTCCAGTGCACGTGTCCACCCCCGTCGACAACGGCAACGCGCGAAGTGCCGTTCACATCATCCCGGAGTATCGCTGCAGCCGGCACTATGGATGCATTGGTCTGTTCGCCGACGACGATGTGCGCGGTCCCGAACAAGCCGATCGGAACGGCCGCGCCCGTCGGACGCAAGTCGATGCGTACGGGCACGCTCAGCGTGCTCGTATCGGCCGGCAGAAGTCCATGCACGACGCCGCTCGCGCCGCCTGATCGTCCTGGCGCATCGACGATCGCCTTCTGCCCTGGACGAACGCGCGATAGATCGCTCTGCGTAATGTGCGCGATGAACACGATCGAGCTGGCGCTGGCAATGCTGATGATGCTGTCTCCTGGACTCAGCAGATCACCCTGACTTGCTCCCCGTGAGATCACTACACCGGCACGCGGCGCGAGAAGCGCCGTTTGCACCAATGCCTGTTTGGCGAGCTGGATGGCGCGTTCTGCGTCGTTCCGCTGCATCGCGGTCTTTGCCTCCCGCTGCATCACCAGCGCTCCCGCGAGCGCCGCCTGACTCGTCTGGCTTACCACCGCGCCAATCTCCTCACCCCCTTGCACGCGGTCTCCAATAACGACGTGCAACGATTGAAGCGTGCCAGCAAACGGGGCTCGCACTTTTTGAACATCGAGCGCATCCGTGTGACCGGGCCCGCTCACTGTGACGGCGAGATTTCCGCGCTTGACGAGCGCCATATGAACGGGAGTCGCCACAGCTGCGCCGCTGTCCGCTGCTTGGCGTTGCGCGGCAGTCGCGTCACCCGATGTCCTATCGCGCGAGCAGACTGTGAGCACGGGGACAAGCAACAGCGAGCAGAGGACCCGCGCAACGGCATGTCTCACGGGGCTCCCCACCGCAGCGCTGCGGCCTCGGCTTGGCGAAAATGCAGCACGGCATCTGCGTATGACTCGTTGGCATCAACCCACGCGGCATAGGCGTCCAACACCTCCAGGGCAGTGGCGGCTCCTCCGTTGTACATGCTCTCCATTTGAAGTGATGCGTCGCGCGCAAGCGGCACGTTGGCGGCCCAAATCTGCACCTGCTCGTAGACTCGCGTTCGCTGAACATCGGCGAGTTGCCACGACAATTGCGACTGCCGTCGCACGACTGCCGCGGCGCCGCGTGCCTGCTGCGTCAGCAGATTCGCGCGCTCGAGTCGAGAGCGAAAAACGCCGGCGTCCAGGAGAGGCCATGAGAGCGAAAACGTGAGCGCGCCACCGAATCCGCTGCCGCTGAAGGGACCGGTGCCGGGATTGGTGGAACCGAATGTGGGAAGGACCCCAAGGTTGGCCGACATCGAGAGTTGCGGTCTGCGTTCCGAGAGTATAGCCGCGAAGCCAGCCTGGATAATCAGATTGTTCAGCGTTGCCCGTCTCATTTCCGGCGATGCGAGCCACGGCGAATCGGCGACTGAAACCGGTGGCGAAGGAGTAGCCAGCTGCACAAGAGTCAGTGGTGATCGCGGATCACGGCCCATGAGGTCATTCAGCTCGAAGCGCGCCTCGTCGAGTGCTCGCCTACCGTCGACAAGGGTTGCCTCTTCCCGTCCGAGGCGGACCTGCGACGTCAGGACATCGCTGCCGACCGGTTGCCCGGCGGCCTGGCGCGCCTCGATGTGTGCGAGATAGTTGCGCAAGCGCTCGATTCCCTGCATACGGATCGCAATTCCTTCCTCCGCCCGCAGAACTTCGGCGAATCGCAGTCGTACGTCGAGATCCACATCCTTTTGAGCAATTCGATAGCCCGCGCCCGCAAACTGAATCCGATATTGGGTCGCGCGCAGGTTGGCGCGCCGCAATCCGCCCGAGTAAAGCGTATCGCTTCCAACGATCTGCAGTAATCCCTGTGATGTCGTGTACGCGAGCGGGCCACCGAAGTTGGCGCTGCTCTCCAGCGACACTCTGGGCCAGCGGCTCGCCCGCGCTTCGCGAAGCTCTGTCTGTGCAATCGTGGAATCGAGCAGCGCAACGG
>JBDSHG010000023.1:0-2722 GCA_039918615.1 Gemmatimonadaceae bacterium | reverse complement strand
TTGGATGGCATTACCTGTAGGGCCATTAGTTGGAAGTACGATCAGACCATTATCACTGGTTCAGCCATGGCTCGTGCCCGTGTCGCGGATGCCCTGACGCCCCACCTCGCGCTGCAGCGTGATGGCGGAGAGGCGATGCATCGCCAGCTCTACTCGACCTTTCGCAGCGCGATTCTCGATGGCGTCTTCGCGCCGGGAACGCGGCTCCCGTCGACGCGTGCGCTGTCGCAGGACCTCGGCGTCTCGCGCACCACGGTGCTGCAGGCGTTCGAGCGGCTCGTGAGCGAGGGATATGCGACGGCGCGCTCCGGTGCGGGGACGCGCGTCGCGACGACGCTGAACACCACGACGCAGCGCAGATCGACGATTCGGGTGGAGCGCAGCGAGCCGAGCGCGCCTGACCGCCCGCCGCGGCTCTCGCGCGCGATGCACGCGATCCTGGACGAGTTCAAGAAGCCGCATCCTCCCGCGCGCATGGTGCCGTTCTCGCTGGGCCTTCCCGCGATCGATGACTTTCCCGTGGAGCTCTGGTCGCGATTGATCGGACGCCTCTGGCGCACGCGTGCGCGCGACATGCTCGGCTTCGCCGACCTGCGCGGCTATCCTCCATTTCGCGAGGCGGTTGCGCAGTACGTGATGGCCGCGCGCGGGGTGCGATGCACGGCGGAGCAGATCGTCGTCGTGAACGGCACGCTGCACGGAGTGTCGCTGATGGCGCAGGTGCTGCTCGATCCCGGCGATGCGGTGTGGGTGGAAGAGCCCGGGTGGCGTCCCGTGCGCGCGGCGCTGCGGGCGACGGAGGCGCAGCTCGTGCGCGTGCCCGTCGACGAGCACGGCCTCGATGTGCGCGAGGCTGAGCGGCGCGCACCGCACGCCCGCCTCGTGTTCGTGACGCCATCGTATCAGGCGCCGCTGGGCGTCGCGCTCACGCTCGAGCGACGACTCGCGCTGCTCGACTGGGCCGCGCGCGAGGATGCGTGGATACTGGAGGACGACTACAACGGCGAGTACAGGTACGACACCGATCCGATTCCTGCGGTGCACTCGCTCGATCGCGAGGGACGCGTGATCTACATCGGGAGCTTCAGCAAGTCGCTCGCGCCGGGGCTGCGGGTGGGCTACCTGGTGCTGCCGCCGTCGCTCGTGGAGCCGGTGATGCGTGCACGGCTCGCGAGCGACATGAATACGCCGGTGGCGGGACAGGCCGTGCTGGCGGAGTTCATCGCGGGCGGACATTTCGCGCGGCACATCAGGCGCACGCGCGATCTGTATCGTGAGCGGCAGAAGGATCTGCTCGAGCTCGTACCGGAGATTCTGGGCGACTTGCTCGAGGTGCGACCGGCGCCGGCGGGGATGCGGTTGGTGGGGCTGCTCCCGCGCGGTGTGGACTCGCGCGCGATCGGCTGGGCAGCCGCGGAGCAGGGGCTTTCGGTCACACCGCTCTCTCCCTCGGCGCCCGCATCGATGACGGATGGGCGTGAGGGGCTGCTGCTCGGGTATGGCGCGTTCGATCGTGAAACGACGGCGGCGGCGCTGCGGGTGCTGGGAGATGTGATCAGAGCGAATCTGCCCGGGGCGGCGCGGAGTGGGCGGGTGGCGGGAATGCGGTAGGGTAATTTGACCTTGGGCGCGCTCTGATTCTGTCCGTTCTGATGTAAGATGAGCCCCGTCACCGCTCCATGCGCGTCGCGCACGAACGTGACTTGCGCGTCGACTTCCTTGAGAAAGAACTCCGTTTCGCTTTCAGGCCAGAGGCGAAGCTCTCCCTGCCCCGTTGCGCGAGCGTGGAGCTCAACGCCCTTGAGCGTCGTCTCGATCGAGAAGGTGGGCGCGAGCTGATACACGCCGACGTATCGGGCAAGCGCCGATGCGGGGAGCGCGATCGCCGTTCGTGTCTTGGGCGGCTCCGGCTTCGGCGCGAGCAGAAGCGCAGGGTGAAGCAGGTGCATCCCGATGTCATCGGCTCCTTCTCCGGTGGAGTTCGTCATGACGACGACGGCCACTTTTCTCGATGGCACGAGCCCGAGGTACGTGCGATAGCCGCCGGTTCCACCATTGTGCCACACGATCGTATCCGTGCCGGCGCTGAGCACGATCCAGTTCAGTCCGATTTGCGCACCGGCATTATCCGTCGGCTTGCGCGCCTGGTGTGCGAACGCCATCGCGCGCTCGAGTGCGCCGCGTTCGGGATGCAGATTGGCGTCCGCGAACTTCAGCATGTCGATCGTCGTCGAGCGGATCGCGCCCGCGCCCGCGAATGTCGGCAGATCCCAATTGGCGGCGACAGCGCCACTTTCATCGTGACCGCGCGCGAGGTGCGCGCGCATCCAGGGTGTGAAGGTAATGGCGGTATGCGTCATGCCCAGCGGATTCCAAATGCGCTCACGCACCAGTGTTTCGTATGGCTTCCCGGCAGCGAGCGACAGGATGTGGCCGAGGAGGCCGACGCCGAGGTTCGAGTACTCGAACTGCGCACCAGGATCCCGCGTGAGCTCGTAGTGGGAGAGGAAGTCGTAGAGCTGCGCGACGGTGTAGTCCGCGTATGGATTCGCATGATCCGCCGGATAAAAGTTCGTCGGCATGCGCGGCAGTCCCGAGTTCTGCTCGGAGAGCGTGCCGAGCGTGATCTGCTTTCCGTTGTGTGTCGGGAGGTGCACGGTGGGCGGAAGGAATTCCTGCGCGGAATCGTCGAGGTGTAGCGTCCCTTCCTGTACGAGCTGCG
>JBDSHG010000022.1:0-13496 GCA_039918615.1 Gemmatimonadaceae bacterium | reverse complement strand
TGGAATCCGGCCCTGAATAGCTACGTCGCCCAGCTCGACGGCGACCGCCTGGACGCCACGCTGCTCCTGCTGCCATGGTATGGCTTCGAGGACGCCGGGTCGGATCGGATGCGCGGGACGTACGCGCGCGTTCACAAGGCGCTGGGCGCTGGCGACGCGCTCCTCTACCGATACCGTATGGCGGACTCGCCCGGCGAGGGTGCGTTCGGCATCTGCAGCTTCTGGGGCGCGGAGTACCTGGCGCTCGGGGGCGGGACGCCGGAGGAGGCTCGCGACACCTTCGAGCGTTTCTGCGGGTATGCCAATGATGTGGGTCTCTTCGCCGAGGAGATCGATCCGGCGACCGGCGCGGCCCTGGGCAACTTCCCGCAGGCGTTCACCCACGTCGGCCTGATCAACGCGGCCGTCTCGGTCGCGCGCCGCCTCGAGGGCGCGGCCCCGCTCGAGCGTCGCCTGCCGCCGCCGGGACCCGAGCAGGAGAAGCAGGAGGTCCGCGTATGAATTGGGGAAGCTGGCTGTTGTGGGGCTTCGTGGCGACGCTGGCACAGACGACGGTGATGGCTGGCAGCCAGGGGCTGCATCTGACGCGCATGAACATGCCGTACATGCTCGGCGCGATGTTCACGCCCAGCCGCGATCGCGCGAAGCTAATTGGCCTCGGCGTGCATCTGCTCAATGGGTGGATCTTCTCGCTCCTCTACGTGGCGGCGTTTCACGCCTGGGGACGTGCGACGTGGTGGGGCGGTCTGGCCGTCGGCTTTGTGCACGCGATATTCGTGCTGACGGTGGGCATGCGCCTGCTGCCGGGTTTACATCCCCGCATGGCAAGCGAGCAGCAGGGGCCGACGGTCATGCGCCAGCTCGAGCCGCCGGGGTTTCTCGCACTCAATTACGGCTACCAGACACCGATCTCGGTGCTGATCGCCCATCTCGCGTACGGCGTCATCCTGGGGTCATTCTATGCGATGCCGGCATCGTGAGGGCCCTGACCGTTATATCCGACATGGACTGCGCTGAAGACAATAGAAGTCCTTGCCGATGCCGAAAGTGCGGCGAAGAGAGAGGTGGAAGCGTGGCTCGCGCCGCTGTGGTCGGTGCCCTGACCTCCATCGAAGTCAGCGGCCGATCAGCGCGAAGTACGCCGCTGCGTAGCGACGTCCGAGCTCTCGCGCCCCCGCAGCCTCGAAGTGCGTGACGTCGCCCATGTCCCGCAGCCCTTCGGCGGACACGTACGCCACGTGCGGCGTGCTCGCCGCCACTGTCCGGTGCGCGGAGTAGACGCGGATCGTCGGTGCATTTCACGGCGCCCAGTCGAACCTGCCAAGCTGCCCGATGAGGAAGGGAAGGTTGGGTCGACAATTAGCTTATCCTCAGCGCCGCTCCACATCCCGTAGGTGCGCCAGCCGCTGCTTCACTTGGATCACTTTGGGCTGGAGCTCGGGGTCGGCGTCCTTCCACAGGTTCACGAACTGGAGGTAGTGGCTGATGGCTCTGTCCCGGTCACCCTTTGCCTCGTACATCTCTCCCAGACGTTTGTGGATCCCCGCGAGCATTTGAGCGTCCAGCAGAGGGTAGTAGCTCAACACAGCCGGCGTCGCGAGATAGCGCTCGTACATCGCGATCGCCGAGTCGGGCATGTTGGCTTGGTCAGAGATCACGACTCACTATATAGAGCGCTGCGGGCGAGCTGTCCTGGTCGTGCACTATCACGTCCCCGTCTGTCCGCATCGACTTCACTCAGGAGTTCACTCACCCTCCTTTGCCCTGGTGCATCTATGACCGGTGCTCGGGCGCGTGGGCGTCTATGCGCAGCTAGCGCGGCCAGAGATAGGAAAAGAGCAGCGCGGTGAGCACGGCATAGATCAGCGAGTCGACCGTGGCCTTGACCGTGATCGCCCACGAGCGACTGTACCAAATCGAGAGCTGCCAGAGCGCCGCGCAATAGGCGAGGAACGAGACGAGTCCGGCGAAGCGGAACACGGCACGGAATGGAGCGCCGGGCAGCAGCGCATGAGCCGCCACGTACGCCGTCAGCGCGCTCACGACGATGAGATACGCGAACCACAGCACCAGCTCCCTCGACATCGACATGGTTTCGCGAGCCGGCATTACGGTCATGATCACTCGTGGCCCGCGCTTCACCTTCTCCATGAACTCCGTGGATTTCATCTCGGCCATCCCCGACGCCCGCGGCACCATGTAGTCACCCGGGACCGTGACCAGTGGACGCAGGGCATCCATCACCTTGTCCTCGTTCGCCAACTTCGGATAGTCGCTCTTGTGCCACGGCGAGGCCATATGGATGATCGAGCTGACGACGAATACGACGACGGACGATAACAGAATCGGCAGCCACAGCGCGCTTATGGGAGTCATCCGACCCTCCTGTACGAGAGTGCACCCGACAAAGGCGGAGCATATGGGTGCCAAGGTACGTCCGCGCCGCTGGAGGCGGAAGCAGGACAGCCCAGCGCCTTGTTTCGGGCTCCGCAAGAGCGAAGGACTGGTGCCCGGAAACGAACGCTCGCACATTTTCGACATCAGCGAACCAGCGGCTCTTACGCATCTTGCCGGAAGCCGAGATCGGCTCGTGCCACACGGCCGTCCGGCACCCCTTTCTTGCGACGGTCATTCTGCGCACGCGCGCGCCCAATCGTGATATGAAAACCCTGCGAGAGCATGACCTCGATCCCGCCGTTGGACCCGGGCGAGCTCTACCGCATCCTTGCCGAGAGTGCGAGTGACGCAATCGTCACGATCGACGGTGAGAGCGTCGTGCTGTCGATCAATCCCGGAAGGCGGTGCGCCTGTCGATCCTCACCAAAGCTGGGCACGAAATCCCTGTCGAGATTTCCTTTGGTGAGTTCGAGTCAGCCGGCCGCCATATTTTCTCCGGCGTCTTGCGCGACGTTTCCGATCGAGTCGCGGCCGAAGCGACGCTTGCGGCGAACGCTGAGCAACTGCAGGGTCAGGCGGCCGAGCTCGAGCAACAGATCGAAGAAGCGCAGGTGGTCGGCGAAGAGCTCGAGCAGGCCAATGAGGAGCTCCAACAGGCGAATGTCGCTCTCGAGATAGCGCGTGCAGACGCCGAGGCGGCGGTCGCGCGGCTGCGCTCTCAGGAAGCAGAATATCGTGCACTCGCGAACTCGATGCCGACTCTGGCGTGGATGGCGAAGCCCGACGGGTGGATTCTCTGGTACAATGAGCGTTGGTACGAATACACTGGCACCGTACCCGCCGATATGGAGGGGTGGGGATGGCAACGCGTGCACGATCCCCGGACACTTCCCGACGTGCTCGACCTCTGGTCCGCATCGATAAAAAGCGGCGAGCCGTTCGAGATGACTTTCCTCTGCGCGGCGCAGACGGATCGCTCCGCCCTTTTCTCACACGCGTCTTCCCGCTTCGCGGTGCGCACAACGAGATCGTCCGCTGGTTCGGTACGAACACGGACGTGTCCCACGAGCGCGCGGCGCGCGTGGCCGCAGAGAATGCAACGGCGCGCATACGACGGCTTCAAAACCTCACTGCGCTTCTCGCGCGCGCCGCGATTCCAAAGCTTGGCGAGTGGTGCGCCGTCCACCTTGTTGAGCGCGAGAATAACCAAGGGGTACCGAAATTGATGCGGGTAGCACTCGTCCACGATGATCCAGCGAAGCTGGCAATCGCTGACGAGTATCTTCGCTTGTGTCATGCCGACTCGTTGCGCGACCAGTCGAGGGAGCGCGCGCGCGTGATGAACGGTGAATCGTTGTTGATCCCTGTCTTCACCGAGGAGAACTGCGCCGGGCTCGCATCTGATTCGCGGCAGCTGGAGCTCCTTCGCGCACTAGGTCTCAGCTCGATGATGGTCGTCCCGCTTCTGGTTGCGGGGCGGGTGCTCGGGACAATTACCCTCTGTACCGCCGAGTCCCAGCGTCACTACGACGAAGTCGATCTACAACTCGCGCAGGAGCTGGCCGCACGTGCCGCGAACGCCGTGGAGCACGCGCGCCTGCTCGAGCGGGCCGAAGCCGGCAATGCTGCGAAGGTGGAATTTCTGCGCACGGTGAACCATGAGCTTCGTCAGCCTCTGAATGCGATCGGCGGACTGTTGCAACTCTGGGATCTCGGGCTTCGTGGCGAACTCACGCAAACGCAGCAGGGCGACCTCGAGCGCATCAAGCGAAATCAGCTGCAACTCACACATTTGATCGAGGATCTCCTGAGCTTCGCGCGTCTCGAAGCGGGGAAGCTCGTCGTGAGGCATGAGGAGGTGCGCCTAGCGTCGGTGCTAGAGGGGGTAACCGCTGCTCTCGCGCTCGAACTCGACTCGCGGAGTACATTCGGAGCGGAGAGTATCTTCACCGTGCGTCTCTGCACCACGAGCTCGCCACCGATCGACGCGAGTGCCGAGGTTGATTCGTCACGCTGATCTCGGTGCGCAGTATCGACCAATTCCTACGGACGAGGTGGGATTCGAACCCACGGTACGCTATGAACGTACACACACTTTCCAGGCGTGCGTGCGGGACACGGAATCCGGACATCACGACTCACTAAAGAGAGCGTTGCGCGCGATCTGTCCTGGTCGATACGCCCTCATGTCCGGGTCTGCCCGCCTCGAGTTCACTCAGAAGTTCACTCACCCTCCCTGCCCCGGTGCATCCATGACCGGCGCGCGGAGGCGTGGGCGTCTGCGGGTCTATCGTCGGTTGCTGGACGCGATGCCGCTCACGGCTGGCCGTCTCGAGCGGTTCGTGTATGACATCAGTAGCCACAGCGATTTGGTACGCGCCACTGCCGGCAGATGCGCGGGCACTGTGGGAGGATCCGGGCGCGCAAGCCAAGACGCTGATCGCCGGCACGCTCAATCGATAGCGCGAGCTCGCGATCGCGTACGGAGTGCCCCGCGAGATGGCGACCAATTGGCGCACGGAAACGATGCAGCCTCTCTTGCTTGCCGCGTAGCAATGCCGCGCGCATCCCTCGTCGAGGACTCCCTTATCCCCTCGCTGCACGCTGTCCTTCGGGAGCATCGTGGTGGACGCGTGGTGCGACTTCCTGCTGTCGATCGGCATGCGACCCTTCGTCTGCCTACCTGCCGAGCCCCGGCCGCGTGTTCTACTTCTATTACGGCGCCAGCATCAAGCAAGACGAACTCGTCTCGTTTGGCGAGCGCCCGGAGTGCGCGACGGACGGCCTGTTCGTGACGCTCACCTACCAGTACCTCGTGAAATAGCACACCACTGCGGTGTACGTCGCAGCAGTCACGCGCGTCGAAACCACGGCACGAATGCACTGGTGGTGCGCTGGTATTCGCGATAGGCGTCGCCCTTGCTGCGCACTGCCTGCGCCTCGGTCAGCGGAATACCCGTCACACGCAGCAGGAAGTAGAGCATCAGCAACGGGCAGACGATGGTGATCCATCCGTACGGTGATCCCAGCGCGGCGACGAAGAACCCCCACCAGACGAGGGATTCGAAGAAATAGTTTGGGTGTCGCGAGTATCGCCACAGTCCGACTTCACACACCCTCCCCCGGCTCGCCGGGTCGCCCTTGAACGCCTGCATCTGCAGGTCCGCCACGGTCTCGCCGAGTACGCCGGCGACCGCGAGTGCGAGCCCGACGATCTCAACGATCGCAAAGGATCGCACCGGATTGAACGACGCCAGAAGGAACGGCGCTGAGAAGATGGCCACGAGCACAGCCTGTAACTCGAAGAAGCCCAGGAATCCGAGCGGGCCCGGCCAGCGAAGCCGCAACTCGGCATAGCGCGCGTCCTCTGATGGATGATGCCGAATCACGCGCACAAGTATGTACGTGCCGAGCCGCAGGCTCCACACCGCGCCAATCGCGGCGAACGCCCACTTCCGCGTTTCGAACCCCGGACCTGCCCACGCGTAGATGGGTGCGAGGATCGCCACACCGTAGGAGAAGGCCACGTCGAGCAGGCCGTAGTTCCTGATCCGTACGCTGATCGCCCAAGTCACGGCGAAGTAGCCGGCCGCAATCGCAAGCCCTATCGCGAAGAGGCCGATCATGCTTTTGCAGGCGCTGTCCCGCGCACCCGCGTGGCCAACCCTCGAATGGGTGAGCGCAGTCCGAAGTAGAGTGCGCCGGCAAGCAACGGCGCGACGAAGCACCAGACGACGACGCCCGCCACCGCGATCATACCGAAGTCTCCGAAGAACTTGCCCGTGTCGTCGCGAAACCGCTCGACAAGCATCGGAATGGAGAGTGGCAGGTGCGGACGCCCAAACAGCGTCTCCCCTGCGCGGTAGAAGGGGAGGAGGGTGAGCAACTGCGCAGGATAGGCAAGATAGTTGACCAACTGAATGATCGGCTGATTGAGTCGCAGCCGCGCCGCCGCGATTGCGCACAGCACCGTCGTCGCGCCGAGGATCGGAAAGATGCCGATTACCAGACCGAGCGCGATGGTGAGCGCGATCTTTTCAGCTGTGATGCCCTGACGCAACTGGCCGACGATGGGCGCGATCACTCGGCGCCTCCACGCGGACTCCCGCCGAGGTATCAATAGCGCCGCGTGGCCTGTCATCAGGATGTCCTATGCCAGTTGTGGTGCAGAGTCCTGTTGTTGGGTCGCGTATACACGGCCTGCACGACGCTGATGTTTCGCGTGGCGAAGGCGGCTTCGCAATACTGAAGATAGTAATTCCACTTGCGGACGAAGCGTTCGTCGAAGCCGAGGGCGCGCACGCCGCCGAGGCGCGCGTTGAAGTGCTCCCACCAGGCGTGCAGCGTCCGCGCATAGCTCGTCCCGAGATCTTCGAGGTCGTGGAGGAACAGATCGCCCGTGCGGTTCAGCGCCTGATTCACCCGCCCGACGCTGAGCAGGAGCGACCCGGGAAAGATGTGCTTCTGAATCCAGTCCACACCGCGCTTGAGTTCGTTGTGGCGTGCATCGGGCACCGTGATGTACTGCAGGCCGACAAGGCCGCAGGGTTTGAGCAGCTCATTGATCTTCGCGAAGTAGGTCTCGAGATAGCGATCGCCGATGGCTTCCATCATCTCGATCGATGCGATCTTGTCGTACTGGCCGGTGAGCGTGCGGTAGTCGGCCAGCTGAATGTCCACCCGATCGAGAATCCCCTCGTGCGCGAAGCGGTCGAGTGCATACGAGTACTGCGCCTCCGAAATCGTCACCGTGGTCACCCGGCAGCCGTACGTGTGCACCGCATGCGATGCAAAACCACCCCACCCGCTTCCGATCTCGAGGACGTGATCGGTGGGCTGCAGCCGGAGCTTGCGGCACAAGGCGTCATACTTCGCGAGTTGCGCCCCCTCGAGTGACTGCTCCGACTCGGTGAAGTACGCGCTCGAGTAGCTCATGGTCCGGTCGAGCCACAGACCGTAGAAATCGTTGCCGAGATCGTAGTGCTCGGCGATGTTCCGGCGACTCGTGGCCACGCTGTTCGGCCGCACCAGATGAAGCAGCCGGTTGTACGACTTCAGCAGGTTGAGCGCGAGCGCGCGCGCCTTCGACCCCGACATGCCCGGCGAGTTCTCCACGTTGAGCACAGCCCACGCAATCACGCGCGAGATGCTGTCGGTCTCCCAGTCACCGTCCATGTAGCTCTCGCCGAACCCGACGTCGCCGAACAGGACGCACTTCTGGAAGAAGGCGTCGTCGAGCACGCGGATGTTAGCGCTGGCCGCCGCGCCGGGCGTCCCCACCATCACCGCCTTGCCGTCGGGCAACTCGAGCCGCAGGCAGCCGGCCGTCATGTTGCGTATTGCATCGAGCACAAGGCGTCGATAAAGCCCACCGCGCGCGCGTGTGGTCGCGATGGCCCAACTGCTTTGCCGCGCCGACGTGAATTCGTTCATGAGGATTTCCCCGAAACGGATATGTGCGGCCTGAGCACACCGCGCTGCAGTGCAGGATTCTCCGCCTTGCGGTACCACGGCACGCGCTTGAGCCAGAGCAGCGCGGCGTGGGCGTGGATAAGTCCGATCACCCTCAGCGTGATCAGCGGATACTTGAGCGAAAACCACGCGAGGCTGCCAGTCGTGAGCGGCGCGCGCTTGCCGACGACCGAACTGAAGAGGACGGGCGCGTCTCCGGCACGTTCGTTGATCTGCACATCGAGCCGGTCGCCAGGAGCGCGAAGCGTGAAATCGAAGGTCAGGTCGAGCGGCGAAAACGGGGACACATAAAAATGTTTGGGCGCCGTGAGGCGAAACACGCCGTCGCTCGACGCATCTCGCATCAGATACAACTTCATTTCCCCGTACGTGTTGCTCACCTCGGCCACGGCGCAGAGCGGCCGGTCGTCCGCATCCTGGCAGAAGTAGAACGAGACCGGATTGAAGATGTGACCGAGCACGCGGGGTAATGTGACGAGCGTGATTCTCACGTTTGCCGGAAGCTGGACACCTTCGTCCGACAGCCAGGCGACCACATTCTGCTTCGTGGACGCGCACTCCAAACCGGGCAGCGTCAAATGGTCACGATCGCGAAATGCGTAGAGGTTTGTACGATTGCGGCTGAACATCGGGATGCGGGTGGCTATCGCATCCAGCTCGTCAAGATCGAGCGCGAACATGAAGATGCGATGCCGGAAATGATGCACCTTCGGCGAGAGCCGATGGTGCATCACACGACACTCGAAGAGGCAGGAGTTCATGTCCAGATCGCCGCGCCGTCGACGGCGCGTGCGCACTCGAGACCGCTGGTGAAGCCGTCCTCATGAAAGCCGTACTTGAACCAGGCGCCGGCATAGTAGGTCGTCTGGTCGGCGCTGAGCCGGTTGAGTTGCGGCAGATCTCGCTGCGCCGCGATGGCGGCGATGTCGAAGAGCGGGTGGGCGTATTCGATTCGCTTCAGCACTTCGCTGGGAACGATCCGGTCGTGGCTGTTGAGTGAGACGAAGTACTCCTTCCGCAGCGACACGCCCTGGAGGCTGTTCATCCAGTAGTGCGTGCTCGCCAGCGCGCCGCCATCCCGGGCTTCGTCGATCCGGTAGTTCCAGCTCGCCCAACATCGACGCGTGCGCGGCATGAGTGACGTGTCGGTGTGAAGCGTTACCGTGTTCGGCTGATACCGGAACGCGCCCAGCAGGCGCCGCTCCATCTCCGTGGGATCTGTCAGGAGCGCGAGCGCCTCATCGGCATGACAGGAGAGAATCACCTTGTCGAATTCCCGCACCCCCTCCAATTGCGTTGCGATCCGCACAATCCCACCCCGCCGCTCCACACGCACCGCCCGGTTGCCCGTTTGTATTCGTCCTCGAAAGGGCGCGGTGATCTTCGTGACATACGACTGCGCACCGTTGGTCACCGTGTACCACGGATGCTGCGTGTCCATGCCGAGGAACCCGTGATTATGCCAGAAGCGCAGCAACGTCATCGCCGGGAAGTCGAGCATCTTGTCGGGCGGAGTACTCCAGACCGCACTGCCCATCGGCACGAGGAAACGATTCAGCATGTCGTCGCCATACCCGCGCTCGGCGACGTACTGCCCGAGGGTATGGTTGGCCCACCGTGGCTCGTCCAGCGCGCGCACCGCTTCGCGATTGAACCGGTCCATCGACAGCAGCATCCGCCAGTGACGCATCGAGACGAGATTCCGCCGCTGGCCGAACAACTGGGTCACGCTGCTTCCGTTGTATTCAAGTCCGCTCGACGTGTGCTGCACGCTGAACGACATGGACGTCGGCTGGGTCTGCACGCCGAGCTCGCGGAAGAGCCGCGCGATGTTCGGGTACGTGACGTGATTGAAGACCATGAAGCCCGTGTCGATCGGTACGGCGCATCCGCTCTCGTCAACGGTGATCGTGTTGGTGTGACCGCCGACGTAATCGTTCTGCTCGAACAACGTCAGATCATACCGGTCGTTGAGAAAGTGGGCGGCGCCCAGCCCGGCGATGCCGGTACCGATGATCGCGATCGATTGCCTCGTCGTGCCGCTCGCCGGGCTCACGTTGCGCGTGCTGTTACGTCCTGCGCGCGTTGCGTCCGCGCTTCTTCATAGACGCTTGCCGGAACGGCCTTCAGGTTCCAGATGAGCCCCGTCCACGACAGCGTCTTGAGCGCGTAGTAGGTAACGTCGAACTCCCACCAGTAGAATCCCTGCCGCACCGACCCCATGAACCGGTGATGGTTGTTGTGCCAACCTTCGCCGAGGGTGATCAACGCGAGAAACAGGCTGTTGCGGCTGTCGTCACGCGTCGCGAAGCGACGGTTCCCTATCGCGTGGGCGAGGGAGTTGATGAAGAGCGTCGCGTGCAGCAGAACGACCGTGCTTACGAAGAAACCCCAGACGAACAGCTGCCCGCCAGAGGTGCCGAGGCCAGGCGCCACCACGCGCAATATCTCGCCCGCCCCGTAGAGGGCGATGCCCATGATGGCCGGTACGACAAGATCAAACCTGTTGAGAAAAACGAGTTCGGGATACTTCGCCAGGTCGCGCACAGCGTCGTAGTTCGTTGGAAAGTTCTTGCTGCTGGTCATCCATCCGATGTGTGACCACCAGAAGCCGGTGAGTCCCGGAGAATGCACATCGTGCTCGGTGTCCGCATGCTTGTGGTGATGACGGTGAACGGCGGCCCACCAAAGTGCCCCACGCTGAACTGCGGTGTTGCCGAGGACGGCAAACGCGAACTGTGCGCCACGCGACGCTCGAAAGGTGCGGTGCGAGAAATACCGGTGATAAAAACCGGTGATCGCGAACATCCGGACCAGGTAGAGCCCCACTGCGACCCCAACTGCGGTCCAGCTCCAGCCGACCCAGATGAGACCGAGGCAACCGAGGTGGATGAACACGAACGGAAGGCATCGACGGAACTCAAAGCGATCTTCCCGGGCTCGAACAGCCTGTGCGCCCTCGGGGAAGTAGTCGGAATCGAACCACTGGCGCACCATCACGAACAGGTGCCCAATTGCTGGCGGTCCGGGGCGGGCGGCGCGCATCAGCGCGCGCCTGTGGGCATCAGGCGTTCGATCGCGGAGGCAAGATCGGCGGCCGCCTCCGCAGTGTACCGCCCGTCGCCGCGCCAGAGCACTCGGCCATTGCGCGACACGAGCAGCGTCACGATGCGATCCTCGGTGGTAATATCGAGCGTCTCCTTGAACGACGTCTTGTCTATGTAGAGCGTGATCGTAGTCTCGCGCGTTGCCTTCTCGGGTATGCCACGCGCCATGCCGCCATCAATGAAGCCCCGCACCACGCGGTAAGAAGCGTTCAGAGTGGGCAACTCGTACGCTTTCAATCCGGCGTGTTTGTCCGCAATGGACTTGAGAAACGGCACCCAAGTATCCACGTCGTTCTGTTGCTCCCGACGGAATGCCACAAGCGCGATATTCAGCCCTCCCTCAAAGTCGTTGGGCAGCGAAAAATGTCGGCCCTCGAGATTGAAGCCTTCGACCTTCGGAAAACGAAGCGCCGAATCCAATGAAAGGGTCATGTACTCGGGCCTGATTGCCTCCGCCTGCCCATGAACGACGGCGGTAAGGAGAACGGCGGTAAGGAGAATGGCGGCAAGAGTGCGCATGCAGGCACGTGTTCCATGTATTGAGTGGAAGGGCGGGTACGAGTCGTTCACCGCGGCACACGCCGACTCCGCGGCCTTCCTATGTTGTCTAAGTGTTCCGTCTAATCTTTGTCTAGCCTAGACCGAGCAAGATCGATACCATAGGCGAAGAAGTCAAGGGCTTGTACGACAGAATAGCTTGACAACCGTTATACAGCGGTCTTACTTACTAGCATGACAGTTCCCTTGCCTAGATCAGAAGAGTCGTCCGACGACCCGGGAGCCGGCTACCCGATTGCGGTGGTCGCGGCCCGCACCGGACTTTCACGCGATGTGCTGAGGGTCTGGGAGCGGCGTTATTCCGCGGTGGCCCCGATGCGCACCCCCGGCGGTCAGCGACTGTACTCCGACGCGCACGTGAACCGCTTCCGGCTACTCGCGGCTGCGACGCGCCATGGCCGCAGCATCGGCTCCGTCGCGCATCTCGACACCGACGCGCTGGCCCGGATGGCGGTCGAAGACGAGGCGGCGTTGCCACGGCCGGATCTCGGCGCCGATGCGTCGACTGCGCGCGACGTGGACGCGGCGATGGCACCAATCATCGCGCTCGACGGAGCATCGCTCAACACCCTGCTCCGCCAAGCAATTGCGCGAAGAGGCCTGTTGTGGTTCCTCGAACAGCTCGCGCCGTCGCTCATGCGACGCGTGGGCGACGACTGGGCTAACGGGCGACTGACGATTGCGCACGAGCATCTCGCGACTGAGACCGTGATCGCCATCGCCCTTGAAACCATTCACGCCGTGCCGGCGGCGCCGTCCGCCTTGCGCCTGGTGGTTGCCACACCTACCGGCGAACGTCATGCCGGGGGCGCGGCGATTTCGGCCGCCGTAGCGTCCATTGACGGCTGGTCCATCGTCTACCTCGGACCGGATATCCCTGACGCCGACATTGCCACCGCGGCCGCCGAGACGCACGCCCGCGCGGTGGCGCTCAGTATCGTGTATGTCGGAGACCACGCCAAGATCGTGTCCGAAGTGCGCGGCCTGCGGGCAAAGCTGAGCGACACCATTCCACTACTGATCGGCGGAGCTGGCGTGGCCGGCTTGGTGGGCGAGGTACGCGGACGCGGCATTGTCGTATGCGAGAGCGTTGCCCATCTGCGCGCCGAACTCGCGGTGATCACGCCTGACGAACACATGGAGATCTCCCAATGAACCTCGCCACCGTGTTCAAGGCATTCGCCGCCACCGGCGCCACAATGTTCGCGCTGGACATGGCCTGGCTCGGCGTCGCGGCGAAGGCCCTCTACGCGCGTCAACTGGCGACACTGCTGCGTCCCGACGTGAAGTGGGTGCCCGCCCTGATCTTCTACTTGCTTTACGTTGCAGCGGTCCTCGTATTCGTGGTGATGCCGGCAGCCGAACGCAAGTCATTCGCGCGCGCGCTAGGCTTTGGCGCGTTCTTTGGGCTTGCTGCGTACGCGACGTATGACCTGACGAGCCTCGCGCTCATTCGCGACTTCCCTCTGCTCATCGTGATCGTGGACCTCGCGTGGGGCATGGCGCTCACGACCGTGGTCTCCGGCGCCGGCTACTGGGCCGCCACTCGATAAGCCTCAGCAGCGGAGGCCATGGCCGCAGGTCGACGAGGGGTGAGTCGACTCGTGAGGCGCGCCTTCATTCAGCGGCAACTACAGCGAATTGCGGCCCAAGCGGAGCGCGGGCGTGACCCTACAAGTGACCGCGCTCCCACTCTGCTATGGGCCCTTCAGCAAGAGTGAACATCGGATGAGGACGCGCGTCACGGACAACCGCGAGGCCGCGCCACCACGCCACATCGCGCTCGGCGACCTTTGCCAGCAAGTGCGACCACTCGAAAGCGAGCTGGGCGCGCGTGACCGTGAGCGGCCGACCGCGCTCCGATGCCCGAGCGACCTTTGCGCGACGAAACGCATAACCCCGATGTGATGCTTCATCGTGCACCACCCGCAGATAGGAGGCGAGAGCGCTCACCGGCGCCCC
>JBDSHG010000021.1:0-27734 GCA_039918615.1 Gemmatimonadaceae bacterium | reverse complement strand
AGCATCGTCACGGCCATCGTCTCGCCGAGCGCGCGGCCGAGGCCGAGGATCACGCCGCCGACGATGCCGGAGCGCGCGTAGGGAAGCACCGCGCCCCAGATCGCCTCCCAGCGGGTCGCGCCGAGTGCGAGCGCCGCCTCGCGCTGCGAGCGCGGAACGGCGAGCAGCACCTCGCGCGACACCGCCGCGATGTAGGGCAATACCATAATCGCGAGAATGATCCCCGCCGCGAGCATGCTCGGCCCGTATGCGGGGCCGGAGAAGAGCCCCGTCTTGTCGAGATGCAGCGTGTCGCGCAGAAACGGCATCACGGGATCGCGCAGAATCGGGAGCAGTACGAAGATCCCCCACAGTCCGTAGACGACGCTCGGGATCGCGGCCAGCAGGTCGACGAGAAAGCCGACCGGCTGCCGCAGCCAGCGCGGCGCGAGCTCCGAGAGAAAGAGCGAGACGCCGATCGCGAGCGGGGTCGCGAGCACGAGCGCGAGGATCGACGAGACGATCGTCCCGTAGATCGCCGGCGCGGCGCCGAACTGGCCCTTGACCGGATCCCACTCACTGGAGGTAAGAAAGCCGAAGCCGAACTTGTGCAGCGTCGGCCAGCCGGCGACGCCGATCTCCCACGCGATGGCGAGCAGCAACAGCGGCACGCACAGCGCGAAGAAGGTGATCGCGCCGGAGTAGATGCGGTCGCCGATCGCGGAGCCGTGAATACTGAGCGTGACGCCGTCGCCCTCCCGCGCCTCGACTATCGCCCGTCCTCCATCCGGGAGAGTCACGGCGCGGTGCCGGCCGAGATCGAGTCGATGCGAGCGGTGAGCGTGGCGATGAGCGGCTGCGGGAGCGGCGCGTAGTCGAGCGAGGCGGCGCTCGTCTCGCCCTGCGTCAGATACCAGCGCAGGAAGTCGGTGAGCTGCTTCTGCTTCTTCGCGCTCGGGATCGTCCTGGGGATGAGCAACCACGTGAACGACGTGATCGGATACGCACCGGCGCCCGGCGCGTTCACGATCGAGACGCGGAAGTCGGTGGTGGGCGGAAGCTTCGCGCTGATGCCGGCGGCGGCCGCGGTGGCCGACTCGATCGTCGGCTCGACGTACTCGCCCGCCTGGTTCGCGATCGCGGCGGTGGCGAGGTGATTCTGCTTCGCGTAGGCGAGCTCGGTGTAGCCGATCGCGCCCTCGGTCTGTTTCACCTGGCCTGCGACCCCCTCATTCCCCTTCGCGCCGATGCCTACGGGCCACGACAACTCCTTCCCCTTGCCCGGTGCCGCAGCCCACGCGGTGTTTACCGCGCTGAGATAGTCTGAGAAGATGTACGTCGTGCCGCTGCCATCGGAGCGGTGCACCACGAGAATGTCCTTCGCGGGGAGCTTCGCGCCTGCATTGAGCGCGGCGATCCGCGAGTCGTTCCACTTGGTGATCCTGCCAGCAAAGATGTTGGCAATCGCCTCGCCGTTGAGCTTGAGGGGCTTGTCGAGCCCGGCGAGGTTGTAGGTGATGACGACGGCGCCCAGCACGGTCGGGAAGTGCAGGATTGGTCCCTTCGCTTTTGCGAGCTCGGCGTCCGTCATCGGCGCGTCGGAGGCGCCGAAGTCGACGGTGCCCTCGGTGAGCTGGCGAATGCCACCGCCGGAGCCGATCGATTGATAATTGATCTTCACGCCGGTCTTCGAGGCGTAATCGCCGAACCACTTGCTGTAGATCGGATACGGGAAGGTTGCGCCGGCGCCCGTGAGGTCCGCGCCGCTGGTGCTTGAGGCTGCCGTTGCGCTCCTGTCTGTGCCACCGGCCTTCTTGTCACCGCCACAGGCGAATGCGGCGAGGAGGGGAATCGCGAGGAGGATGCGACGGTTCACTTGTGTGCTCCGGTCAGGGCGAAATCGCTGCGTGGGGAAAGATGCGGGGCCACGGTTACGGAAAGAGGCCGGACCTGTAACATCATCGTCACAGGCCCGGCCCAAGGTGCTATCGCGTTACGGAATCACCTGTTTAGAAAACGAGATTCCAGTGCAGGAAGAACGACTGGGTCTTGTTGCCGGAGAGGCCGCTCTTTGGGGTCTGGCCCTGGTAGTCGAGCGCGAACGTCGACTTCCGGGTGGGCTCCCAGAAGATGCCGGCGACGATGAACTGAGCGTAGCCGTCCACGTCCTTGTTCGGCTTCCAGTGATCGTAACGAACAAGCGCGCCGAACGACTGCTTCGTGTTGGGCTGCGTGAACTCCAGAGGACGCACGACCACGAACGCATCGTACAGCTGGCCTCTGTTGTTCACGATGTTGTCGAGCGTCACATCCGTCGTGTTGCTCTCGACGCCATCTTTCCGCTCCGCGTAATCGGCTCCGAACGTCAGGCGACGATCCTTGTTGCCGACGAAGATGCCGTAGCGATCCTTCTTGAGGCGATCCGTGATCGCGTTCGTCGAGGAGTTCGCGAACACGCTCGCGTTGCCGCCGTAGGAGTACCACGGTGAGATCGATAGCGTCTTCAGGATCGATGACGAGCTGCCCAGCGGCGTGATCGTGACGCGAGCCTGGAAGTCCTTGTACTTGTTGTTTTCGGGGTTGTCATAGCCGGTGCCGTTCACGACGTCGGCGTAAATCTCTCCCCAGTGGTTCGGAAGCGTCAGCTGCGACGCGACGCCGAGGTCGGCGGAGGAAAAGAAGCCGTACTTCTCCACGGCCGTATTGGTCAGGTAGCGAGGCCAGAAATTTTCCTCATGATCGATCAACATCGTATGCAGCATGCCGATTCGCGCGAAAGCGTTCGCGCCGGTCGGAGTCTTCGACAGGTAGTCGTACTGCAGGTAGGCGTACTTGAGGCGCACGAACCAGCCCTTGTACGAATCCGTGCCGCCGCCCTGCTTGATGTCCGTCGTCACGCGATAGGACACACGATCGCCGAGCGGGCCCTTGAACGTCAGGTAGACGCGGCCGACGTCGAACTTGTTCGGCTTCGAACCGCCGTTCGCGGCCTTTGTTGCGGAGTCGGTCTGCACCTGAAAATCACCGAAGAGCCAGGCTGAGAAGTCGAGTCCAGGCGTCGCGGGCTTCATGGCCGGCGGTGGCTTTGGCGCGTCGGGGGACTTGGCGGTGTCGGGAGTCGCGGCCTGCGCGTGCGCGGCAACCGGCGCAACAACGAGCGAAGCGACGACGAGCGCGGACCAGAACGAAATGGTACGTGTCATTCGAATTGTCTCAGAAGTTGATGTGTGGGCGCCTCGAGCGGTGAGGCGGCGTGTGCCGCCCCACCGACCCGGTGCGTAGGTTCAGCGCGATGCCATCTGGATGGTGCCGAGGCGCTTCTCCAGCTGCGCGATCATGTTGTCCGGCAGCGGCGCATAGTCGAGCGACGCCGCGGACTTTTCGCCGTTGCGGAGGTACCAGCGGAGGAAGTCGACCAGCTTCTTCCCCTTCGTTGCATCAGGCTGGGTCTGATAGACGAGCAACCACGTGAACGACGAGATCGGATAGGCGCCCTTGCCCGGCGCGTTCACGATCGAGATGCGGTAATCGGTGTTCGTCGGGAGCTTTGCCGATGCGCCCGCGGCAGCCTTGGTCACCGACTCGATCGTGGGGGCGACGAATTCACCCTCCGCGTTCTGCAGCTCGGCGTACGGAAGCTGATTCTGCTTCGCATAGGCCAGCTCGACGTAGCCAATGGCGCCCGGCGTCTGCTTGACTTGACCAGCGACGCCCTCGTTGCCCTTGCCGCCGAGGCCGACGGGCCAGGACAGCTCCTTCCCCTTGCCCGGCGCCTGCGCCCACGACGGGCTCACGGCGGAGAGATAGTCGGAGAAGATGTACGTGGTGCCGCTGCCGTCCGAGCGATGAACGACGAGAATGTCACTCGAGGGAAGCTTGGTTCCCTTATTGAGCGACGCGATCTTGTCGTCGTTCCACTTCGTGATCTTGCCGGCGAAAATGTCGGCGACGACGGGTCCGGTGAGGTGAATGGCTTTCGAGACGCCAGGGATGTTGTAGGTGATCACGACCGCGCCGAGCACGGTCGGGAAGTGCAGCACTGGTCCCTTCAGCTTCGCCATCTCTGCGTCGCTCATCGGTGCATCGGATGCGCCGAAATCGACGGTGCCTTCGGTGAGCTGGCGAATGCCGCCGCCCGAGCCGATCGACTGGTAGTTGATCTTGACGCCAGTCGCCGTCGCATAATCGGAGAACCACTTGCTGTAGATCGGATTCGGAAAGGTGGCACCGGCGCCGTTGAGATCCTGCGCCATCAGACTGCCAGCAAAGGTGCCGGCAAATGCACTCGCCACTGCGAGCATGCGTACACGAGAGTTCACAAGAGCCTCCGCGAAAGTTGTTCGTGCGGGGAATGTTGGAGCTTGCTCGTAACCGGCTCTTTGTTACTGAGTAACGCTCGTGTCACGGCGGCTATGGTCGCCGCCGCTGCAGCCGCGCAACTTAAGCTGCGGCGTCCGGAAACGTCGCGAAGACGATCGTGCCGTTGCCGACCACACTTTCCACACGCACACGTCCACGATGCGCCTCGACGAGATGGCGCACGATCGCGAGCCCCAGTCCTGTGCCGCCGGCATCTCTCGCGCGACCGGAATCCGCGCGATAGAAGCGTTCGAAGATGCGCGAGAGATGCTCGGGTGCGATGCCGACACCCGTGTCGCGCACGCCGATCGTCGTACCGCGCTCGCCGCGCTCGCTGAACAGTACGATCGATCCCGCGGAGTTCGTGTGACGAAGTGCGTTGTCTGCGAGATTCGCGTACACCTGTCGGATCGCCGTGGGATCGGCGAACGCGTGCTCGGCGTCATCCTCGATCTCGACCGTGAGTCGCACGCCCTTCTCGAGCGCGGCGCGCAGACGCCCCGCGGCAACCTCGCTCGCGACCGCGCGCAGATCCACCGTGACGGGATTCGGCACCCAGCCACCGCTTTCGATGCGCGAGAGATCCAGGAGGTCGTCGACGATCTGCTGCATGCGCTGCGCGTTCGACTGAATGGCCTCGACGAATCGGATTCCCTGGTCGGGCGGCACGTCGCCCGCAGCGAGCGTTTCCGCGAAGCCGAGGATGACGGTGAGCGGCGTCTTGAGCTCGTGCGAGACGTTGGCGACGAAATCCCTCCGCACCGCCTCGACGCGACGCGATGCGGTGAGATCGAACACTGCGAGCACGGCACCGCCGTCGCCCAGCGCGCGCGCGGTGAGCATCATGCTCTGCCCATCGACCGTGATCTCCGTCGACTCCGTCGATTCGCCCGCGAGCGCAGCACCGAGCGCTTCGCGCAGGGTGCGGTCGCGTGGAAGACGGTCCGCGGAGAAGGGGACGTCGTCGGGGAGACGCAGCATCCGTCTGCCGCTCTCGTTCACGCGAACGACCTGCCGTCGCGCGTCGACCGCGATCACTCCCTCCTGGAGCGACTCGATCACCGCGTTCATGTGCATGTCGTCGTCCTCCAGAGCCTTGAGGCGGCTCGTGAGCTGCTCGGCCATTCGGTGCACGGCTGCCGCCAGATCGCCCACCTCGCCCGGTGCGGAGAGCGCGGGGCGGCGCGAGAGGTCGCCCGCCGCGAGCGCCTGCGCGACATCGCGCAGCTCGACGACGGGATGCGAGACCGCGCGCGAGAACGCGGCGGCCAGGATGAGTGCTGCGACGAGTGCGACGAATCCCGAGATGAGCACGTCGCGCTGCCCGCGCGCGACGATGGCGTCGAGGCTCGCGGTGGAGACGGAGACCCGCGTCACGCCGTACTGCGATCGAAACGCGACGTACAGCTCATTGTCGCCGGCGGACGGGCTCGCGCGATCCGCCGTGCCGACGCTGTCGCGGAGTGCGGCGACGACTTCGGGGCGCGTGCCATGGTTCTGGAGACGGGCACGCGACTCGCCGTGAAACTCGGAATCGCCGATGACCTTTCCATCGTGATCGATGAGTGTCACACGATGGCCGATCGAGGCTCCAGCGCTCGAGGCCAGGGCATCGGGGTCGACAGTGGGGGTCCATTCGCGCGCGATGAGGCGCGCCTCACTGGTGAGCCTGGCTACCTCGAGCTCCTCGAGCTGGCGGCGCAATCGCACGCCGCTCAATAGCACGAGCAGCGCGATCAGCACCGTCACGACCAGCACGGCTCCGAGGAGGAGCCGGTGAGCGAGCTTCACGACGCCCGAGCTGACGGTGAGCGCAGCCGATAGCCGAAGCCGCGCACGGTCTCGATGAGATCCGACGCGACACCCAGCTTGGTGCGAAGCCGCTGGATGTGCATGTCGACGGTGCGCGTCTGAATGTCGGGAGCGGCATCCCACACCGTCTCGAGGAGGTGCGCGCGTCCTTGCACGCGCCCGCGACGCTCGGCCAGCGTCAGCAGCAGCTTGAACTCCGTTGCCGTGAGCTCGATCTCGAGGCCATCGATCTTCACGCGGTGCGCCGAGCGGTCGATCTCGATCGGGCCGATCGTGAGTGCATCGCTCGCCGCGGTTCCGGCTGCAGAGAGTCGCCGCAGGATCGCGCCCACGCGCAGCACGAGCTCCGGCGGGCTGAACGGCTTGGCGAGATAGTCGTCCGCGCCGAGGGAGAGGCCGCGAATGCGGTCGGCCTCCTCGCGACGAGCGGTCAGCATGAGCACCGCCACATCGCGCGTGCTTTCGGCCGCGCGCAGCTGCTCGAGCACATCGAAGCCGGACATGCCGGGGAGCATGAGGTCGAGCACCACGAGCGCGGGGCGCTCCTCGCGCGCCGCCTGAAGCGCCTCGGCACCCGTCGACGCGGTGGAGACGCGGTAGCCGCCCTTGGCGAGATGGTAGGCGACCAGCGCGACGATGTCCTTCTCGTCATCGACGACGAGGACCCGCTCTCCGCCGGCGGGTGCGCTCACGTCGTCACCGTGCGCAGGCGCTCCTGTATTCGTGCGGCAATCATCTCGATGGCGACCGCGTTCTGGCCGCCGTGAGGAACTATGATGTCGGCGAACTGTTTCGTCGGTTCCACGAACTCCTCGTGCATGGGTCGAACGGTGCTCAGGTACTGATCGAGAATGTCCCGCAGCCGTCGTCCGCGGACGCGCATGTCGCGTCGAATGCGGCGGATCAGCCGGATGTCGGCTTCGACGTCGAGGAAGATCTTCATGTCGCAGAGCGCGCGCACCCGCACGTCCCAATACAACAGAATGCCATCGACGATCACGACATCCGCTCCGGCCTCCGCCTCCGTACGCTCCGCGCGCAGATGCGTCACGAAGTCGTACACCGGCTTGTCGATCGCCGCGCCGCTCGCGAGCGCTTCGAGCTGATCACCCAACAGCTCCATGTCCACCACATCTGGATGGTCCCAATTGAGCTGCTTGCGCTCGTCGAACGTGAGGTGCGTCATGTTGCGGTAATACGCATCCATGCTCACCGACGCGACGGAAATATCCGTCAGCAGCTCCGCCACCTTGCGCGCGACGGTGGACTTCCCCGAACCGGAACCGCCGGCGACGCCGACTATCAACGACGGCATCGCATGCTCTCTGGGCAAGGATGTTCGCAAGTACGCATGCGAATGAGAAGCGCAACAGCCGTCACGATCGTGTAACCCATGACTCGAAGTTGCTGGCGCCGCGCGCCGCGGTCAACGGCGCGAGCGCACTCGCACCGCCTGGGGAGGGCCGCTAACTTTTCGCGATGCGACTTCGGGCACGCGCCGCGCTCCATCTGCTTCCGCTCGCCGCGCTCGTGGCGGCCGCCGGGAGGCCGCGTGTGGAGCGTGAAGTGACGCTGCTCGTGGCGGCCACGACCGACGTCCACGGCCACCTCGTCGGCTGGGACTACTACGCATCGCGCGCGGACACGACGCGAGGGATCGCCCGCGCCGCGACGATCGTCGACTCGCTGCGCGCGGTTGCGCCGGGGCGCGTCGTGCTGGTCGATGCGGGAGACATGCTGCAGGGGACGCCGCTTACCTACGTCGCCGCCGTCGCTGCACGGAGGGGGAGCTTCGCCCTCCACCCCGTGTTCGCAGCGATGAACGCGATGCACTACGACGCGGCAGCTGTCGGGAATCACGAGTTCAACTACGGCCTTCCGTTTCTCTACGGCGCCGCGACGGGCGCGCGATTCCCGCTGCTCGCCGCGAACGCATACGCCGTCAGCGGCCCCGCGCCCTTTCCCGGCCGCACGATGATCGAGCGTGAGGGCGTGCGCATCGCGATCATCGGTGCGACGACGCCGGGCTCGAACGCGTGGGACAGGGACAATCTCTCGGGACGATTGACCATCGGGGCCATCGTTCCTGCGGTGCGCGCGCAAGTCGACTCCGCGCGGCGCGAGCGTGCGGACGTGATCATCGTCGTCATGCACACCGGGCTCGGCGAGCCTTCCAGCTACGACACGATCGCCACCAGGTTGCCGAGCGAGAACGTCGCGGCGGAGGTCGCACGTGCGGTACCGGGGATCGATCTCATCGTCTACGGACACTCGCACAAGCAGATGGCGGACACGGTAATCGCGGGAACGCTGCTGATGCAGCCGAAGAGCTGGGCGCAGAGCGTGGCCGTGGCTGCGCTGCATGTCGAGCAAACGACGAGCGGTTGGCGCGTGGTGAGCAAGAGCTCGACGCTTCTTCAATCCGCCGGCCACATCGAGAATGCGTTGGTCGTGAGCGCGGCGAAGGCTGGGCATGCTGCGGCGATGAGGTACCTTGCGACCACGATCGGCACCTCCGATGTTCGCTGGAGTGCGGACTCCGGGCGCGTGATCGACACACCGTTGGCTGATTTCATTCTCGAGGTCGAGCGCCGCACCGCGCATAGCGATCTCTCCTCCACTGCGGTATTCGACGTCGGCGCGAAGATCGATTCGGGGCCGGTAACCGCTGGAGAGATCGCACGGCTCTATCCCTACGAGAATACGCTTTCCGCCGTCCGCATTACCGGAGCCCAGCTGCGGGCGTATCTGGAATACAGCGCCCGCTATTATGGTACGTACGGCACCGCCGAGCCTCCCGTGCGCACGGATGTCCCGGGGTACAACTTCGACGTCGTCGCGGGCGCCGACTACACGATCGATCTCTCGAGATCCGTGGGAAGCCGCATCACCTCGCTCAGCGTACGGGGCAACGCCGTGCGCGATGCCGATTCGTTCACACTCGCACTCAACAACTATCGACGCTCCGGCGGTGGCGGCTACGCGATGCTGCGCGATGCCCCCGAGATCTACAACGGCACCGCGGAGATACGCGACCTGCTGATCGCGGAGGTCGAACGGCGCAAGCACATTGCTCCTTCCGATTACTTTCAGCGCAACTGGTCGATCGTTCCCGCGGCCGCCATATCGTCCGCCTACGCCGCCACTCATCATTACACGCAATGACGCGCATCATCCCCGTGTTCGTGAACTCCGCGAAGGTCGAGCTTCCGGCCGAGTCGACCGCGCTCGACGCCATCCGTCTCTGGAACGCCGATGCGGCGCTCGAGGTAATCAGCGGCGTGCGCATCGTGCTCGATGATCGCGGGCTGCCAATCGACTCCGGCACGGTCATCCACGGCGGATCGATCTACCGACTCGTTCCGGCGCGGACCGCCGGCGATCCCGCTGACGAGCCGACGGATTAACGAGTGACGGAGCATCTGCGCGATCTGCTGCTGCGACTGCCGAAGGCGGAGCTGCACTGTCATCTCGATGGCTCGGTGCGCCTCCAGACGCTCATCGAGCTCGCCGCCGAGCGCGCTGTCGTGCTTCCCGCGGAGAACGCGGCGGAGCTCCATGACTACATGATCGTGGGCAACGCCGACAACCTCGAGGACTATCTCGCGCGGTTCACGGTCACGCTCTCGGTCATGCAGGACGCGGAGGCGCTCGAGCGGATCGCGCGCGAGCTCGTGGTCGACGCGGCACACGATGGGATTCGCTACATCGAGATCCGCTACTCGCCGGTGCTGAACACGCAGCAAGGGCTATCCCTCGATGAGGCGGTCGATGCGCCGCTGCGCGGCATCGCGGCCGGAACCTTCGAGACTGGAACGACGGGGCGGCTGATCATCTGCGCGCTGCGCCATCTCGAGCCGGACGTCTCGAGCGAGCTCGCGCGCCTCGCAGTCGCATACAAGCACCACGGCGTCGTCGGCTTCGATCTCGCCGGCGGAGAGCGCGGTCATCCGGCGAGCGTGCACAGCGAATCTTTTACGTATGCACGCGCACACGATCTCGCGGTGACGGTCCACGCGGGCGAGGGCGACGGCGCGGACTCCGTGCGCCAGGCCGTACACGTCTGCGGCGCGAATCGGATCGGCCATGCGACGCGGCTGATCGAGGATCAGTCGCTCATGCAGTACGTCAATGACCGTCGCATCGCGCTCGAAATCTGCCTCACGAGCAACGTGCAGACGCGAGCGGCTCAATCGTACGCTGCGCACCCGCTTCGGTCGTACTTCGATCACGGGCAGAACGTCGTGCTCAACACAGACAATCGCCTCATGAGCGGCGTGACGCTCACCGATGAATACCTGCATGCGGCCGCATCACTCGGCTTCACCTTCCCCGAGCTCGCGGTCGTCGCCCGCAACGGCTTCGAGAGTGCATTCGCCTCGTGGCACGAACGCCGCACGATGCTCGATACCTTCGACCGCGAGCTTCCCTCACTCCTCTCGCAGACGTGAGCGGCGACGCGGAGACGGTGACACGTGCCTCCGAGATGGTGCGCGACAAGCTCGGCGCCGCGATCGAGACGGCCCTGATCCTCGGATCGGGACTCGGCGGGCTCGCCGACCGGATCGAGGATCCGATCTCGATCCCGTATCGCGCGATCCCCGGATTTCCGCCGTCGAGCGTTCCGGGACACGCGGCCCGCTTCGTTGCCGGAACACTCGGAGAGCGACGCGTGATCGTCGCTGCGGGGCGCTACCATCTCTACGAAGGGCACTCCCTCGACACGGTCGCGCTGCAGACGCGCGTGTTGCATGCGTGCGGTGTGCGCACACTGTTCGTTTCGAACGCTGCGGGTGGCATCAATCGCGCGATGCGCGCGGGCGACCTCATGATCATCGAGGACCATCTGAATCTGATGTCGCGCACGCCGCTCGAGGGTCGGGCACGGAACGGCGAGAGTCGCTTTCCCGACATGTCGGCGCCCTACGACCCGGCGCTCATACGCGCACTTCGGGAGGCGGCGCTCGAAAGCGGAGTTCCCGTGACGAGCGGCGTCTACGCGGCGCTGCTTGGCCCCGCGTACGAGACGCCCGCGGAGATCCGGATGCTCGAGAAGCTCGGCGCCGACGCAGTCGGGATGTCGACGGTGCCGGAGGTGCTGACGGCGCGGGCGCTCGGGATGCGAGTCGCCGGCGTCAGCTGCATCACGAACGTCGCCGCGGGGTTGAGTAGCACCCCGCTCAGTCACGCCGAGGTGATCGAGACGACCTCTCGGGTGGCAGCGAGCTTCGAGCGCCTCGTGACCGCCTTCGTCCAGCGAATAGCGTAGCTAGGTGCGGGGCAGCGTCACGGTGAACGCGCTGCCGGCATTGACCTCGCTTTCCGCTACGAGGTTTCCACCCATTCCGCGCGCCAGCTCGCGACTGATCGCGAGCCCCAAGCCGGTGCCCTCCGCTGCGCGCGTGAGCCTCGTATCCACCTGCACGAACGGCTGGAAGATTCGCTCGAGCTGCTCGGATGCGATGCCGTGCCCGGTGTCCGATACCCGTATCGCAATCTCGTTCTCTCCGGCGGGCACGCATTCCAGCGTGACGCGTCCTCCGGCATCCGTGAACTTGATCGCGTTCGACAGAAGGTTGAAGAGGATCTGCTGGAGCTTTTCCTCGTCCGCGCGCACGGTGAGCCGTGCGTCGCAGCGAACGTATCGGAGATCGAGCTGTTTGGTGCGCGCCTGCGGCGCCGTGAGCGCCTCGCAGGTATTGAGCACCTCGTCGAGGTGGACCTCCGTGATCTCGTAGAAGACGGCCCCAGCGTCGATCTTCGCGTAGTTCAGCACTCCGTTGATGAGTCCCAGCAGATGCCGCTGGCTTCTTTGAATGCGCTCGAGCGCCGTGAGCTGTTCGGCAGTGACCGCGCCATGCACGCCGAGCTCGATCAGCTGCGCGTGCCCGCCGATTGCGTTGAGCGGAGTGCGAAGCTCGTGGCTCATCACCGCGAGGAACTCGCTCTTCGCGCGGTTCGCCTCTTCCGCGTCTGCGCGCGCTCGCTCGGCCTGGTGAAGGAGACGCTCCCTCTCGAGCAGTCCGGCGCGACGATCCGTCACTTCGACGAGCACCGCGACGATGCCGCGAATGGTCCCGCCCGATGCCCGGAGCGGATGGTAGACGAGATCGAAGTAATGCATCGCAGTCACGCCGGTTCGCATTACGTCGACCATTACCCCGAAATCGGTTGCGACGAATGGCACGCCCGTATCGAAGACGCGTTGAAGTACACTCTCAATCTCCGAACCAGCGAGATCCGGAAAGACCTCGACGAGCGTCATGCCGACCGGATTGCGGCTGCCGATGAGTCCGAGATACCGGTCGTTGGCCACCGTGAAGCGCAGCTCGCGCCCATCGAACACCGCGATCGCGACTGGCGCCTGCGCAAACACCTCGCTCAGCATCTGCCGCGCCGAGTCGGCCTCGGCGTGCGCTGCGCGCTCCGCCGCGAGTAGCGACTCGCGCTCGGCGAGCATTCGCACCCGCGCGGTGGTCTCCTGACAGACCACGAGCACGCCCGCGATCACGCCTGCTTCGCGCACCGGACCGTAGCTGTACGTCCACCACACATTCTCGAGCTGTTCGTTACGCCCGATCGGCAGATACTGGTCCTCGTGCCACGTCGCCTCGCCCGTGCTCATCACCTGCTCGACCTGCGGACCGATCGTGGACCAGATGTCCGTCCAGAACTCGCGTCCCTTCGCGCCAAGCGCGCGCGAGTGACGAGAGCCACGCCCGAGGCTTGGGCGATACGCGTCGTTGTAGAGCTGCACGAGCTCCGGTCCCCACCAGAGGAACATCGGATTGCGCGACTCGAGCAGGATGCCGACGGTGGTGCGAAGACTGGGCGACCACGTCGACGGTGGACCGAGCGGCGTCGCGGCCCAGTCGAAGGCACGACAACGCGCCGCCATCTCACCTGATCCGACGAAGAGCCGAGCTGCGAGCTCGCGTTCGAGATCGGTCATCGCTAATCCGCCCAATGGTCGAGCGGCCCATGTCCGCCGCCGAGCGCGGGAGCGGAGGCGATCGCGCGGTGCACCCAGTCGATCGACTGTTCGACGGCGGAATCGAGCTCATTGCCGAGGGCGAGCAGCGCAGTGATCGCCGATGAGAGTGTACAGCCGGTGCCGTGCGTGTGACGTGTGTCGAGTCGCGAATGCGTGAAGACGCGAACGCGGTCGCCGTGCACGAGCACATCGATGGCAGCATCGCCGATGAGATGTCCCCCCTTGATCAGCGCGGCCGTCGCACCGCGAGCGACGAGCACGCGCCCCGCGCGCTCCATCGCCTCCAGGTCGCGCACCGTCTCGCCCACGAGAATCTCCGCTTCGTCGAGATTCGGAGTGACGAGCGTCGCGAGCGGGATGAGCCGCTCGCGCAGCGCCGTCACCGCGTCGCGCTCGAGCAGCGCATCGCCCGAAGCCGAGACCATCACGGGATCCACCACCAGCGGCGCGAGCGCGTGGCGTCGCAGGGCGGCAGCGACGGCCTCGACGATCGACGCATCGGCGAGCATCCCCGTCTTCGTTGCAGCGGGGCGCAAATCTGTCGCGACGGCGTCGATCTGCGCCTCGATCATCGCGACCGGCACGGCGACCCACCCCAGCACGCCTCGCGTATTCTGCGCCGTGACCGCGGTGATCGCGGAGGTGCCGAAGACGCGGAAATGGTGGAAGGTCTTCAGGTCGGCCTGGATGCCGGCCCCGCCCCCCGAGTCGGAGCCGGCGATCGTAAGGGCGATTGGCGGCGTGGGCATTGCCGAAGGATGCCCTTAACTGCAGATGGCGACAACGGCGCGTGACCCCTGTGCCGGCGGGGCCGTCATTTCTAACCGGCACTCGTTGGTCTACTTCCGTACCTCGCGGTGAACAATGGATCTCCAGCCGATTACAGCACTGCTGATCACGAGCGACTCGCCCGCCTCGCGCCTCTTGAGCGCGTCGCTGGCACCGTCCGTCCCGTCGCGCCTCGCGCCCTTCACGCTCACGCCGGTCGCCATGGGCGACGAAGCGCTCGTGCGGCTCGCGGAGCAGCGTGTCGATGTCGTGCTGCTGGACCTCACCGGCCCGTTCGACATGGCGATGGACATCCTGATCCGCGCGCGCGTCGAAGTCCCGGAGGTTCCCATCGTTGTTCTCGTGGAGCCTGGTCACAAGGGCGAGTCGAACGGTGCCGCTGCGATCGAGGCGGGAGCCTGCGATTCCGTCGTGAAGGAGGAGCTGAGCAGCGCGCTCCTCGCGCGCGTGCTGCACTACGCGATCGAGCGCTACCGTCTCCACGCGACGCTCGACCAGCTCTCGCTCACCGATCCGCTCACGGGGCTCTACAACTCGCGCGGCTTCCGTACGCTCGCCGAGCATCATCTCAAGCTCGCGCACCGTACGCGCGGGCTGGTGATCGCGGTGGCGGATGTGCGCGCGCTCGACGATATCAACTCTGCGTGGGGCCGCGATGCGGGTGATCGCGCGCTCGTCGCCGCATCGCAGGTGCTGCGCGAGACCTTCCGCGCTTCGGACGTAATCGCGCGCATCGGCAACGATGATTTCGCGACGCTGATGCTCGACGCAACGGATGACACCACCGAAGTCGTCGCGCCGCGACTGCGCCAGCGCCTGGAGCTCTACCGCGCGGCGCATCGCGACTCACCGTGGCTCCTCGGAATGACGGTCGGCCTCGTGCGCGTCGCACCGGGGATGCACCCGGGCATCGCCGAGCTTCTCGCCGAGGCGGGAGCGGCGGCTGCAGCGGAGCAGGTGAAGGTGGCGTAACTTCAGGCACGCCGCTGCACCGTTCCCTCCAGCCCTCCATCATGTCCGCGAAGTTGCTGACCCTCGCCCGCGATCTGCAGCGACGCAAGGCGCGCGAGCGCCAGCAGCTCTTCGTGTGCGAAGGCGTCCGTGCGACGGAGGAGCTGATCACGAGCCCGCTCGAGCTTCGCGGCGCGCTGGTGTCGCCCGCGCTCGTGGGCGCTGCGCGCGGGGCTGCCCTGCGCGATGCGATCGATGCGCGCGGCATCGCGGTGCTCGAGGTCAGCGAGGAAGAGTTCGCGACCGCCGCCTCCACCGATGCACCGCAGGGCGTGCTCGCGGTCGCGGCGATCCCGGAGTCCACCGCCGAGTCACTGGTGATCCCCCCGCGTGCGCGATTACTGATACTCGACGCCGTGCAGGACCCCGGAAATGCCGGCACCATGCTCCGTACCTCCGCCGCCCTCGGCGCCGCTGCGACGCTCGCTGCCCCCGGCACCGTTGACCTGTGGAACGCGAAGGTCGTCCGTAGCGCAATGGGCGCTCTCTTCCACTACCCCGCGCTGTCGGTCAGCTGGAGCGAGCTCGATGCGCTCCTCGCCGAGCACGGGATTCCGCTGTGGGGCGCCGATGTGAGCGGTCAGTCGATCGAGACGATCGCTCCGCCAACGTCGGTCGCGCTCATGGTGGGCAACGAAGGGGCGGGGTTGTCGGACGACGCGCGCTCGCGCTGCACACGCTTCGTCGGCATCTCGCTTGCCCCCGATATCGAATCGCTCAACGTCGCCGTCGCCGCCGGCATTCTCCTCCACCACTTCCGCGAGTGACCGACGCCTACGCCTCCCTCGGCTCCTGGTACTTCCCGACGATCGCCTTTCTCTTCGGGGCGTGCATCGGCTCCTTCCTGAACGTCTGCGTGAGCCGCTGGCCCCGCGAACAGTCGGTGGTCAAGCCGCGCTCCCGATGCCCGTACTGCGGACACGAGATCACCTGGTACGAGAACATCCCGCTCATCAGCTGGCTCGCGTTGCGCGCGAAGTGCAGTGGCTGCAAGGCGCCGATCTCCGCGGTGTATCCGCTGCTCGAGCTCACCGTCGCGCTGCTCTGGCTCGCATGCGTGCTCCACTACGGTCCGACGTTCACCGCCATTCGCGTTGCGGCGTTCGCTACAGTACTGCTCGGGATCATGATCACCGATGCGACCGACTACGTCATTCCGGACGGCTTCACCGTCTTCGGATTCTTCTTTGCGCTCGTGGCGGCAGCGGTCGGTACGATGCTCGGTGAAACTCTTCCCTTCGCGACACTGTATGATTCCATCATAGGAGCGTGCGTCGGTGCCGGCGCCATCGCGATCATCGGATGGCTGGGCGAGCTCGCGCTCAAGAAGGAAGCAATGGGGTTCGGCGATGTGACGTTGATGGCGATGGCAGGCGCGTACCTGGGACCCGGGCGCACGCTGCTCACCATCTTCATCGGCGCATTTCTGGGGGCGGTCGGCTTTCTCGCCTTCGTCTACCCGATCTCCTGGCTTCGCGCACGCAAGGCGGGAACGCCGTTTGCGCCGCCGCTCGTACCGTTCGGAGTCTTTCTCGCGCCTGCCGCACTGATCGCCCTTCTCTGGGGGAGCCGGATGATGCACTGGTACGCGCACGACATGCTTGGCCTGTGAGCTTCGCCGACATGCTGCGTTCGAGCGGCGATTCGCTCGCGCGATTCACGCGCGACCTCACCGCGGAGGCGCGCGCGGGCCGCCTCGAGCCCGTGCGCTGCCGCGACAACGAGATCGCGCGCGTCATCGACATTCTGCTACGCCACGGGAAGAACAATCCCGCATTGGTCGGCGCCGCCGGCACGGGCAAGACGGCGATCGCCGAGGGCTTTGCACAGCGCATCGCGGCCGGGAATGTGCCATTCGCGCTTCGCGGCGCGCGCGTGCTCGCCCTCGATCACGCGGGGCTGCTCGCCGGCACGATGTACCGCGGACAGTACGAGGAGCGTCTCACCGCGATCGTGAATGCGTGCTCGCAGGACCCGAACATCATCCTCTTCATCGACGAGCTGCACAATCTCATCGGCCAGGGTGCGGCGATGGGCGTGGCGATGGATGCGGCGAACATGCTGAAGCCTGCGCTCGTGCGCGGCGAGTTTCGCGTCATCGGCGCCACCACCGACGACGAATATCAGCGCTGGGTGCTCGGTGACCCTGCGCTCGAGCGCCGCTTCCAGAAGATCGCGGTCACCGAGCTCTCGGCCGCGGATACACTTGCCGTGCTGGAGGCGCGACGCGAGCGGCTGGAGCGGCACCACAACGTGTCGATCGCCGATGAGGCGCTGACGGCGTCCGTCGCGCTCACCGATCGATACGTGACGGACCGCGTGCGCCCGGACCGCGCGATCGACGCGCTCGATGAGGCGTGCGCGCATGCGCAGGCGACGGCGTCGTACTCGCAGCTGACGGAGTCGCTCATTCGCGAGCGGCTCGCGCTCTTGCGCGATGTCGAGCGCGTCGGCGCGCCGGCACGCGAGCGGGAGCGGGAAGCAGCAGAGGAGCTGACCCCTGACGAATCGCTCGAGCGCATGGTGCGGAACGGGATCGCGGGGCTCGAGCGCTTCGGCCTCGAGCTGGAGAAGGCATTCTCCGGCGCGCCCGCCGCCGCGCCCGCCGCCGCGGCCCCCGCGTCGCAGGCTCCTGGCGCCTCCGCGCCGCGCGCGACGGCGCCACCACCGAGCGGCGCTCCGCGCAGCGCGCGGCTTGCCTCCGTCGAGACCGAGCTGCAGCGGCGCCTGATCGAGGAGGGACTCGTCGTGCGCGCACCGGACATCGCGCGCGTCGTCGCCGTCGCCACCGGGCGAACGGTCGAATGGCCGTGACGCGCGTGCTTGCACGCGGCGCATCGCTCGCGCTCCTGCTCTCGATGACGATGCTGGCGGTTGGATGTCCGGGGCGCGAGAAGCTCACCGCCCAGGGGCCGTACGCGCGCGAGGTGTCCGACGCGATCCCGAAGATCGAGCGGGTGACGGGACTCAAATTCAAGAAACAGCCCGTGCTCGCGCGTCGCACCAAGGCGCAGGTGCACGACTTCCTCGTCAAGCAGTTCGAGGACGAGCGCTCCCAGACAGATCTCGCCGCGCAGCAGACGCTCCTCCGCCGGCTCGGCCTCGTCGGCGAGGACTTCGACCTGCGCTCGCTCATGCTCGATCTCTACACCGAACAGATCGTCGGCTTCTACGATCCGGAAACCAAGGTGCTCTACGTTGTCGACGGCGCGAAGCCCGAGGAGGTCGGCTTCGTCGTGGAGCACGAGCTCGTGCACGCGCTGCAGGATCAGTACACGAATCTCGATTCGCTGCTGCACCTCAAGGGTGACGATGATCGCGTGCTCGCCGCGCAATCGGTGTTCGAAGGGCAGGCGACGCTCGTCCCGATCCAGGCCATGCTGGGTCCCGCCGCGGGCCTGCCGGGTGGCTGGGAAAAGGTGCGCGAGCTCATCCGCGAGAATCAGGGCTCGATGCCCAAGTTCGCCGCCGCGCCGCAGATCCTGCAGGAGACGCTGCTCTTCCCATATCTGAGCGGAGCGGAGTTCATGCGTCGCTTCCAGGAGCAGGAGCCGGGGAAGCTGCCATTCGGCGCTGCGATGCCCGTGTCGTCGACGCAGATCATGCGCCCGGGCGCGTACTTCGGATCGAGGCCGGAGCTACCCGTGACGATCACACTCCCGGCGCTGCACGACGCATCGAGCACGTACGAGAACGACATGGGTGAATTCGAGACGCGCCTCTTTCTCTTCCAGCATCTCAAGGATCAGAACGCGTCCATTCTCGCGGCCGATGGTTGGGCCGGCGACCGCTATCTGATTCTCAGGACGCTGCACGGCGACGGCCTCGCGTGGGTCACCGTCTGGCGCTCGGCCGTGGACGCCGGCGAGTTCCGCACGGCGATGCAGAAGGTCTTTACCGCGCGCTATCCGAAGGTGCAGGCGAACGAAGGCGCGCAGGGAACGCATCTCCTCGCCGATGGTCGCTCGATGCTGCTATCGGGCGGGGATGTGGCCGGGCACTCGGTGATCGTTTACATCGACGTGCCTGCCGCGGACAAGACGGACGTGATCGATCTCTCGAAGATCGGGATCAAGTAGTTGCAGCCGGTCGGCACGGACGAAGATCAAACACTTTGATAAGGCGATTGAACGGATGACTGCACGGACAAAAAACGGAGACTGCGAGAAAAGCTTCTCCGTTGAATCCGTGCACCTTATCCGTTCAATCGTTTTTCCAGTTTGTCGAAGCGCAAGTTGTGGCGGGAGAGCAAGCGGCGATGTGCCCGCTAGCTGATGAACGGCCCCATCAAAAACCCCAGCACCGCGAACGCCGTCACGAGCGCAGCGATCGATCCGACCGCAATCGCGATGATCTGCCCCGCGCTCACGGTTCGCTCGTAGCGCGCCGACCGCTGGGCGCCACGTTCCGCCATCGCACGCTCCAGAATTCCCCACACCCCGAATGCGCCGCCAACGACCGGCAGAAGGGCGTACATCCACCAGCGCGGACGCGTCGCCGCGAGCGCGACGGTATAGAGGCCGCCGATGGCGGTGAGCGCCGCCAGCATCACATCGCTTGCTCCGCGCGCGCGTGTCGCGAGTGTCGCGTACAGGCTCTGCGGCTCGCCACTCGATGAGTCGTCGTCAAGCGATGCGATCATGCACCATCCTCCCGCCGTTACTGCCCGATGAACCTCGAGAACGTGTAGATCGCCAGCCCCACCAGCCCGCCCACCAGCGTGCCGTTGATTCGAATGAACTGAAGATCCTTTCCGATCGCCAGCTCCACCCGGTCCGACGTCACCTTCGGATCCCACGACGTCACCGTCGTCGCGATGAGCTCCGCGACCTCGCCCTGATACCGGTCCACCAGATGCCCCGCGACGTCCGCGATCAGCGCGTCGACGCGCGCGAGCAATGCCTCATCGCGCGACACCGCCTCCCCCAGCGACACGAGCCCACGCTCGATCGCCGACGGCGCAAAGGCATTCGGCGCATCCGCATACCGGAACAGCGCCGCCTTCGCATCCTCCCAGATCGTCCTCGAGAAGTTGCGCACCGCATTCGCATCGAGAATCTCGAGCTTGATCCGCTCCGCGCGCGCCCGCACCTCCGGACTCTCGTTCAGCTTGCGCACGAAGTTCTCGAGCGCATCGTCGAAACGACGGCGCAGCGGATGGTCCGGATCGTCGCGCACATCTGCGAGCGTCTTGTCCAGCCCACTCACGATCTTCCGGTGGATGCGATCGTCCACCATCCCGGGCACCCACCACGGACTCTCCGCCTCGATCCGGTCGCGGATGAGCTCCTGATTGTCATCCACCGCGCGCGCGAGAAGCGCGATGGCCTCGTCGAGGAGCTCCTGATGGCGGTCGTCCGCGGTCAGTAGCGTCAGCATCTTGCCGAGAATCGGCGCGACCTCCGTGCTCCGGATGCGCTCGACGAGCACGCGATCGATGAGGTCCTGCATGTCCTCGTCGCCGAGCATGCGCGCGCCATTCGCGAGCGCAGTCGCGGTATGGTGCGCGAGCGTGCGGCTGTTTTCCGGCACCGCCAGCCACTTCGCGAGATGCGCAGATACGTGCAGCGACGCGAGCCGCGCCGCCATCACATCGCGACTCAGAAAGTGCCGCGAGACGAAGTTGCCAAGGCTCCGCCCGATCTGATCCTTCCGCGCGGCCACGATCGCCGTGTGCGGAATCGGAATGCCGAGCGGGTGCCGGAAGAGAGCCGTCACCGCGAACCAGTCCGCGACACCGCCGATCATCGACGCCTCGGCCGTCGCGCGCACATACGCCAGCCACGGGTAGCGCGCCACGAAGATCACGCTCACTACCCACACAGCGATCGCGATGAGCAGCAGCCCGCTCGCGCGACGCTTCATCCGCGCGAGATTCCTCCGCTTCACATCCTCGTCCGGCGGCGGCAGCGGCGCGCTCAACTCGGCCAGGGGGCGAACGGCCAGATCAGTCACCGGTTTCGATCGGCACCGAGCGCTCGTTGTCCGAGCCGCGCCGCTCGGCCTCGACCTCCGGCTCGACGGACGGCGGCATGTCCGCCGGCGTCGACGGGACCGAGGGAAGCATCGCGAGACGCAGCACCTCGTCCATCGTCTGCACGAACGTGAACACCATGTTCTTCCGCACCTCGGCCGGAATCTCGCGAAGATCCTTCTCGTTCATCTTCGGGAGGATTACTTCGCGGAGCCCGGCGCGGTACGCGGCGAGCACCTTCTCCTTCACGCCGCCGATCTCGAGCACCTTCCCGCGCAGCGTCACTTCGCCGGTCATCGCGAGATCGCGCCGCACGGGTCGCTCGCTCAATGTGCTCGCGATCGCGAGGGTCACCGTGATCCCCGCGCTCGGTCCGTCCTTCGGAATCGCGCCTGCGGGAAGATGGATGTGCAAGTCGTAATCGCGGAACATGCGGTCGTCGATCCCGATCTGCCCCGCGCGCGAGCGCACGTACGAGTACGCCGCGTCCACCGACTCTCGCATCACGTCGCCGAGCTGCCCGGTGACGATGAGCCGCCCCGTGCCCGGCATCTTCAGCGCCTCGATCGTCATCAGCTCGCCGCCCGTCGACGTCCACGCGAGCCCCGTCGGCGCGCCGATCTCCGGCTCCTTCTCTGCTTCGTCGCGCGAATATCGCGGCACGCCGAGAATCTCCTCGACCATCTTGTGGTCGACGATCCACGCGCCTTCCTCGTCCTTCGCCTTCCGGTGCGCGCGCTTGCGCATGATCGCTTCGATGTTGCGCGAGAATCCGCGCAGCCCCGCCTCGCGCGAGTAGCCGCTCGAGATCAGACTCAGCATTTCGTCCGTGAACTGCAGGTCGAGATCGGTGATGCCGGTCTCTTCGAACAGCTTCGGCAGCAGATAGCGCCACGCAATTTCGACCTTCTCCTCGATCGTGTAGCCCGCGATGCGGATGACCTCCATGCGGTCGCGGAGCGGCGCGGGAATGTCGAAGAGATTGTTCGCCGTGCAGATGAAGAGCGCGCTCGAGAGATCGAACGGCAAGTTCAGATAGTGATCGACGAACGTATTGTTCTGCGACGGATCCAGCACCTCGAGCATCGCGGCCGTTGGATCGCCGCTCATGCCGCCGTGCGTCATCTTGTCGATCTCATCGATCATCAACACGGGATCGCGCACGCCGACCCGACGCAGCGCCTGGAGCAGAAGCCCCGGCATCGCGCCGACGTACGTGCGGCGGTGTCCGCGAATCTCCGCCTCGTCTCGCACGCCGCCCACCGAGATGCGATAGAACTCGCGTCCGATCGAGATTGCGATCGCCTCGCCGAGCGATGTCTTGCCGGTGCCCGGGGGGCCGACGAAGCAGAGAATCGGTCCGTGCGTGCCGCCGCCGCGCAGCTTGCGCACGGCGAGGTATTCGAGGATGCGCTCCTTCGCCTCGCCGAGTCCGTAGTGCCGAACATCGAGCGCCTCCTGCACCTTCTGCAATTCGATCTGATCGGTGCTCGAGCGCTTGTTCCACGGCAGCGCGATGATCCAATCGAGATAGGTGCGGATGACCTGGTATTCGCTCGCGGCCGGCGACAGCATGCGCATGCGCTCCGTCTCCCGCCGCGCCTCCTGCATCACCTTCTCCGGCAGCCCGGCCTCCTCGATCTTCTTGAGCAGGTCGATCGCTTCCTTCTCGCCCGGATCGGTCTCGCCGAGCTCCGCCTGGATCGCCCGCAGCTGCTGGCGCAGATAGAACTCGCGCTGGTGCTGCTCGATCTTCACTTCCGTCTGGCGCTTGATGTCCTCCATTACGCGCGCGCGCTGCACCTCGCGCTCGAGGCGCGTGAGCACGAAGCGGATGCGCTCGCCGATGTCGAGCCGCTGGATGACCTCATCCTTGTCGGCGATGCGGAAGTTCATGTTCGTCGCGGCGAGATCGGCGAAGCGCCCCGGATCCGACATGTTCATCTTGAGGATAGCCGGTACCTCATCCGGGATGCGCTCCACCAGCTCCGCCAGCGTCTCGGCCGCATTCACCAGGCGGGCCATGAGCTCTTCGCCGTGAATCGGATCGAGCGGCACCTCGGGGGCGGGGCGGATGCGCGCGATGGGATACGGGTCGCGCTGCTCGACGCCCTCGATGATGATCCGCCGCAGCCCCTGCAGCGTAATCTGCACCGTGTCGCCAGGGAGATTGATCCGCTCGTGTACTCGCGCGGCGACGCCGACCCTGCCGAGGAAGGCGCTCGGATCGATCGCTTCATCGTGATCCCCGCTGGCGACGACAAGGCCCACGATCAGCCCCGCCTCGTCGTGGGAGCGGATGATCGAGAGGTTCTCCGGAGCGCCCATCTGCACGGCGATCGTGCCGAGCGGGTAGACGATGGTCGAGCGGAGCGCCATGAGGGGGAGCGTTGGCGGCAGCTCGGACTTGAGAATCTCTTCTTTGCGCTGGGCTCGGGCCATGAACGCCTGGTGGGGGGACCGGGGCAAAGCGACGTGCTCGGATTGCCCTAAATACTAATCACGCATATGTTTAAAGGCTATGTTCGATGAACTGAGCGAAAAGCTCGACGCCGTATTTTCGCGCCTCCGCGGGCGCGGTGTATTGACGGAAGCCGACATCAAGGAAGGGATGCGCGAGGTTCGCCGCGTCCTCCTCGAGGCTGACGTCAATTTTGCGCTCACGCGTGAATTTCTCGAGCGCGTCGAGGCCAAGGCCGCGGGTGTCGCCGCCCTACGGAGCGTGTCCCCGGGGCAGCAGCTAGTCAAGATCGTTCACGACGAGCTGGCCGCCATGCTGGGCGAGAAGCGCGAGGGGCTGCGCATTGGCACCGTCCCACCGGGGATCGTGCTGATGGTGGGACTTCAGGGCTCCGGAAAGACCACCACCGCGGCCAAGCTCGCACGCAAGCTGAAAGCGGAGGGGAAGCCTCCGCGTCTCGTCGCAGCGGATGTGTATCGCCCCGCCGCGATCGACCAGCTCGAGACGCTCGCGACGCAGATCGATGTGCCGGTGTTTCTGGATCGCGATAGCAAGGATGTCGTCAAGATCGCGAAGCGTGGCATCGAAGAAGGGCGCCGCAATCGTGACCGCGTGGTGATCATCGATACGGCCGGCCGTCTGCAGATCGACGACGACATGATGAACGAGCTGCGCCGCCTGAAGGAGGCCGTGCGGCCGGACGAGATTCTCTTCGTCGCCGACGGCATGACTGGGCAGGACGCCGTCAAGATCGCCAAGGGTTTCGACGACGCACTCGGCATCACCGGCGTCGTGCTGACGAAGATGGACGGCGACGCGCGCGGCGGGGCGGCGCTCTCGATCTACGGGATCACGAAGAAGCCGATCAAGTACATCGGCGTCGGCGAGAAGATCGACGCGCTCGAGGAATTTCATCCCGAGCGCATGGCGGGGCGGATTCTCCAGATGGGCGACATCGTCTCGCTCGTCGAGAAGGCGCAGGAGTCGTTCGACGAAGAGGAGTCGCGCAGGCTCGAAAAGAAGGTGAAGAAGGAAGGACTCGATCTCGAGGACTTTCTCACGAGCATGCGGCAGATGCAGAAGCTCGGACCGCTCGAGGGCGTGCTCAAGATGCTCCCGGGTGTGAACGCGAAGATGCTCAAGCAGGCGAACATCGATCCGAGGCGGATGAAGCACATTGAGGCGATCGTGCTCTCGATGACGAAGGAAGAGCGGAAGAGCCCGGGAATCCTCACGGGTTCGCGCAGGGCGCGCATCGCGAAGGGGTGCGGCAGGCCCGTGAGCGAGGTGAATCGGCTCCTCGAGCAGTTCCGCGAGATGCAGAAGATGATGAAGAAGATGGGGAAGGGCGGTGGCGGCCGGATGCGGTTCCCGGGAATGCCGCCCGGGATGATGCCCCCGCGCATGGGCGGCCGCTGAGTTAGCTTTGTGCACCACCCGGGTGCGCGCCGGAGCTTCCGGAGAGCGCGATGAGCCCGCGTACCAAAACACACTCTGTTGGGAGAACGAGCATGGTCAAGATTCGCCTGCGACGCGTTGGACGTAAGAAGCTTCCCGTCTATCGCATCGTGATCGCCGACGCGCAGAGCCCGCGCGACGGCCGCTTCATCGAGTTGATCGGCCAGTACAATCCGCGCATCGCAGAGGGTGGCTTGAAAGTGGACGCGGATCGCGCGAACTACTGGCTCGACGTCGGCGCGCAGCCGACGGACACCGTTCGCTCGCTGCTTCGGAAGGCTGGCGTGATGAAGGCGCGTCACGAGACGCGCATCGCGGCCAAGCGCAGCGGAAGCGCCGTTGCCGTGAAAGAGGACGCCGCGGAGTAGCATGCCCTCGCCCGAATGGGTCATCGTCGGGCGGTTGAGGAAATCGCACGGGCTCCGCGGAGAGATCATCGTGGAGCCGATCACAGACGCGCCGGCCGAAGTCTTTTCGGCCGGCCGCGTGCTTTTCGCCGGTGACGCGTCGGGCGATCCGCTCGCCTTTCCGCCCGAGCTCACCGTCCGCGATGTGCGCCCGCACATGAATGGCCTCCTCGCCGTGCAGTTCGAGGAGATGCGCGACCGCGACGAGGCGTCGCGCTGGACCAATCGCTACCTCTTCTCCCCCGCTGCGGAGCTCGAGCCGCTCCAAGAGGGTGAGGTGTACCAGCACGAGCTCGAGGGGATGACGGTGGTGCTCGAATCGGGGGAGCTCGTCGGCACGGTGGCGAACGTGTTCGAGCTCCCGCAGGGACTCGCGCTCGATGTCACACGCGAGAAGGGGACGGTGCTGATCCCCTTCAACGAGGTGTTCATCCACGAGGTCAGGCGCGCGGAGCGGACGGTCGTGATTGCGCCGCCTCCCGGGCTCCTGGACTGATGCTCCGCGTCAACATCATCACGATCTTTCCCGATTTCTTCGCGACGCCGCTCTCCCTCAGTATCCCCGCGCGCGCGGCGGCGGCCGGGAGTGTGAGCTACCGCGTGATCGACCTTCGCGACTTCACGCACGACAGGCACCGCACCGTCGACGACGCGCCCTTCGGGGGCGGTCCCGGCATGGTGATGAAGCCGGAGCCTTTCTTCGAGGCCGTTGAGTCTATCGAAGCGAAAGCGCCGATCGTCCTCGTCTCGGCGCGCGGGCGCGCGTTCGCCCAGGCGGACGCGGTGCGGTTCGCCGAGGGGGAAGAGGTGACGATACTGTGCGGGCATTACAAGGACGTCGACCAGCGCGTGGCCGACCACCTGGCGACGGAAGAGCTCTCGCTGGGGAACTTCGTCCTGAGTGGTGGGGAGACGGCCGCCCTGGCGATCGTGGACGCCACGGCGAGGCTGCTGCCGGGCGCCATGTCCGATATCGAGAGCGCGCGGACGGACTCGTACTGGGAGGGGAGCGAGCTTAGCGCTCCGAGCTATACGCGGCCGGCCGACTTTCGGGGACAGCGGGTGCCCGAGGTGCTGATGTCGGGTGACCATCGCAAGATCGCGGAGTGGAGGGCGGCGGAGGCGGCGCGGCTGTCGCGCATAAAGAAAAACCTCGCGACGTAGATCACGGAGGCCTGATTACGCGCTCGGCAAGGGGCGTAGATCGTGCTCTACCGGTGAGGTTTTACTCATGTGTGGGGTGGTCCGTCTATGAGGTAATCGCCGCTGAACCGGCACTCTCGGACACATTGTCTGGCCGCTCAGTCAGCGAAGACAAAAGATGCGTTTACCACGGTGGCTTTTTCACCGACGGGTGGTATCCTGGAGCCGGTGCACCAAGGCCGGATTTCGATCCCCCCCAATACTGCCTACGATCGCATGTCAAGTCAGTGCGAGCGCGTCCGTTGTCCGTAGTGTCCACTCTTCTTGTTGTCGCACGGTTGCTGAGCCACTGGTTTAGTGACAAGGGCAAACCCGTCGAAAGGCGGCGACGCAAAGCCACGAGGCTAACGCATTGCTCCCGATGCCAAGCTAGTCGGGTTGTCGCGCGGACCCTTTTTTTAAGGAGTCCCACGATATGAGGCACCTCCTCACTGGATGCGTTTGCATCCTCTCGCTCGCCGCCTGCAGCGACGCAACCGCGCCGTCACCCGCGCAGTCGACGTCCACCCGTATCCCGATCGTGGCCGCAGCTGCCGACGCCTGGACGGGCCACTACATCGTCGTTCTGAAGTCCGGTGCGCCGTCATCGGATGCGTTCGTCCATCGCCATGCGCTCAGTAAGGCGCTCAAGATGGATCAGCGCTTCGGAACCGTTCTGCACGGCTTTTCCGCCGCCGTCAGCGACGCAGACATCGACAGCCTCCGCAATGATCCCGACGTCGAAAGCGTGACGCAGGATCGCTTCGTCCACCAGCTCGGGACTGAAACCGGGATGGGCTGGGCGCTCGACCGCGTCGATCAGAAGCTCATGCCGCTCAACGGCGCGTTTGCGTACGGTGCGACGGGCGCCGGCGTCAACATTTACGTCGTCGATGGCGGCATTCGCTACACGCACACCGAGTTCGGTGGCCGCGCCAAGTTCGCCTTCGATGCCCTCGGCGGAAACGGCTCCGACTGCAATGGTCACGGCACTGGCGTCGCCGGCATCGCCGCGGGCAGCGTCCATGGCGTCGCGAAGTCGGCTACGATCTGGTCGGTTCGCGTCTTCCCGTGCAGCGGCACGACGACGCTCTCCACGATCCTTGCCGGCGTCGACTGGGTCACTGCAAATCACAAGTCCCCCGCGGTCGCCAATCTCAGCCTCGGCGCCGCTGCTGCGCCGATCCTCGATACGGCCGTCGAGCGCTCGATTCGCTCGGGTGTCACCTACGTAGTCGCCGCCGGCAACAACAGCGGCGACGCGTGTCTCATGTCCCCGGGCAAGCTCAAGGATGTGATCAACGTCGG
>JBDSHG010000020.1:0-43141 GCA_039918615.1 Gemmatimonadaceae bacterium | reverse complement strand
GATCGCTGCACCAGCACCAGCCCCGGTGCGCCGCCCTTCGCCTTGCGCACGTACTTCCGTCGCGTCCAATCCACCGGCACGAGCGCCGAGCCGCGCGACTTGCTGTGCCACGCCGCGAGCACCGCGGCCTCTTCCAGATCACGCGCGGGCGGTGGATCATCGCGCGTCCATCGGAGGACCACGTGCGCGCCGGCCGAGTCGCGCGCGTGCAGCCAGACATCGCGCGGCGACGATTCGTGGAAGGTGAGGATGTCGTTCGACTTCGCGCCGCGCCCCACCCAGATGTCGAGACCGCCAGACGATCGGTATGTGCGAAAGGGTCGCGACTCGCGCACCGCCGCCTGACGCTCGAGTTGCGTCCTCGGCGCCGGCGCATCTGCCGGCGCGAGCGCGAACGCCGCGATCCGTCCCGGCAGCGACACGAGCGCGCGCTCCATCGATCGCACGTCGTCGTAGAGTCGCTCCGACAGCTGCACCGCGCCTTCGCCCTCTTCGTGCTCGACGTCTTCGTCCGTGTCATCGGTGAGACGCACGCGATCGGGCGCGGGGACGTCGCCGAGCGACATCAGCGCGTCCGCGATGAGCCGCAGCCGCGGCGCGGCGGCGGCGCGCTCGAGCTCCCGACGCATCCGCTCGAGCGCGCGCTCGCGCCGCACATCGGGCGCCGCCGTCGCAGTCGCCCACGCGAGGCCCGCCTCCTCCAGCAATTCCTCTTTCGCGATCAGCGAGTCCACTGCCACCGCATCCGCGCACATGGGATACGGCACCACCACGCGTCCGCAGCGCGACGGTCGCGCGGGCCCGAGCGCGCAGATCTCCCGATAGCGTTGCGCGGCGAGCTCCGGCGATGACACCAGCCACCTCGCCACGATCGCACTCACCCACCGTCCCTTCATCAGCGCTGTCGCATCGCCCACCAGCACCGCCGCCCTCATGTCATCATCACTCAGCAGCGGCCGAGCAACCGACCGCGGTGGCAGCGCGCCACCGACCCGTGCGAACGCGCGACCACTCTCGTGCGCCAACGCCGCTCGTGCCTGCGGCAGCATGCTCACCTCCAGCATCGCGCGCTTGCTCACGGATCCCTTGAACTTCCCCTCACGCGTGAGCGCGATCATCAGCCTGCGATCATCCTCGGGCGCACTCACCGATTCGATCGTCCACCCCGCAAGCGCACCACCACCCTCCGCATCGGCGCGCTCGCGCACCACCACCTCGGGATGCGACAGATCGATCTCTACGGCCGCGCCGTGCAGCCCCGCGATCACCACGGTCCTGGCCTCGCGATCGAGCTGCCCCGCTCGAATCGTCTCCCCTCGCCACCTCTCGTCCAGCTCGCGCGCGAGGTGGTAAACGGTCAGACTGTCCATGCACTCACGGTGTTTGACACGGGCGCAGGATGCCCGTAAATTCTTTCCCTGTCAACACATGCATTCTCTCGCCTACATCGCCCTCGGCTCCAACCTCGGCGATCGCAATCAGATTCTTGCACGCGCGCGTCTGGCGCTCGCGGCACTTCCGGGGAGTCGCGTGGTGGCCGAATCTTCGGTCGAAGAGACGGCACCGGTCAGCGACGTTCCCCAGGGCGCATATCTCAATCAGATGGTCGCACTCGAAACCGAGCTGTCTCCCCACGAGCTCCTCGCAGCGCTGCATCGCATCGAGCATAGTGAGGGACGCGCGCGAACCCTGCACTGGGGTCCGCGCACCCTCGACCTCGATATCGTTCGCTATGGCGACGAGCGCGTGCAGGATCCCGACCTCGTGATCCCGCACCCGCAGCTCGCAAATCGCGACTGGTGGCAGCGCGAGCTTGCCGAGTTGGGAGCAAAGGCGTGAGCACGAGCAAGAATGCAGGCGCGCGCATCACCGTGCGCGACTTTCGTGATCGCAAGGATCGCGGCGAGAAGCTCGTCGTCGTCACCGCCTACGATGCGCTCTTCGGCAAGCTCGTCGACGAAAGCGGCGTCGACGCGGTACTCGTCGGCGACTCCCTGGGCAATCTCCTCGCGGGTTACGAGACGACGCTCCCCGTCACCCTCGACCAGATGGTCTATCACGCGCGCTCGACGCGCGCCGGGGTGAAGCGCGCGCTCCTCATCGTCGACATGCCCTTTCTCACCTATCAGGTCTCACCTGCTCGCGCACTGCTGAATTGCGGACGCGTGATGGCCGAAGGCGGCGCCGACGCGGTGAAGCTCGAGGGCGCGAGCGACAGCGTGCTCGCCGCCGTGCGCGCGGTGACGGATGCCGGCATCCCGGTAATGGGGCACCTCGGCTTCACCCCGCAATCCGTGAACACGCTCGGCGGCGCGCGCGTGCAAGCCCGCGACGATGTCGGTGCGAAGAAGCTCGTCGAAGATGCGAAGAAGCTCGAGGACGCTGGGGCGTTCTCGATCGTGCTCGAGCTTCTCCCCGCCAAGGTCGCCGCGCGGGTCACGGCCGCAGTGGGCATTCCGACCATCGGCATCGGCGCCGGCGCGCAGTGCAGTGGGCAGGTGCTCGTTCTCCACGATATGCTCGGGCTGAACGAGGGATTCAGTCCGAAGTTCCTCAAGCGCTACGCGGAGATGGCGGCCGGGGTGCGGGAGGCGATCGCGCGCTTCGGCAGCGATGTGCGCGCGGGCAGCTATCCCGACGACGATCACAGCTTCTAGGCTGCAGCAGTAGCCATGCAGATCATCGAGCGCATCGAGCCGCTGCGCATCGCCCTCGACGAGCGTCGCCGCATCGGAAACGGAATTGCCCTCGTGCCGACGATGGGCGCGCTCCACGAAGGACACCTGGCGCTGGTCGACCGTGCGCGCGAGCGCGCCGGGACCGTCGTCATGAGTCTCTTCGTCAACTCGTTGCAGTTCGGCCCCAATGAGGACTTCGCCCGCTACCCCCGCGACCGCGACGGCGACGCGCGCCTTGCCGATGCGCGCGGCGTCGACATTCTTTTCGCGCCGCAGCCCGACGAGCTCTATCGCGGCGGCCGCGCCGTCGCCATCGTGCCGACTTCGCTCGCAACGCGGTGGGATGGGGCATCACGACCCGGACACTTCACCGGTGTCCTCACCATCGTCGCCAAGCTGTTCAACATCGTGCAGCCCGACGTCGCCATCTTCGGACAGAAGGATTTTCAGCAGGTCGCCGTCATCCGCGCGATGATCCGCGATCTCGACTTTCCGATTCGAATGGTCGTCGCGCCCACCGTGCGCGAGCAGGACAACGTCGCGCTGTCGAGCCGCAATGCGTATCTCAACGCACCAGAGCGCAAGCGCGCGCGCGTGCTCTCGCGCGCGATCTTCGCGATGCGCGACGCCTTCGACGCCGGCGAGACGTCGACTGCGGCGCTCGAGCACCTCGGCAACTCGGTGGTGCAGGCCGAACCGGCGGTGCAGCTGGAGTATCTCGCGGTGATCGACGCGGAGACGCTCGAGCCCGCGCCAATCGCGACGGCAGGGAGCATCGTCGCAATCGCCGCGCGGGTCGGCAAGACGCGGCTCATCGACAATCTCATCCTCGGCTCGGCGGACCACTCCGGATGAAGGTGGCGGAGCTCGAGCTGCCGGCGTGGGCGGTAGCGTCGCCGAAACGACGCGAGCACATTGCCCGCGTCACGGCCCTTGCGCTCTCGTGGGCAGACGCGCTGCGCATCGATTCGGCGGAGCGCGATGCCTGGCGCGATGCGACACGCTGGCACGATGCCCTGCGCGATGCCGACGATCCGACGCTGCGCAGGATCGTCCCACATCTCCCGTGGGCCGCCACGATGCTGCATGGTCCGGCGGCGGCGACGCTGCTGGCCGAGGATGGCGAGCGCCGGAGCTCTGTGCTCGACGCGATCTTCTCGCACACTGTCGGCAACGCGAAGTGGGATCGCACCGGGCGCATGCTCTACATGGCGGACTTCCTCGAGCCGGGCCGGAAGTTCGATCGCGCGGATCGCGCTGCGCTTGCCGAGCGCGTCGTCGCCGACTTCGACGGGACTTTCCGCGCGGTCGTCAAATATCGACTCGCTGATCGCGCGGGAACTCGCGAGAAGATGCTCCCGGAGACGGCGGCGCTGTGGGACAGCGTGCAGTGAACAGGCGCGCAGTGGCGATCGCTGCCGGCGCAGTTGGGTGCGCGCTCATAGTCGTCGCCGTCATCAACTTCGGCGGCTCGCGAGCTGCGGGGAAAACGCCGCCGCGAGCGACGGCGGCGCCGCCATCATCACCCAGGATTTCGCATCTCGAGGCACCCGAGTGGGCGACCGGTCATCGCATTACCGTGGAGGTGCTCAACGCGACGAAAGTGCGCGGGCTCGCGCGCCGCGCCGCGCTCGCACTGCGCGACAAGGGCTTCGATGTCGTGTCGACCGGCACCAATCGCGATCAGTTCGACTCTACGCAGGTGCTCGACCGCACCGGCCATCGAGACTGGGCCGTGCTCGCGGCGAAGGCGATGGGCGGGGGCGCGGTACTCGTGCGCCCCGACAGCTCACGCGAAGTTGACCTGACTGTGCTCATTGGGGCGTCGTGGCGCGCTCCGTCCGAGCCGTTCTACCCGTAGCTGGCCGCACGCGGCGGCAATGTCCTTGCCGCGGCTCTTCCGTACCGCCACCTCCACTCCAGCCTCGCGCAGCGTGCGCGCAAAGCTCGAGATCCGCTCCGGGGGAGATCCCTTGAATTCAAGAGATCCGCCCTCGTGCAGCGGAATCAGATTCACGAACGCGCGACAGTCGCGCGCCAGCGCCGCGAGGAGTCGCGCGTGCTCCGGCGCATCGTTGACGTCTCCGAGCATCACGTACTCGAAGGTCACGCGGCGGTCGAAGCTCTTCGCCTGCGCGATCACGTCGGCGAGCGGATACTTGATGTTCACCGGCATCAGCTCGCGGCGCAGCTCGTCGGACGGCGCGTGAATCGAGATCGCGAGGCGGAACTGCTCCGGGCGTTCGCCAAGGGCGATGATGCCGGGGAGAACTCCAACCGTGGAGACGGTGATGTGCCGCGCGCCGATGCCGAGTCCCTGCGGGCTGTTGAGGATCGTGAGCGCGGTGTCGACGGCCGGCCAATTCATCATCGGCTCGCCCATCCCCATGAAGACGACGTTCGTCACCGCGATCGGCGGATCGAGCAACGCCATCTCGCGCACTTGTGCCGCAATTTCCCACGCCGAGAGGTTGCGCTGGAAGCCCATGCGGCCCGTCGCGCAGAAGGCGCACTGGAGTGCACACCCCGCTTGCGAGGAGATGCAGAGCGTCAACCGGCCGCCCTCGGGGATCGCGACGGTCTCGATCTCCTGCCCTTCGGGGAGGCGGAAGAGAAACTTCTCCGTGCCGTCCAAGGACGTCTGTCGCTCGATCATTTCGAGCCGCGGAATGGAGAACCGCGCGGCGAGCGTGCTCCTCAGCGCCACCGGTAGCGCTGTCATCGCCTCGAAGCCGACTACCGGCCGCTCCCAGAGATGCCGCACGACCTGTGCGGCGCGATAGGCGGGCTCGCCGGTCGCGGTCGCGTGCTCGCGCAGCGCGACCTGCGCCTGAGCGGGAGTGAGGTCGAGCAGATTGATAGGAGTAGTCATGGTGCCATCGAGTGAGATCACACGCCGGTGAAGCGGGCGCGCCGATCGCTGAATCTAACGGTTTGGAGGGCCGAATGCGGCCCCTGCCTCCTTCGCGCGGCACGCGAGCGACGCACCAATAAGTCGCTGTAGCGCATACACATATGAAGGCTATCCACCAACGGCAAGTGCCCTCCGGCGCTTCCCGCGAAAGGGGGACGGTGGTAGCTTCCACTACACATTGATGACCATCCCGGAGCAGTCGTGAGGTTCTACTCGACGCGGTCGTTGACGCTGCCGAGCGCTGTGGCTTTGGCGCTCCGCGTCCGCAGCCGGGATCTGACCCGCGCCATGCATCACGCTGCGGGCCCCGACTCCGCAGAGCCGAACGAATCGTGAGAGCACCCCGATGGCTGCCGCCCCTCACGTGGGCGGCACTGATTCTCATCCTGACGTCCATCCCGGGATCGCGCATCCCGGCGTTGCCATTCCCGAACTTCGACAAGGTCGTGCACCTCACGATCTACGGCGTTCTCGGATGGCTCTCGGCGCGCGCCTGGGTGGGGGGCTCTCGCGCGCCCGCCGCGACTCTCGTCGCGATCGCTCTCGTTTCGTGCTTCGGCGCGTTCGACGAGTGGCACCAACAATACATTCCACAACGGTCGATGGATTTCCTGGATTGGGCGGCGGACACGACGGGTGCGGCGATCGGCGTAGTAGTGGCGTTGGCCGGCTCGCGCCGGCGGGTGGGAGCATGACTAACGCACTCTCCCTCGCCACTACGGTTCGGACGCACCTGGGCGGCGAGCTTCGCAGCTCGGATGTCGGCACGCGCGTGAAGCTCGGCGGCTGGGTTCAACGCCAGCGCGCGATGGGCGGAATCGTTTTTCTCGATCTTCGAGATCGAGCGGGCGTCGTGCAGGTCTCCTTCGATCCGAAGTTCGCGTCGGACGAGGCGATCCGCATGGCCGGCAGCGTCGGCCGCGAGAGCGTCGTGCTCATCGAGGGCGAGGTCGTCGCGCGTCCGGACAACGGACGCAATGCCGAGCTCGCGACCGGCGACGTCGAGGTCAAGGCCGTCTCGATGCGCGTCGTCGGCCCCGCGGAGACTCCCGCGATCCCCGTGACACTCGGGAAGGGCGAGACGCTTCCGTCCGAGGAGCTGCGACTCCGTCATCGCTATCTCGATCTGCGGCGTCCCGAGCTCCAGGCGAACATCGTTCTCCGCCACCGCCTCATGCAGGTCACGCGGCGCCACCTGAGCGAGCGCGGCTTCCTCGAGATCGAGACGCCGATTCTCACGAAGCCGACTCCCGAGGGCGCGCGCGACTATCTCGTGCCGAGCCGGGTGAGTGCGGGCGAGTTCTACGCCCTGCCGCAGTCGCCACAGCTTTACAAACAGCTCCTGATGATCTCGGGCTTCGACCGCTACTTCCAGATCGCGCGCTGTTTCCGCGATGAGGATCTCCGCGCCGACCGGCAGCCCGAGTTCACGCAGATCGACATAGAAGCCTCGTTCATCTCGGCCGAGGATATCTACACGTTGGCCGAGGGGTTGATGACGGCGCTGTGGAAGGAGGGCGGGGTTTCCATTCCCACTCCGTTCCCGCGCATGCGCCACGCGGACGCGGTGGAGCGATACGGCTCCGACCGTCCGGATCTGCGCTATGGACTCGAGCTGTTCGACGCGACCGATGCATTCGGCAGCGCCGACTTTGCGATCACGCGCAGTGCGATCGACGGTGGCGGGCGCGTGCGCGGGATGCGCATCCCGGGCGGCGCGGTACTCTCGCGCAAACAGGTGGACGATCTCGAGGCGCTCGCGAGGGGCGCCGGCGCCGCGGGGATGCTGCGCCTCAAGCGCGAGAAAGGTGAGCTCACCGGTCCGCCGGTGAAGTTTCTTTCGCCGGAACAGAGCGCGATGCTCGGGATTGAGGAAGGAGAGCTCTGTCTGCTCGTCGCCGCACCGGATCGCATCTCGTCGCCTGCGCTGGATCGCGTGCGGCAGGAAGCGGCGCGGGTGATGAAGCTCATCCCCGAGAAGACGCTGAGTTTTCTCTGGGTGCTCGACTTTCCGCTGTTCGAAAAGGACCCGGCCACGGGTGCGCTCGGCGCCGTGCATCATCCCTTCACTTCGCCGCATCCCGACGATATCGCGCTTCTCGACACGGCGCCGGAGAAGGCGCGCGCGGTCGCGTACGATGTCGTGCTCAACGGCACGGAGCTCGGAGGCGGGAGCATCCGCATCGCCGATCCGGATGTGCAGCGGCGGATGTTCAATTTACTCGCGATCGATGACGAGATGGCGCAGCAGCGCTTCGGCTTTCTGCTCGAGGGGCTTCGTTCGGGCGCGCCACCGCACGGCGGGATCGCGTTCGGCTTCGATCGCATCGCGATGCTGCTGTCGGGGGCGGCGTCGTTGCGCGACGTGATCGCTTTTCCGAAGACGACGGCGGCTCGCGCTCTGTTCGAGGGCGCGCGGACACCGGTGGCGGCCGCGGACTTGCGGGAGCTCCACATCAGATTGGACGAGGGGGACGCGACACGATGAGCGATGAACATCTCACGCAGCGGTTGAACGCAGAAGGCGCGGATCTACTCACGCTCGCAGGAGTGAACGACTCGAATCTCGTTGCGCTCTCGCGCATCACGGGCGTGCGTGTGGCGCTGCGTGGCGATTCGCTGTCGCTCACGGGACCTGGTGATGCGGTCGAGCGCGCAACGCCCGTCGCGCAGCGGATGCTCGACGCCGCGCGCCAGCGGCTCGATCTGACGCCGGACGACGTCATGCGCATGAGCGAGGATCACGGCGATCCGGGTGGTAACGGCGGACCGGCTGGCGAGATGCGTCTCGCGCTCCCCGGTATGCGCCGGATCATTCAGCCGAAAACGTCCGGGCAGGCCGAGTACATGAAGCTGATCGCCGACAACGACATCGTGATCGGCATCGGGCCCGCGGGAACGGGAAAGACGTATCTCGCCGTGGCGATGGCCGTCGACGCGCTCGCGCGGAAGCGCGTGCGGCGCATCGTGCTCGCACGTCCGGCGGTCGAGGCGGGCGAGAGTCTCGGCTTTCTTCCCGGCGACATGCAGGCGAAGGTCGATCCATATCTTCGTCCACTCTATGATGCGCTCGACGACATGATGCCGGCCGAGCGCGTGCAGAAGGCGCTCGAGTCGCGCACGATCGAGATCGCGCCGCTCGCGTACATGCGCGGGCGCACGCTCGCGGACGCATTCGTGATCCTGGACGAGTCGCAGAACGCCACCAATGCGCAGATGAAGATGTTCCTGACGCGGCTCGGCGTGAACTCGAAAGCTGTGATCACAGGGGACAAGACACAGATCGATCTTCCTGCGCGCGAGCAGTCCGGGCTCATCGAGGTCGAGCGGATTCTGAAGGGGATCGAGGGGATCGGGTTCCACTATCTGAGCGAGGCAGACGTCGTTCGGCACCGCCTGGTGCGGGACATCATCAAGGCGTACGCCCGCGACTCGGGAGTGGAGTAGCGCGCGATGGACGCGCGCCGTCCGCAAACGGGCACCGTGACGCTGGCGGCGGACACGGGACACGAACGCTTCGCGCTGCACGCGCCGCGCATCGCGCTCCTGCTATCGGTCGCGCTCGTCACCTATCTGCTCTTCCCGACGAGTGCCGCGGTGGACTCGGCGATCTTCGAGATCGGCTCCGTCGCCACGCAGAACGTCATTGCGCCATTCGCGTTCGACGTGCCGAAGTCGGATGCTGCGCTGCGCGAGGAGCGGGATCAGCTCTCGCGCTCCGCGAAGGCGATCTTCGTCTACTCGCCGGCCGCCCTCGACTCATCGCAGCAGCAGCTCGCGATGCTCATGCGGAGCATCGGCGTCGCAGCCGACTCCGCAGGGAAGCGGAACGAGGGCGCGGCGGCCAAGCACGCGGCGATGGAGCATGGAGTCGCGCTCACGGCGGCGGAGGGTGCGTACATCGCGCGGCCGGATCACCGACGCGCGCTGCAGGACGCGGTGCATCGCGCGTTCGCTCGGTGGCTCCCCCAGGGGATCGCTGCCTCTGGTGCGCTGGATGACGCGCAGGGCGAGCTCCTCGTGCGTCGGGGCAACGAGGAGCGCAACGTCCTCACCGACAGCGTGCTCACTCTCGGCTCGCTGCTCGAGCGCTCGCGTGCGCTGCAGCCGGATCCCAACTCCTCGGTCGCCGACGGGCTGTATCTCAAGCTGCTGAGCGGGCTGCTGCATCCCACGATCCTTCCCGATCCGGCGGCGACCGAGCGCAGGCGGGAGGATCTGCGCAATTCCGTGGACGTGAACCAGTACATGGTTCGCGCGGGGGAGAAGATCGTCGGCGAACACGAAGTCGTGGGGCGCGCCGAGTTCGACAAGATGCACGCGATGCACGATGCGATGCAGTCGACGGTGGGCGGCGATCACGCGTTCCGCCGGGTGCTGGGGGGGATTGCGTACAATGCCCTGGTGCTGGCGATCTTCGGCATCGCGATCCTCGTCTTCCGGCCGGCGCTCTATCGGTCGATGCGGGCGCTCGCGCTCTTCGCCGCGGTGTTCACGCTCGTCCTCGTCGTGGCTGCGGTCGGCGCGCAGTGGTCGCCGGTGCGCCCGGAGCTCGTCCCCGTCGCGATCGCGGCGATCATCATCAGCATGCTCTTCGACACGCGCATCAGCATGATCGCGGCGATGATTCTCGCGGTGCTGGCGGGCGGGCAGAGCGTCTATCGAGGGACGAACGCGCTCTTCCTCAATCTCGTCGGCGGCGCCGCGGCCGCACTCAGCATGCGCACGGTGCTCCGGCGCGAGGAAGGGTACCGCTACGTCATCACGATCGGCGCCGCGTACTTCTTCGCTGCGGTCACGCTCGGGCTCACGCTCGGATGGACGACGCGGCAGATCGGAGTGAGCGCGGGCTTCGGTGTGCTCAACGCCTTCGTATCGGTGGTGCTCGCGATGTTCCTGATGCCGCTCGCGGAGCGGCTTACCGGCGTGACGACGGCACTCACGCTCGTCGAGTGGTCCGATCTCAACCGACCTCTCCTGCGGCGCCTGAGCCTCGAGACGCCAGGAACGTATGCACACACGATCGCCATGGCGAATCTCGTCGAAGCGGCGTGCAACGCCATCGGTGCGAACGGTCTGCTCGGACGTGTGGGCACGTACTATCACGACATCGGAAAGCTCGCAAAGCCGCAGTACTTCGTGGAGAACCAGGCTGGCGGACGCAATCCGCACGACTCGCTGAAGCCGGGCACGAGCGCGACGATCATCAGGAATCACATTCAGGAAGGGCTCGACCTTGCGGCCGAAGTGCATCTCCCGGCGGCGATCGCCGCGTTCATCCCCGAGCATCACGGTACCGGACACATCGCGTACTTCGAGGACAAGGCGCGCGGAAGCGACGGCGATCCCGTTGTGAACGTCGCCGACTACATCTATCCCGGACCTGTGCCGCAGACCGCGGAGACGGCGATTTGCATGCTCGCGGATGGCGTGGAGGCATCGGTACGAGTGCTGCAGGAGCCCACGCCGCAGCGCGTTCGCGAAGTGATCGACCACATCGTGCGGCAGCGCATTGAGCAGGGGCAGCTCGACGAAGCGCCGCTCACGCTGCGAGACATCGATGTGATCAAGGGAGAGTTCGCCCGCGTGTTCTCGAGCATGCACCATGCGCGCATCGACTATCCGACTGCCAGCGGCGGCGTGACCTCGGAGTTCGCGTCCGTATGAGCGTGAGCATCTACGTGCAGGCGCGCGATGTGCGCGTCGGACTCGCGAGCGCGCGCGTGACCGCGATCGCGCGCGCGACGCTCGCGGGCGAGAAGGTGCGCGACGCGATGCTCTCGATCACCTTCGTGAGCAACGCGGCGATCGCGCGGCTGAACACCCTCCATCTCGGACACGCGGGCGCCACGGACGTGATCTCGTTCTGCTTCGCGGGATCGGGAAAGCGCACACCGGTGATCGGCGACATCTACATCGCTCCGGCGGTCGCGAGAGTGAACGCGATCGAGAACGGCGTGCCGATTCGCGAGGAGCTCGCGCGACTCGTCATCCATGGCACGCTGCACGTGCTTGGCTACGAGCATCCGGAAGCGGGTACACGCACGAAGTCGCCGATGTGGAAGCGGCAGGAACGGATCCTCGCGCGCGTGCAGGCGAGGAAGTGATCATCGGCTGGCTCACCGCGCTTCTCGCGCTCACACTCGCCACGGCCTGCGCGCTCGCCGACGGCGCCCTGCTCACCGCCGGCCGCGACGGCCAGACGCGCGAGGGGAGCACGCTCCCGCACGGCGACGCGCGAGAACGCGCGCACCGAGCCCTCTCGATCACGAGGTTGTTCGCGCAGCTGACGTCGGCTGCGGCGTTTGCCATCGCGGCCGATCTCCTCGAGCGCCCCTTGCCGCTGGCGCTCGCGATCGGCATTGCCGGCATCTTCGTCATTCTCCTGCTCGGCGAAATCCTGCCGCGCGAAGTCGGCGACGTGATCGGCTCGCCGGTGATCAACCGCCTCGGGCTGTTCATCTCCGTGATCGAATTCGTGATGAGCCCACTCGTCATCTCCGGCGCGGCGATCGACGGAGTGCTGGGTCGACTGCTCCCGACCCCGTCACTCAGCGAGGAGCGCGAGGCGCCGGCGCCGCTGCGCGATGTCGTCGCACGCGGGCCGCAGACGCCGGGCGATCAACGCGCAATCCTGCGCCGCGTCTTCTCCCTCGGCGATACCGAAGTGCAGGAAGTGATGATCCCGCGCGTCGACATCATCGGCGTGGAGCGCGCGACGCGGTGGTCGGAGGTCGTGGATCGCGTGCGGAGCTCGCAGCACGCGCGGCTGCCTGTCTACGATGACACGCTCGATCACGTGATCGGCATCCTCTACGCGAAGGACCTGCTCGCCGCCGTCATCTCGGACGAGGAGCCCACCGCCGGCTGGGCGTCGCTCGTGCGGCCGGCGTCGTTCATTCCCGAGAGCAAGGCGATCGACACGCAGCTACGCGACTTCAAGTCGACGCGCTCGCACATCGCCATCGTCGTCGATGAATACGGCGGCACCGCGGGGCTTCTCACCATCGAGGACATTCTCGAGGAGATCGTCGGCGACATCCGCGACGAGAACGACTGGGAAGAGCCGCCGATCATCGCCGAGGCGAACACGCGCTTCTGGGTGTCGGGGCGCGTCACGCTCGACGAGCTCTCGGAAGCGCTCGGCGAGATCTTCGAGGACAAGGACATCACCACGGTAGGCGGGATGATCTTCCAGCGGCTCGGCCGCGTGCCGCGAGCCGGCGAGTCGCTGACGATGCGCGGGTTCCGCGTGGTCGTCGAGCGCGTGATCCGTCGGCGCATCGATCGTCTCTACTTCGAGCGGTTGGAGACGGCCGCGGTGGGCGAGCGATGAGCTGGATCCTCGTCCTGCTGCTCCTCCTCATTGCGCTGCTCACCGCCGCCGCGACCGCGCTGCGCTCGGCGAGCCGCCTCTGGCTCCGCGACTGGGTTGAGCAGCAGCTCACAGGGAAGGTGACTGCCGAGGCGTATCTCGAGCGGCTGCACGATCTCCTGGCGGCTTCCGTGAGCGCCGGCGCGCTCGTCGCGATCTGCGCAGGGATCGCAATCGGCACGCATCCGGACCCGGATCCGCTTGCGGTGATGCTTGCGATCGTGATCTTCGGGCTCGCCGTGCTCGTGCTCGGCCAACTCTTTCCGCGCGCGCTCGCTCGACGCTGGTCGTCGAAGCTCGTCCCCATACTTCTTCCCGCGCTGCGCGGGACATCGACGATACTCTCTCCGGTCCAGCGCATGGCGGCACGCGTGGCCACCTCGAGCGCTCGCCCCGGGAGCAGCGACCAGTTGCGCCGGGAAGGATTCGAGGAGCTCCTGCGCGAGGGCCAGCTCGAAGGGATCGGTGAACGCGAGGAGATCGACATCATCACCGGCGTCGTGCAGTTCGGAGAGCGGGTGCTGCGCGACGTCATGACGCCACGGACCTCGGTGTTCGCCGTCGACATCGCACTGTCGCCGCTCGAGATGGCCGCAGTGATCGCAAGCTCCGGCTACAGCCGCGTGCCGGTCTACCGCGAGTCGCTTGACGAGATCGTCGGCGTCATGCACGTCTTCGATGTCTTCCGCGACGGCGGCGAGCGCATGGCGCCGCTTCGCCCGGTGCCGCATGCACCGGCGACGAAGCGGGTGAGCGAGATGCTCTTCGAAATGTTGCGCGGCCAGTTCCACTTCGCGGTCGTCGTCGACGAGTTCGGTGGCACCGCAGGGATCGCGACGCTCGAGGATCTGCTCGAGGAGCTCGTCGGTGACATCCACGATGAGCACGATGAGCCGGCGGCGGCCGACATCGGACACTCGCATCATGCCATCGTGCTCGACGCATCCATCTCGGCCGGCGATGTCGCATCGCGCTTCGATGTGTCGCTGCCGGAATGGGTCGATGAGTCGCAGCCGGTTGCGGGGCTCGTCGTGCGCGCGATCGGACGCATCCCCGTCGTCGGTGAGCGCTTCGAGCTCGGCGCGCTCGAGCTCACCGTCGTGCGCGCGACGCCGACACGCATCCAGCGCCTCCTCGCGCAGCGCGCCGATGCGGCGCTTGCGGTCGCACTCAAGGCGCCCCAGTGAGCGCAACGGTGACTGCGTCGTTTCCCGGTCACGCAAAGCTGCTCGAGGACTTCGCGGCCCGGCGCCCGTCCGCACTCGCGCGCGCGATCAGCATCGTGGAGAATCGGCGCGCCGGCGCGGCGCAACTCCTCGCGTCGCTGCATCCGCTGCTCGGCCGCGCGCGCCGGATCGGCATCACGGGCCCGCCAGGCGCTGGGAAAAGCACGCTCACGACGCGGCTCGCCGAGCACTATCGCAAGGCGGGGCTGACCGTCGGCATCATTGCCGTCGACCCGACATCGCCGTTCACCGGCGGGGCGCTGCTCGGCGACCGCATCCGCATGGAGTCCGTTGCACTCGATGACGGAATCTTCATCCGCTCGATGGCCACGCGCGGCGCGCTTGGCGGGCTTGCCGCATCCACGCGCGATGTGTGCGACGTCCTCGATGCGTACGGCTTCGACCGGCTGCTCGTCGAAACGGTGGGCGTTGGCCAGAGCGAGCTCGATGTCGCGCGTACTGCGGATACCAGCATGCTCGTCATCGTGCCGGAGTCCGGCGACTCGATTCAGACGCTCAAGGCCGGATTGATGGAGGCAGCCGATCTGTTCGTCGTGAACAAGGCGGACAGGCCGGGCGCCGATCGCATGCGTCACGACATGACGCTGATGCTCGGCCTTCGCGTGGGACAGCTCGCGCGTAATCTGCCGGCGCACCATGGCGTGGATCTCGCACACGTGAGCCGCAAGGCGCGGACGGAGCGCGCCGCGCAAAGCGACGGCGTCGCGCCGCAGTGGGTACCGCCCGTGCTCGCAACCAGCGCCGAGCGCGGCGAGGGGATCGACGAGCTGGCGATGTCGCTGGATGCGCACTTTGACTATCTTGAGAAGAGCGGCACGCTGCACTCGCGGCGGCGCGCCCGACTGCGCGACAGAGTGGTGGAGGGAGTCGATCGCTCGCTGCACGATCGCATCTGGAACGATCGCACGCTGACGGCGAAGCTCGAAGCGCTGCTGCCCGATGTCGAAGACGGACGCACGACGCCGCTCGCGGCCTCCGAGGCGCTGGTGGCGCTGGTCGCAACGCTTCTCTCGCATTCCCGCTCGATCAACACCGAGAGTGAGGTCGCATGACGACGGTCGATCCGCAGATCAACGCCTCATCCTCGCAGGAAGAGGAGCTCGCGCGTCTGCGCGCCGAGGTCGCCGACTGGCGCGCACGCTTCGCCGCGAGCAAGGTTCGCGATCTCGCCTTCGTGAACTCCGGCGGTGAGATCCCCGCGCTCTTTACCGAGCTCGACACGACGAACGACACGGACACGTCGCTCCCGGGCGCCTTCCCGTACACGCGCGGCATTCACCCGACCGGCTATCGGGGGCGGCTCTGGACGATGCGCCAGTTCGCGGGCTTCGGGAGCGCGCACGATACGAATGCGCGGTACAAGTTCCTGCTGTCGAAGGGACAAACCGGACTCTCGGTCGCCTTCGACTTTCCCACGCTGATGGGCTACGACTCCGACCATCCGCGCTCCGAAGGCGAGGTGGGGAAGTGCGGCGTCGCGATCTCGAGCCTCGCCGACATGGAAACGCTCTTCGACGGCATCCCGCTCGACCAGGTCTCTACGTCGATGACGATCAACGGCCCCGCGATCATCCTCTACTGCTTCTACATCGCAGCCGCGGAGAAGAAGGGGATCGACGCATCGAAGCTGCAGGGGACGATCCAGAACGACATCCTCAAGGAATACATGGCCCAGCATGCCTGGGTCTATCCGATCGAGCCCGCACTCCGATTGATCGTCGATGGCTTCGAGTGGAGCGCACAGCACGCACCGAAGTGGAATACGATCTCGATCTCCGGCTACCACATCCGCGAGGCGGGATCAACGGCCGTGCAGGAGCTGGCCTTCACGCTGGCAGACGGCTTCACCTACGTCGAGCGCGGCATCGCGCGCGGGCTCGCGGTCGACGACTTCGCGCCCCGCCTCTCCTTCTTCTGGGACATCCACAACGATTTCTTCGAGGAGATCGCGAAGCTCCGCGCCGCGCGCCGCATCTGGGCGCGTCACATGCGCGACCGCTTCGGCGCGAAGGACCCGCGCTCGTGGGCGATGCGCTTCCATTCGCAGACCGCGGGCGTCACGCTCACCGCCGCGCAGCCGATGAACAACGTCGTCCGCGTCGCCTATCAGGCGATGGCCGCCGCTCTTGGCGGCACGCAGTCGCTGCACACCAACTCCATGGACGAGACGCTCGCGCTCCCCACCGAGCACTCGGTACAGGTGGCGCTGCGCACGCAACAGGTCCTCGCCTTCGAGAGCGGAGTTGCGAACGTCATCGACCCGCTCGGCGGCTCGTATTACGTGGAGGCGCTCACCGACAAGCTGGAGGAGGAGGCCGAGTCGCTCTTCGAGGAGATCGATCGCGCCGGCGGAGTCGTGCAAGCGCTCGAGACCGGCTGGTTCCAGCGCCGCATCGCCGAAGCGGCGGCACGGCAGCAGTGGGAGATCGAGCAGCACCGCAGGATCATCGTCGGCGTCAACGACTTCATCGTCGAGAACGACGAGCTCACGATCCCGCTCCTCAAGATCGGTGACACCGAGCGCGAGCAGCGCACCCGACTCGCCGAGCTGCGCGCGACGCGCGACAACGCGATGGTCACGCGGTGCCTCGAGGAGCTCAAGGCGGCCGCGCGCACTACCGAGAATCTGGTTCCGCACATTCTCGACTGCGCTCGCGCGTACTGCACGCTGTACGAGATCCGCGCTTCGATGGAAGAAGTCTTCGGCGCATACCGCGAACCGGTTTTCTTTTGACCGCGCGCAAGCCCAGGCCGAAGGAATGGTGGGAGTCGTACTTCGACGCGCAATATCTGCTGGAGTACGAACCGATCTTCTCGCTCGCGCGCGATCGCGCCGACGTCGCACGACTGATCGAGATCCTCGGCCTTCCGGCCGGCGAGCGTCTGCTCGACGTGCCGTGCGGACAGGGACGCCACGCGCACTTGCTCGCCGAGGCGGGCTTCGATGTGACGGGGCTCGACTACTCGAAGCATCTGCTCGACATCGCCAGGAAGCGCGGCACCGGTGCGAGCCTCCGCTACGTCGAGGGCGACATGCGCACGCTTCCGGCGAAGTGGAGCGGCCGCTTTGCCGCGGTGCTCAATCTGTTCACGAGCTTCGGCTTCTTCATGGATCCCGCGGACGACGTGCGTGTCGTGCGCGAGTTCGCGCGCGTGTTGCAGCCGAATGGCCTGATGATCTGGCACGGCGGCAGCCGCGACGGTGTGATGGCGAGGTTTCTGTCGCGCGACTGGTGGAAAGCGGCGGACGGGACGATGGTCGCGCACGAGCGGACTTTCGATCCGCTCTCGGGGATCCTCACGATCCGTTCCCACTGGGCCGGAAAGCGCGCCAGCGGAGAACGGGAGCACCGGATCCGCCTCTACACCGCTTCGCGGCTGGCCGAGATCTGCCGCACGGCGGGACTGATCGTCGAGGAGGCCTTCGACGGGTGGTCCAGTGCACCGCTGTCGCGCCGCTCGTCCGAGATGGTGTTGGTCGCACGCAAGAGCGAGTTGGCGGGCTAACGCCCCCAACGATAACTTCCTGACATGCGTCCGATCCGAGTTCTGATCGCCAAGCCCGGCCTCGATGGTCACGACCGTGGCGCGAAGGTCGTTGCCGCAGCGCTGCGCGATGCCGGCATGGAGGTCATCTACACCGGGCTGCACCAGACGCCCGAGATGATCGCGACGGCCGCCATCCAGGAGGATGTCGACGTCATCGGTCTCTCGATCCTCAGTGGTGCGCACATGACGCTCTTCCCGCGCGTGCTGGCTCTCGTGCACGAGCAGGGTCGAGACGACATCCTCATCACCGGCGGCGGCATCCTCCCCGCCGAGGACATCGAAGCGCTCCAGAAGCAGGGGATCGGCCGCCTCTTCGGCCCGGGCACCGCCACCACCGATCTCATCGCGTACATTCGCGAGTGGTTCGCCGAGCGCCAGAAGCAGGAAGCGTGATGGCGCGGCTTGGCCAACTCTCCGCCGAGCTTCGCGCGCTGGAAGCAAAGCTTCGCGAAGGCGGTGGCAGCGCGAAGACCGATCGCCAGCACGCCCAGGGGAAGCTCACCGCGCGCGAACGCGTCGAGCTCCTCCGCGATCCCGACTCGCGCTTCCTCGAGGTCGGCCTCCTTCTCGCCTACGACAAATACGACGGGCAGGCCCCCGCCGCCGGCGTCGTCACGGGACTCGCGATGGTGAAGGGGCGCGAGATCGTCGTCGTCGCGAACGATGCGACGGTGAAGGCCGGGTCGTGGTGGCCCGAGACGATCCAGAAGATCCTGCGCGCACAGGAGATCGCCATGCGCTGCCGGATTCCGATCGTGTACCTCGTCGATTCGTCCGGAGTGAATCTGCCGTATCAGGGCGGCGTCTTCCCCGGACAGTACGGCGCGAGCCGCATTTTCTACTACAACTCCATCATGCGGCGATATCTGCGCATCCCGCAGTTCTCCGCGGTGATGGGCCCGTGCATCGCGGGGGGCGCGTATCTCCCGGCACTCTCCGATGTGATACTGATGGTGGAAGGCACGTCGTTCATGGGACTTGGAGGACCGAATCTCGTGAAGGGCGCCACCGGCCAGGTGATCGACTCCGAGTCACTCGGCGGCGCGAGCACGCACACCGAGAAGTCCGGTGTCGCGCACTACAAGGTCGCGGACGATCAGGCGTGCATCACGAAGCTTCGCGAGCTCATCGACCGGCTGCCGTTGGTGCCCGCCGCACGCGCGGCCCGCGCGGGCGCGTCACGATCATCGAGTGCGCTCGACGAGATCCTCCCGACGGACCATCGCATGTCGTACGACATGCACACGCTTCTCCGTGCGATCGTCGACGATGGCAAGCTCGATGAGATGCAGGGCGAGCTCGCGAAAGAGATGATCTGTGGCGACGCGACGATCGACGGCATCCCCGTCGGCATCATCGCCAATCAGCGCGGCCTCGTCAAAGGCCGTCCGGGCGAGCGCCCGCGCTTCGGCGGGATCATTTACGCCGAGAGCGCGGAGAAGGTCGCGTACTTCATCGATCGCTGCGACCGGCAGGGAATTCCTCTCATCTTCGTGCAGGACGTGTCGGGGTTCATGGTCGGGCCCGAGGCGGAGCACGAGGGGATCATTCGCGCGGGGGCGCGCTTCGTCGAGGCGATGGCAACGGCGATCGTGCCGAAGATCACGCTCACGGTGAATCACGCCTCGGGGGCAGGGTACTACGCGATGGCGGGGCAGGGCTTCGATCCCGACTTCGTCTTCTCGTGGCCGACGGGACGCATGGGAGTGATGGAGGGGGAGGCCGCCGTGCAGGCAGTGCACGGCCCATCGCTCGAGGCGAATCGCGGGAAGGAGCTTCCTGCCGATCTGCAGGAATCGGTGAACGAAATGCGCGCGGACTACGACGAGCAGCTCGATGCGCGCTTCGCTGGTGCGCGCGGCTTCATCGACGCCATCGTGTATCCGGAGGAGACGCGCGAGGTGCTCGCCTTCGCGCTCCGCGCCGCGCTCCACAATCGCGGACCGCACCTCGGCGCCTTCACGCTCCCCGCTCAGCTCAGTGTGAACGCGTGAGCCGCATCGTCCGCATCGCCGCCGGGCAGGGCTTCTGGGGCGACTGGCTGGAGGCGCCGCGCCGCCAGGTCGAGGGCGGTCCGATCGACTATCTGATGCTCGACTATCTGGCCGAAGTCACGATGTCGATTTTGCAGAAGCAGATGCAGCGCGATCCGCTCGCCGGCTACGCGCGCGATTTCATCACGCAGATGGAGGGCGTGCTGCCGGCGGTGCTCGATGCGCGCAGCGTGCGCGTCGTCGCGAATGCGGGTGGCGTAAATCCGCGCGCGTGCGCCAACGCGCTCGTCGAGATGGCGCGCGGCGCGAAGGGACACGAGAAGCTGCGAGTTGGTGTCGTCACGGGCGACGATCTGCTTCCGCGCATCGACGGGCTGATCGATGCCGGCCACGCGATGGCGCACATGGAGACGGGCGCGCCACTCGCGTCGGTGCGCGACCGCGTCCTCGCCGCCAACGCCTACGTCGGCGCACCCCCCATCATCGAGGCGCTCGGCAAAGGCGCCAACGTCGTCGTGACCGGGCGCTGCACGGATACGGCGCTGATCCTCGCGCCGCTCATGCACGAGTTCCGATGGCCGTCGAATGACTGGGATCGCCTCGCCTCCGGGATCGTCGCCGGACACATCGTCGAGTGCGGCGCGCAGTCGACCGGCGGCAATTGCGCGTACGACTGGAGCACGATCCCCGATCTCGAGAACATCGGCTTCCCGATCGTCGAGGTCGCGGAGGATGCCTCGTTCGTCGTCACCAAGCATCCCGGTACCGGCGGCCGCGTCGACGTGCATGGCGTGACTGAGCAGCTGGTGTACGAAATGGGCGATCCGAAGCAGTACTTCACGCCGGATGTGATCGCCGACTTCACGACCATCAGGATCGCGGAAGACGGGAAAGACCGCGTGCGCGTGTACGGCGTGCATGGCACCGCGCCGACGGATATGCTCAAGGTGTCGATCGCCTATCGCGATGGCTACAAGGCGGTGGGGACGCTCGTCTACGCATGGCCGGACGCGCTTGCGAAGGCGAAGGAGGCCGACCGCATCATCCGCGCTCGTCTCGACAAGCTCGGGCTGACATTCGATTTGATCTACACCGAATTCGTCGGCGCGACGGCGACGCACGGTCCGCTCGCGACGATCCCCGACGAGCTTCCCGAAGTGCAGCTGCGTATCGGCGTGCGCGGCAACGACCGCAAGGCGATCGAGCGCTTCACGCGCGAGATCGCTCCGCTGGTGCTCACCGGCCCGCCTGGCGTCACCGGCTACGCAGGCGGGCGCCCCAAAGTCGAGGAGGTCGTCGCCTACTGGCCGGCACTGATCGACAAGAGCGTGATTGCGCCCCGCGTGCGCATTCTCACCACATGAAGATCCGGCTGCTGGACATCGCGCACGCGCGCTCTGGCGACAAGGGCGACACCGCAAACGTCGGGGTGATCGCGCTCCGCGACGAGTGGTACCCGATCCTCGTGCGCTACGTGACGCGCGAACGCGTGGCCGAGCATTTCAGGGATGTGATCAAGGGGTCGGTCGAGCGCTACGAGCTCCCGAATCTCTTCGCGCTCAACTTTCTTCTCCACGGCGCACTCGGCGGCGGCGGCACGGTCACACTGCGCACGGACGCGCAGGCGAAGGTGTACTCGTCGGCAACGCTGCGTCTCGTTATCGATGTGCCGGACGCGGAAGCGCGCGCGTTGAAGCTTCCTGAGTACGCGGCGTGATGCGCATCCGCGTCGAGCGCGGCGGCGGGATCGGTCGCATCACGCTCGCGCGCCCCGAAAAGAAGAACGCGCTCGATCTTGCGGCTGCGCGCGAATTGCGCGAGGCGCTGCGCGCGTTCGCCGCGGACGCAGAGGTGCACGTGGTGCTTCTCACCGCCGACGGAGACGACTTCTGCGCGGGCGCAGATCTCGCCGCGCTCAACGCGCTGCTGGATGCCGACGCGGCGACCCAGCTCGAGGACGCCGAGGCGCTGGGCGATGTGTTTCGCGTGATGCGCGAGATGCCGCAGGTTGTCGTCGCGGCGGTGCGTGGGCGCGCCCTCGCAGGTGGGGCCGGGCTCGCGACCGCGTGCGATCTCGTCCTCGCGCACGAGGGTGCGCGCTTCGGGTATCCCGAGGTGCGGGTCGGCTTCGTGCCGGCAATGGTCATGGCGATTCTGCGCCGGCTCGTCGGCGAAAAGCGCGCGTTCGAGCTCGTGGCGACAGGGAGACAAGTGGGCGCGAGTGAGGCGCTCGACCTCGGACTCGTCAGCCGCGTGATCCCCGCCGCGGAGTTCGACACGACGATCGAAAAAGTCGTGGCCGAGCTTGCCGACTCGGCAGGCACCGCACTGCGGAGCACCAAGCGACTCTTCTACGATCTCGATGGCATGTCGTTCGAAGAAGGAATCGCGCTGGCGGCGCGCGTCAATGTCGAAGCGCGCTCGACCGCAGAATTCAAGGCCGGGATCCGGAAGTTTGCCGTCCCACTAAAAGCGCCATGAGACCGATCGATCAGGCCAAGTTTGCCATCCTCGTGGTGGCCATCGGGATCTGGGCGTGGGGAGCAAAAACCCATGATCAGCGCTTCATGCTGACCGGGATTGGACTAGTAATAGTCGCGTTCGCTTTGAGGCTGATTCCGCGCTCGCGAGACGGCGACGGCCCCTAGGGCCTGATAAATAAGATATTTATAACGTTGGCTGCTGTATCTTTTTGAACATTTGTACGCAACCTTACGGATGTTCCCGTGGTGCCCGCACTCATAACAGACGTTTCGGCGGCGCTCGATGGAACCCCACGAGGGGGCAGTATGGCAGAAACCAAGCGCCGTCGGCGCGCGGTTCCGGTGGAAATTCGTCCAGCGGAGGGCGATCGCGACATCCTCGACCAGTATTTCTCAGAAGTAAGTCGTTTCCCACTTCTCACCGCCGATGGAGAGAAGGTTCTCGCGCGTCGCATTCGCGTGGGTGAGCACGAGGCGATGGAGGAGCTCGTCCGTCGCAATCTTCGTTTCGTCGTCTCCGTCGCCAAGAAGTATCAGAACCGCGGAATGCCGCTCATCGATCTGATTGGAGAGGGCAACGTCGGGCTGATGACCGCCGCACGAAAGTTCGATCCCGACCAGGGCGTCAAGTTCATCTCGTACGCCGTCTGGTGGATTCGCCAGGCCATCCTCGCGGCACTCGCCCGCCAGGGCCGCACGGTCCGCGTCCCGCTCAACCGCACGGCCGATCTCTCCCGCGTGATCAAGGCGATCGCGATGCTTCGTGAGAAGCTCACGCGCGAGCCTACGCCGCGCGAGATCGCGCACGTCACCGGCATCTCCACGGAGATCGTTGGCGCGCTCGCGACGCTCAATTCCGCCGAAATTCGTCTCGACGCATCGATCGGGAAGGACTCCGATCGCGCGCTGATCGAGCGCTTTTCGGTTGAAGAAGGCACGAGCACGGAAGGACAGATCCTCGATCAATTCAAGACGCACGAAGTCGAGCGCGCGCTCCTCACACTTCCGCCGCGCGATGCGAAAATCCTCCGGCTGTATTTCGGCCTCGAGGAAGATCGCGAGCACACACTCGATGAGATCGGCAGGATGCTCGGCGTCACCCGCGAGCGCGTGCGACAGTTGCGCGATCGCGCGCTCAAACGGCTGCGGCACGGCGCAGTCGGAGACGTACTCCGGGACCTCTCGGCCGCCTGATTTCGGCGTGGGATTCGGGGCAACAAGGCACTAGCTTTCGCATCAAGATGCCTTCGCGCCCCGTCCCCGAGCTCCTTTCACCCGCTGGCTCGCTCGATGCCGCGCGGGCAGCCATCGCCAATGGGGCCGACGCCATCTACCTGGGCGCCCAGCGCTTCAATGCGCGCGATGATGGCGCCCAGCTCACGCTCGAAGAGCTCGACCAGGCCTGCCGCCTCGCGCATTCGCGCGGTGCGCGCGTGTATCTCACGCTCAACACGCTCATCAAGCCCGCCGAGTTGGCGGATGCGCTCGGCCTCCTCGGCGAGTGCATCGATCGCGGCATCGATGCGGTGATCGTGCAGGACATCGGGCTCGTGCGTCTCATTCGCCGCGTGTACCCGCAGCTCGAGATCCATGGCTCGACGCAGATGACCGTGCACGACAGCGCCGGCGCAGCGGTGCTCGCCCGGCTCGGCGTGCAGCGCGTCGTGCTCGCGCGCGAGAACACACTAAACGACATCCGCGCCATCCGCTCCGCCGTCCCTGGGCTTGCACTCGAGTCCTTCGTCCACGGTGCGCTCTGCATCTCGTACTCCGGGCAGTGCTATATGTCCGGGATGATCTCCGAGCGCAGCGCGAACCGTGGATCCTGCGCGCAGTCGTGCCGCAAGGACTACACGCTCACCAACACCACCACAGGCGCGACGCTCGACACCGGCTTCCTCATCTCCGCACGAGACCTCTCGGCGGAGATGCATCTCGAGGAGCTGGCCGAAGCAGGGATATGCACGATCAAGGTCGAGGGGCGAAAGAAGAAGCCGGAGTACGTCGCGACGGTCACGCACAGCTATCGCACCTTTCTCGATCAGGTGGCAAAGGGCGAGCACGTGCAGCCGCTCGAGCACACGGGCGATCTCGTCCAGATCTTCAGCCGCGGCTTTACGGGCGGGATGTATGGCGGCCGCGCTGGGCGCGACTACATCACGCGCGACCAGCCGGACAATCGCGGCGTGGAGATCGGCGTCGTCACCGGATGGGCGCGGGGCGGCCTCTTCGTGGAGCTGACGACGCCGCTCGAAGTCGGCGACGGCATCGCGCTCGAGCCGCCGATCGGCGACATGGGAACGGTCACGGGCTTCACGATCTCCTCCGTGCGCACGCTGTCGACGACTGGCGATGTCACGAGGCAGGTGGTGGATGCGAGAATGCCGGTGCCCAGCGGGTGGCGAGTCGTGCGCACATCGCACGCAGCGCTGCTCGCGCGCGCGCGCGAGAGCTTCGCCGCCCTCGCCGCTCCGGCGCGTGGACGCAAGACTCGCGTGGACGTGCGCGCCTTTGGCTCCGCCGGCTCACCGCTCAAGCTCCTCTTCTCGGCCGATGGCGAGCAGGTGGAGGTGCGCTCGGAGATCGAGCTCGCACTCGCGAACACGCGAGCGCTCGACCAGACGCAACTCCGCGAGCAACTCGGCCGCATGGGCGAGACCCCGTTCGCGCTCGGCGGCGTGGACGACCGCGCGCTCACGAGTGGGCTGTTCATCCCCGTGAGCGAGATCAACGGGCTGCGACAGCGTGCGGTGGAGCAGCTCCTGGTGCGGCGCGACTGGGCGCAGCAGGCGGCGAGCGCCGAGCGCGCGGCGGGGATCGAGGCGGCGGTGGCGGCGGATGACCGCGCGTCGGGAGCGGCCTCGCACGAGACATCGTTTATCGCGAGCGAGATCGCCCCGTTCACGCTCGACGATGTGTCCCGCTTCGTGCTCGCGGCGGATGTCTGCCGGCTCGAGGATGCCTACGCGGCGGCCGACGCCGGCGCGACGGAGATCGCCCTCGATCCGTTCCTCCGCCATCCGCTGCCGCCGGTCACACGCGTGGCGGAGCTCGCGCGCGCGATGGCCGAGCGCGGAATCGCCTTCCGGCTGCGCACGCCGACGATCGTGCGTCCCGAAGAGCGCCGCCTGCTCGACAAGTGGCTCGCGCTCGGCACGCCGATCCTCACCGGACATCTCGGCCTCCTCGCGGAGCTCGCGGGCGAGGGGAGGGACGTCGTCGGCGACTACGCACTCAACTGCTTCAATCAGCACACCGCGGATGAACTCTTCGCGCTCGGCGCGTCGCGTCTCGTGCTCTCGGTGGAGCTCACCGGTGACGAAATCTCGAGCGTCACGGCGCCCCGGAACGGCTCGGGCTTCGACACGCTGGTGTATGGGCGCCCCGAGGGGATGACGATCGAGCATTGCGTGCTCTCGGCCGCCTTCGATCGCGAGCCGGCCACCTGTCGCGATCTCTGCGTGCGCGATCATCCACTCGTGCAGATCACGGACCCTGCGGGCTACACATTCGCGGTGGCGACGGATTCCAGCTGCCGCAACCGGCTGCTGCACTCGCGCCCGATCGAAGGCTCGGAATTTTTGCCGCGACTGTGGAACACGGGTATCCGCGCGTACCGGCTGTTGTTCAACGTGCCCGGCGATCCGGTGTCGAACATCACGGCGCGCTACCGCGAGGCGCTCGGTGCGCTCTCCGATGGCCGCACGCCGAACGTCGCGGCGGTGCGGGAGCTCGTGGGATCGTCGTTCACGCGCGGGCACTTCGCGCGTGCCGTTTGACGATTCGCGGCGCGGCTGATCGATGACCGCGCGCCTCTCCTTGAACTGCACGCTTCGCCGATGACCGCCACGCACACGATCGACGACGCGCGCGAGGTTCTCCGCTCGCGCTTCGGATATCCGGCGTTCCGCCCCGGACAGGAGCGCGCCGTACAGGCGGTGCTCGAACGGCGCGACACGCTCGTAATCCTGCCGACAGGCGGAGGGAAGTCTCTTTGCTTCCAGGTGCCCGCGCTCATGCTTCCCGGCCTCACGGTCGTGATCTCACCGCTCATCTCCCTGATGAAGGATCAGGTGGATGCGCTCACCGCGCGCAACCTGCCGGCCACGTTCATCAACTCGTCGCTCACGAGCGCCGAGGTGCAGAACAGGCTGGCGCGCGCGGAGCGGGGCGAGGTGAAGCTGCTCTACGTCGCGCCGGAGCGCTTCGATTTCGGCGGGACGGCGGAGCGCCTTCGCGCGATCGGCGTTTCACTCCTCGCGGTGGACGAGGCGCATTGCATCAGCGAGTGGGGGCACGACTTCCGTCCGAGCTACCTCCGCATTCGCTCGGTGCGCGAGCGGCTCGGCACACCGCCCACGATCGCCCTCACGGCGACAGCGACGGGCGACGTCCGCACGGACATCATCCGCCAGCTCCAGCTCGACAATCCGGAGACGATCGTCACGGGATTCGATCGCAGGAATCTCTCGTACTCGGTCGTGCGCACGCGCACGGAGGCGGACAAGGACGCGGCGCTCATCGATGCACTCAACGCCCAGCCGGGGCTCGCCGTCGTTTACGCATCGACGCGCAAGGCGGTGGAGCGCATCACGCAGGTGCTCGAGCGCGCGCGTATCCCGGCGGTGGGCTACCACGCGGGGCTCGACGACGAGCATCGCCGCGAGGTGCAGGACGCCTTCATGCACGACAATGTGCGCGCGATCGTCGCGACGAACGCGTTCGGCATGGGGATCGACAAGCCAAATGTCCGTCTCGTCATTCACCACGCGATGCCAGGCACACTCGAGGCGTACTACCAGGAAGCGGGACGCGCGGGACGCGACGGGCTGCCGTCCGTATGCGTGCTGTTGCACGCCTTTTCGGATCGATTCACGCACGAGTTCTTCATCAGGACCGCGCACCCGGATCGCACGCTGGTGGAGCGGGTCTACAACGAGGTCGTGCGCGCAGCCGACGGAAATGGGCTCGCGAAAGTGACCGCCGCGGACATCTCGTCCGCGACGCGCGGTCAGCTCAAGGAGCGAGAAGTGGAATCGGCGCTTCGCATCCTCGTGCAGTCGGGGTCCGTGGTCAACGAGCTCGCGAGCGCGACACAGCTCTTCGTGCGGTTGCTCGCGACGCCGCTGCGTATCAAGTCCGAGCTCGGCGAGGGCTTCGAGGCCGAGCGTGATCTGCTGCGCGCGATCTGGCGAGTGGGTGGTACCAGCTGCTACGATGGGATCACCGTCGACCCGAACGGTTTTGCGCCGGGGCTCGGCGGCCAGGCCGGGATCGCTGCGCTGCTCGATTCGCTGCAAGACCGGCAGTTCGTCGTGTGGGAGCGCAGCGGTGGCGGTCTTCGCGTTCCCGATGTACGCCGTCCATTCTCCGCGCTCCGCATCAGCTGGGAGCAGCTCGACCGCAGGCGTGCGGGCGACATGGGAAAGCTGGACGCGATGCAGAAGTATTCCTACACCACCGGTTGCCGTCGCGGCTTTCTGCTGCGGTACTTCGGTGATCCAGCCGCGAACAATTCGTGCACTGGGTGCGACATTTGCCTCGGTACACACGTGCAGGAGGCGCCGGCGAAGCGGGAGGCGCCGCGCAAGCGTCGTGGGGTAGCGGGCGGGGCGTCGGCAGGGCCCTCGCGGTCGTCGCGCCGCGAGAGTGTCGTGGAGAGTTCGTCGGATATCGAACTATCCGCAGCACAGCCGGCGCTCGTCGCCGCGCTACGCGAGCTTCGCACCACGCTCGCGCGAGCGGCGAAGGTGCCGGCGTACGTGATTTTCCCCGACCGAACGCTGGTCGAAATGGCAGTACGACGTCCGGTGTCGCTCGACGCGCTCAGCGGCGTGCGCGGCGTTGGACCCACCAAGCTCGAGCGCTACGGCACCCAGATTCTCGCCGTAATCCGCGAATCAGATGACACGGAGGCGGCATGACACCCTGTAATCTTCCCTACTTCACGAAAGAGCACGATGCGATGCGCGAGAAGGTGCGCGAGTTCGCGCGCGAGGTGGTGGCACCCGTCGCGCGTGGGCACGACGCGGAGGCGACCTTCCCGTGGCCCACGGTCAAGCAGATGGCCGATCTCGGACTGCTCGGCATTCCGTGGCCCAAGTCGCTTGGCGGCGATGGGCGCGACCTCATGTCGTTCATCATCGCGATCCACGAGCTCGGGAAGGTCGACGCCTCGCACTCGATCACGATCTCCGCGCACACGACACTCGGTACGTCGCCGATCATGAACTTCGGCACCGATGCGCAGCGCGAGCGCTTCGTGCCGCCACTCGCATCGGGACGCGTCATCGGCGGCTTCGGTCTCACGGAGGAAGGCGCGGGAAGCGATGCGGGCGGCACGCGCACGACGGCGGTGAAGAAGGGAAGCCACTATCTCCTCAACGGGTCGAAACGCTTCATCACGCACGCGGGGGTCGGCGAGGTCTTCGTCGTCACCGCAGTCACCGACGCATCGGCCGGCAGCAAGGGGATTTCCTCGTTCATCCTCACGAAGGAGACCGTTGATCTCCCCGCGGCCGCGGCCTTCGGGATCGGGCACGATCCATCGCTCGAACCGCTGAAGGGATTTCGCGCCGGCAAGAAGGAGGACAAGCTGGGCTGGCGCGCGTCCGACACTCGCGAGCTCCTCTTCCAGGATGTAGAAGTGCCAGTCGAGAATCTGCTCGGCGGCGAAGGGCTCGGCTTCACGAACTTCATGCGTACGCTGGACTCCGGACGCATCGGCATCGCCGCGCTCTCGCTGGGGATCGCGGAGGGGGCGTTCGAGCAGGCGAGAGCGTTCGCGTGCTCGCGGAGACAGTTCGGGCAGGCGATCAGCAGCTTCCAGGGGGTGCAGTTCCAGCTCTCCGACATGGCCACCGAAATCACGGCCGGCTACCACCTCGTGTATCACGCCGCGTGGCTGTCGCAGAATCAGCAGCCGTTCGCGAAGGAGGCCGCGATGGCGAAGCTCTTTTGCTCTGAGCTCGCGATGCGCGCGACGACGGCCGCGGTACAGATCCACGGTGCCCGGGGCTACACCACCGACTATCCGGTTGAGCGCATGATGCGCGACGCGAAGATCTGCGAGATCGGGGAAGGAACGTCGGAAATTCAGCGCATCGTGATCGCGCGGCATCTGCTCGCGGGAGTGGCGGGGTAGTCCCGCCCGGCTGGCCACTGGAGGACTCGCGCACCGCACGCTAGCTTCCGACCACAACGATGCTTCTGCGCTTGTGCTTGCCGTGCGACTCGCGGCTGCACGAGCGCCTGCAGTGTTGGCCGGCGGAGCGCTAGTGCTCGCCGTGTCACGCTCACCGAAACACGATGCCATTGTCAGATCGCCCGCGCTTCCGATTTCTTCGCAACGTCATGCCGACGGTGCGCGCCCTCGTGGCGCGTCACGGCCGGCATGTGTCGTTCGCGGCGGGAGCAGCGTGGATGATCGTGCTGGGTGCGGGAGTCTCCCCGGGAGGAGCCCCATCGCCGGCCGACATGGCGCCACTGCCTCGGGTGCTGTCCTTCCACATTTCTCCAAACGTCAGTGTTGCCGCCGCGGAGTCGCCGCCCGGCATGCGTGACGTCCAAGTGAATGAAGCGAGATATTTTGATCAACGCGGCTCAACGGGAGACGCGCGTAGCAATTCTGGAGGATGATCAGCTCGTCGAGTTGATGATCGACCGCCCCGACAATCGACGCATGGTCGGGGATATCTATCTGGGAAAAGTCGAAGCCGTACTGCCGGGCATTCAGGCCGCGTTCGTCCAGATCGGTACCGAGAAGAGCGCGTTCCTTCACGCCTCCGATCTCGTGTTCGACGAAGGTGACGACGACGAGGAGGAAGACGAGGAGTCCGAGGATGACGACGAGGAGCCGAGTGCCTCGCCGCGCGGACGGCGCGCGAAGGCCCCGCCCATCCAGGACGTGCTCAAGCGAGGGCAGGACATCATCGTCCAGGTCTCCAAGGAGCCGATCTCGACGAAGGGGCCGCGCGTCACCGCGCAGGTCTCGCTCGCGGGACGCTTCGTCGTCTTCATGCCCTTCGCTTCGCGCGTGGGCGTCAGCCGCAAGATCGGAGAGCGCGAAGAGCGACGCCGGCTGCGTGAGCAGGTGCAGGCGGTGCTCCCTGCGAACTCCGGCGGCGTCATCGTTCGCACCGTGGGCGAGGATGTCACGCAGGAGACGTTCAAGCACGAGATCACGACGCTCATCCAGCAGTGGAAGAAGATCAAGCGGAAGTCGCACTTCCAGCACGCGCCGGCGCTCGTGCACCGTGAGACGAGTCTCACGCGCGGCCTCATCCGCGATCTCTTCAGCACGAAGATCGACGGGCTCCAGGTGGACTCGAAGCAGGTCTACAACGAGATCGTCGAATATCTGAAGGGGATCGCGCCCGAGCTCACCGATCGCGTGAAGCTGTACGAGGACACGATTCCGATCTTCGACAAGGCCGGCATCGAGCCCGAGATTCGCGACCTCTTCAAGCGCCGCTGCGATTTGCCGAGCGGTGGCTACCTGATCATCGAGCAGACCGAGGCGCTCGTCTCGGTCGACGTGAACTCGGGGCGCTACACGGGGAAGAAGGATCCCGAGAAGACGATCTTCAAGACGAACACCGAGGCTGCGCGGGAGCTCGCGCGCCAGCTTCGCCTGCGCGACATCGGCGGGATCATCGTCTGCGACTTCATCGACATGGAGACGAAGGCGAATCGCGACAAGGTGCTGCAGGAGCTCAGAACGAATCTCTCGCGCGACCGCGCGCGCACCAAGGCGTACGCCGTGAGCGAGCTCGGACTGATCGAGATGACGCGACAGCGCGTGCGCGCGAGTCACTATCAGAACATGACGGAGTTCTGCACGGTGTGCGCGGGAACGGGGCGCGTCTTCACTCCGGAAAGCACGATGCGGCGCTTCGAGCGCTCGGTTCGGCGCATGGCGTCCGAAGGGAAGAAGGACAGCCTGATCGTGAAGGTGCACCCCGAGGTTGCGCTGTACGTGCTCGAGCACGAGCACGACATGATCCACAAGCTCGAGAAGTCGGTCGGCTTCTCGCTCGACGTGCGTGACGATCCGCTGCTCAAGCCGGACGAGTTCAAGCTCGTGGTGAAGGGAGCAGAGCGCGACGTAACGCAGCAATACGCGATGGCCTGATGCCTTCGCCTCGCGCGATGTAGCTAGTCTGTTGGCGACGGAAAGAACGCGCTGCCACCCTCGCCGGAGCTCGAATGCCGATACAGAGCTATCGCGATCTCATCGTCTGGCAGCGGGCGATGGATCTGCTCACGGAGTGCTATCGCGTGGCGCGCCTGCTCCCGCCGAGCGAGACGTACGCGCTGGGAGCGCACCTCGAGCGTGCGGCGGTGGCGGTCGCGACGCACATCGCGGGCGGACACGCGCGCGAGCGCAGCGACTTCCTCGACTCGCTAACGCAGGCTACCGTCTTCCTTCGCGAGGTGGAGACGCTGCTGCTTGCCGCGACGCGCATGTGCCTCCTCTCTGCCGATCAGATCCGGACGGCGATGCAGGTCGGCGATGAAGTTGGCCGAATGCTCACGGCGCTTCGGCGGAGCCTCGGTGCGCCACATCTGCAGCCGGGAGCGGCGGGAGCGGCGGGAGCGGCGGGAGCGGCGGGTGCGGCGGGTGCGGCGGGTGTGGCGGGTGCCGTGGCGAGCGTCGCGGCTACACCCTAGCGGCGCACGGGCAGCTCGATGTAGCTCTGCGTCGACCACCGGATCGAGAGGGGCGCGCCGGCGTCCGCGATCGTCTCGTCGCTCACATCCTTCCCCGTGCCGTAGTTCAGCTGAACGTTCGTCTGCTTCAGCACGGTGAATTGCGCGATGACACGGCTCCCTTTCGCGAGAAGCTGGCTCGCGAGCCGTCCACTCGTGAAGTCGAGCTGTTGCGGCGCGCCGGACTGGAGCAGCTCGCGATGCGTCCTGTCCTTTGCAGAGCTCGCGCGCACCATGTAGTACGCGAGCGCGATGTACTTCTTCTCGGGAGTGAGCTCGTAGAGGTTGATGGAGATGTCGAAGTCGCGCTTGTTGGTGATGAAGTCGAGGTGTCCGGAGAACAACCCGCTCACCTCCGTCGCGGCCGCGAGCGGCTCGCTCACGAAGCTGACGCTGTTCAGCTGATCCAGATCGGTGTCGACGGTCGAACCGCCGACGAAGACATGGTCGATGTCCGTGCGGTCGGCGAGATCGACGTGCTGCTCCACGAACGTGTCCGCGAGCGCGGGTGCATCGGTGAGCGCGTAGAGACTCTCCGCACGCGCGGCGCCGAGGTAGTAGCGCGCCGAGTCGGGGCTCATGGCCGCGAGCGATGGCGCGTGTCGCCAGAGATTGGCGCCCATCACTTCGTAGTTAATGCGGTCCTTCAGGAGCGCAGGCTTCGCTCTCCCCTTGAGCGTGTAGTCGAACCACTGGTAGCGAAGCTCACCGAGGTCAATGTGCGCCGCGGAGTCGAGCCTGTAGCCATCGAGGACGTCGATCTCGTCGCCGAGCGAGGTGGTGGTGCCGCGCTGACCGCGGATGTGATCGTAGGGTCCGATCACCAGATAGTGATTCGCGCTCGGGTTGTACTCGTAGTGCTGCGCGACGTAGTAGAGCGCGCCAACTTCGCCGCCGTCGTAATAGCCCGTGGTGGTGAGCACCGGGATGTCGATCTTCGCGAACTCCTCCCGATACGGAATCATGGACTGCCAGAACTCGTCGTACAACGGATGCTCGAGCCACTTGTCGAAGAATGGATTCGGCGTGCCGTCGATTTTGTCGAGGTCGCGGTACGCGCGGCCGCTCACGTACCAGTCGTGAAACAGCTTTTGCCACCGCTCCCGGTTGGTCAGCAGCGAGTCGTACATCTCGTGGCCGCCGGCAGCGTAGAGCGGCCAGTAGTAGACGAAGCTCTGGAAGACGTTTCCCTCCATCGGCACGTCGATTCCCGGCGCGGCGGTGACGGATGGCATGAGCGCCTTGAGTGCGGCGGGCATGTGTTTCGCCGCCGCCCACTGGGTGAAGCCATCGTAGCTCCCGGCGAACATGCCGACTTGGCCGTCGCTCCATGGCTGCGCGGCAATCCAGTCGATGAGCGCCGCGGCGTCTGCGCCGTCGTGCTCGTAGGGCACCGGCGCGTCGGGGCTGCACCCCTTGCCGCGCGTCATCCCCTCGACACCGACGTAGCCGTTCGACGCGGAGCGGCGCGCCTCGTTGAGCATCGGAGTCGAGTCCGCGTAGATCGTAAACTCGAGGAGGGTGGGGCGCTTCACAGGTGCGCGGCGCGGGCGCACGATGAGCGCGCAGATCTTCGCGCCCTCGGGGGTCGTGACGAGCACGTCGCGCTCGATCACGTACCGTCGCGCATCCTCGGCGCGCACGAGCGCGCTCGCGAATGGGCCGAGGGCGCGATAGACATCGAACTGCTGATAGGAGCGAACGAGGCGTAGCGCATCCGCCAGCGGGATCGAGGACTTCCCCTGCTGCGCGGCCATAGCGCGGCGCAGCGGGAATTCGAAATCGGCGCTCGTCACGACGTTGAACTCGCGCATCACCATTGCGGAGATGCGGTTGTCGAGCGCGCCGATTTTCGCGCGGAAGGCTTGCGGGAGCGTCGCTGCGAACGCGCGCTTTCCCGAGGCCGCGCGCGCCATCGCCGCGACGTAGAGCTGGTACTGCACGTTCGTCGCGCGCTCCTGCGCCGTGGCGTGCGAGCCGCGCGTGACGCGGAGCGCATGGAGTGCCGCGAGCGAAGCGGCCGCGGCGCGGTAGCGGCCGGCAACCATCTGGAGTCGGAAGCGGGTGTCGAGATACGTGCGACGGTCGCGCTCCTCGTACTGCCCGAGCAGCTGCGAGGCCAGCCTCGGCATCGACGCGGCGAGTGCGGCCGAGTCGGCGAGGTCGGACGCAGTGAGGGTGAAGTCCTGCGCGTGCAACTGGACGGCGCCCGCAGAAAGCAGGGCGGCGAGGGCCAGCGTAAGTCTTGGCATCTGTTCCGATTACGGGTGGGAGTGACCGGGCGTCGCCCTCTGAGGTCTCATACGCGAGCGGGAGGACCGTGGTTTCCGGACTTCGGTTGACACCCGACCCCGGGCCCCTTAAGTTGTTCAGTCTGTACCAGTTACCCTGACCTTACAGCACCGCCACGATATGTCTTACGCCATCATTCGCACCGCCGGCTTTCAGTTCCGTGCCGAGCCGGGCAAGACGCTTCGCATTCCATCGCTCGACGCCGACGTTGGCTCGACGGTGACGTTCGAGGAAGTGTTGCTCGGGTCCGACGGCACCAACGTGCACGCCGGCATTCCGCTCCTCTCCGGCGCGAAGGTCACCGCCGAAGTCGTGCGTCATGGCAAGGGCGACAAGATCGTCGTCTTCAAGATGAAGCGTCGCAAGAACTACGCGAAGAAGCAGGGGCATCGCCAGGGCTTCACGGAAGTGAAGATCAACGACATTACGCTCGGCTGAGGTCTTTTTCTCATGGCTCACAAGAAAGGCGCTGGCTCGACCAGCAACGGCCGCGACAGCAATCCGCAATACCGCGGCGTCAAGAAGTTCGGCGGGGAGCAGGTTCGCGCGGGCCACATCATCATCCGTCAGTGCGGCACCCAGTTCCACCCGGGGCGCAACGTCGGACTCGGCTCCGACTACACCATCTACTCGCTCATCGAGGGCGTGGTGAAGTTCGAGCACAAGAGCAAGGCGCGGTATAAGGTGAGCGTCTATCCGGCTGCGGAGAGAGCGCCCGCCGCGTAGCACGCACGAGCGTCACGGAGATATTCGAGTCCCGCACCGGTTTCCGGCGCGGGGCTTTTTTGTGTGGATCTGGCGAGATACGAATTCACGCGCGCGCGTTGCGGAACGGATGCGACGGAAGCATCGTGAGCGATCTTTCACAGGCGCACCATTTGGCGAACGCATCGTCCGGCGTGGACCCATACGATGAGCTGGACGCCGCCGTCATCCACGAGCGACAGGGCGAGACGGACGACGCGCTGGCGCACTACCGCGCGGCGGAGGCGCTTGCCGAGAAGGACGCGTGGCTGATGAGTGAGGTGCTGCGGCGGCAGGCGTATCTCTTCCACGCGCGATCGGAGTGGGAGGAGAGCCTCGCGCTCGCGAAACGCGCGGCGACGACTGCCGCCGATGCGCAACTCAATGATCAGCACGCCGAAGCGCTGATCGCCGTCGCCTGGGTGCACGTCGCGCGCGGCACCTACGAGCAGGCGATTCCCGAGCTCGAAAATGTCCAGGCGCTCACGCAGGATCATCGCATCACCGGGCTCGCGCTCCACAACCTCGGCGCCATCGCCGCGGAGCGCGGCAACTGGGAGCTCGCGCGATCGCACTTCATGGAATCGGTGAAGCGCTTCCAGGCGGCTGGCTATCAGCGAGGCGTCGCCTTCGCGCACAACAACTATGGCCGCGCGGCGCTGGACCACGGCAACTACGTGCTCGCCGCGGATCTGCTGCTTCAGGCGGTATCGAGCGCGAGGAAGGCGTCGGACCCGGATCTTCTCGCGCTCGCGACGATGAATGTTGCGGAAGCGCTGGCGGGGACAGGCGAGATGACGCGCGCCGAGGCAATGGCGAGGGAAGCGCTCGAGCATTTCGCGAACGCCGGCAATGGCTGGCGCCGGGTGGAATGCGAGCGGCTGCTCGGCGATCTCGAGATGCGGAGCGCGAACGAGGCAGCGGCGCGAGTTTGGTGGGGGAGTGCTCTCGAGACTGCGCGCGCGATCGGCGCGCAGCTCGAGGTTGTCAAACTGGAAGAGCGACTGAGCTCACGCGGGGGATAGAATCCCGCGCGTGAGCCCGAGTATTAGTTCGCCAGTGCGTATCCCGAGAGGTGCCCCGTCTGCAGCGTGAACGTCTGCGCGCCCGAATTGTTCGCGCCCGGCATCTGCTCCAGCTCACCATCGGTGTCCTCGTCCACGTACCACGCCGTCGGATCCGTCGGCACGCCGGAGCAGCGCGAGTAGTCGAGCGTGATCGTGACCGGCTTCTCGAAGGTGAAGTGCTGCTCACCGCGCGCGCGGATCTTGACCTTCAGCACCCTCGCCTCGGGTACCTTCATCACGAACGTCGTCGTGTCGAGCACCGCGCCCTTCGGCACGACCATCACGAAACCGTCCAGCGCGATCCTGCCCCCCTTCGGTCCGATGATCGCCGTTGCCTTGGCATCGTCATCGCCGCCAGGGCAGGAGAGCAGATCGTGGTGCGCTCCCACACGTGAGAGCGAGAACGACTGAACCTGAGCGACGGACGTCGGCGCATCGGCTGAGCAGTTCGCGATCGAGAGCGCGAGGACGCCGCAGAGGAGCGACGAAACGGAGCGATTCAGATTATCCACAGAGCCTCGGGAGTAGTAGAATGCAGTCGGAATGTCTGCGTCTTCATCTACCACACGAGGCGCTGTATGATTAAGCAACACCTAATCAAGTGCGCCGACACATACGGTCACAATGCCGTTAGAGCTCTCTCACCAACCGATGTACAACGGCCGGCGCCCATCCATCGCGCCGGCCGTTGTACCTTGAATTCAAGATGCTTCTCAGGGCGTGTTGTACTTCGGTGGAAGCGTCCTGTACCGCTTCGCCAGCATGTCCTGGCGCGACGGAGCATCCAGCTTCTTTCCGCGGATGAAGACAGCCTCCGCGCGCGTCGTGAACTCGAACGGGTCGCCACTCCATATCACGACGTTCCCTTCGGTCCCCGCTTTCAGCGAACCGATCGAGCCGGCCACACCATAGATCTCCGCAGGAGCGAGCGTCACCGCACGTAGCGCGTCGTCCCAGCTCATGCCGTACGCCACCGCATTCCCCGCCTCGTAGCGAATGTTGCGGACGTTGAACATGTCCTCATCTCCGCCGCCCGCGTTCCCAATGATGCCCACCTGCACTCCGGCCTTGCGCAGCATCGCCGCGTTCTCCTGGCGATTGCCCAGCGTGTTGAAGCTCCCGGGAATGTTGTTCATCGCGCCCGTGAGCACCGGCACCTTCGCCGCCGCAAGCTTATCGGCCACCATCCACGCTTCGGCGCCACCCGAGATCACGACCTTGATACCGTAGTCCTTTTCGAGCGCCAGCACGGCTTCGATCTCGTTCGCGCGATCCGCGTAGATCGTCATCGACTCACGCCCCTCGACCACCGGAATCATCGCCTCGAGGTCGCGGCGTGTCGCCACGAACGAACGCGTCTGCGCGCGCTCGAAGTCCGACTTGCGCCGCATGTACGACTTCGTGTCATCGAGCAGATCGCGCAAGCGGCCAATCAGCTCGCCCGCCGCTCCGACCTTCGCGTTGTCGTCATCCACGATCTGCGCGATCATCGTCGCCGGCGCCTTGACGAGCGCGTCGCCGAGCGCGAGCGCACCGTTCATGTCGATCAGCGCGGCCTGTCCCGACACGAGTCCGCCGGATGGACTGACCATCAGCGTCGTCACGCCTCCCTCACGCGCCGGCGCGATCATCACGGACTGCGTATTGAAGCCCAACCACACTTCGAAGCCCGACGCAATGCCATCGTGCCCCTTCGCATTCGTCTCGCGCGGCCCGCCGCTGAAGCCGACGTCGCCGAGTCCGAGGCTCGTGCTCGAGTTCACGAGACCGGGGGTGACCCACTTGCCAGTCGCGTCGACCTTCTCCGCATCGCCCGGAATCGCGATGTCCTTGCCGACCGCCGCGATCTTCCCGTTACGAATGAGCACCGTGCCACCCTCGATCGGCGGCCCGCTTACCGGATAGACCTTGCCGCCCGTGATGGCGATCGTCTGCGCGCTCACCGAGCCGGCGATTGCGAACGCCGCGATGAGCGAGAGCGCGCTGCGATTCATTGTCTGTTTCACTGAGCACCTCCCGCCTGCGGAACGAAGCCAAGATCGAAGTCGGTCCGCCACTGCTCGGAGACATCGTCACGATCGTAGAGCATCGCGCCGTCGATCCACACCTTCTCGGCGCGCGTGTACACGCTGAACGGATCGCCGGACCAGAGCACGACGTCCGCATCTTTTCCCGGCTCGAGCGAGCCGATCTTCGAATCGAGGTCGAGCGCCCACGCCGGATTGATCGTCAGCCACTTGATCGCCTGGTCCTCGGAGATGTCTATTCCGAGCTCCTTGCCGGCTTCGATTCCCTTCGCGGCCTCCTGATTCAGTCGCTGCGAGCCGGAGGGATCATCGGAGTGCACGATCGTCTTCGCGCCCGCCTGATCCACCAGCGCCATGTTGGCGCGAATGCCGTCGAGCGCTTCCATCTTGAAGCCGCCCCAGTCCGCCCAGATCGCCGCACCGATTCCTTCCCTGGCGAGCAGGTCGGCGATCTTGTACGCCTCGACGCCATGGTGGAATGCGCGAATCTTGTATCCGAACTCGTGCGCGATGTCGATCATCTGCGCCATCTCGTCCGCGCGATAGCAGTGGTTGTGCACGAGGATGTTGCCGCGCAGCACTTCGGCGAGCGTCTCGAGGTTCAGGTCGCGCGCTGGGGGATCGCCCTTCTTGTCGGCGTTCCACTTGTCCCACTTGCGACGATACTGCTCGGCCTCGATCCACGCCGTGCGATAGCCTGCGACGTTTCCCATGCGCGTCTGCGGTCCACCCTTGTTGCCATACACGCGCTTCGGATTCTCACCGCACGCCATCTTGAGCCCGTACTTCGCGTCCGGAAATTTCATCCCCTGCACGGTGCGCGCGGGCACGACCTTGAGCACCACGCTCCGGCCGCCGATGAGATTCGCGGAGCCAGGCAGCACCTGCAGCGTCGTGATGCCGCCGGCAAGGTTGCGCGGGAACTGTGGATCCTGCGGCCAGACGGAGTGCTCGGCCCACACGTACGCCGTGACGGGGCGCGTCGCCTCGTTGCCATCGCTGCTCGCCTCGACGCCCGGCGCGGAGTAGACACCGAGGTGCGAGTGCACATCGATGATCCCGGGAGTGACGAACTTTCCGGCGCCGTCGATCACTACCGCATCCGCGGGCGCGGTGACGCTCGCGCCGACCGACGCGATCTTTCCGTCCTTCAGCAAAATCGAACCGTTCGTGATGCGCGGGCCGGCCGCGGTCAGGATCGTGACGTTCTTGATGACCGTCGTCTTCGAGGGGAACGGCTTATAGGTGCTCGGAAAGGGATCGGCATTCGGAACGGAAAGCGCGCCGCGCCCCGCCGTCGTCGTCGAATCCTTCGAGTCCTTTTTCAGGTGGCTGCTATCCGCCGCTGCTGCCATCTGCCGCGAGGGAGCCTGCGACCCCTTTGCCGGAGTGCATGCGAGCACGGAGAGAGCAGCCGTGAGAACGACGATGCGCATTGCTGGAGGTGCCTCCGCTGAACGTGAAATGCCGTGAGCCCTGGAACGTAGGGCGGGGACGCGAGCGCCGCCAGCGATTCTAACGCGCGAACGTGTCAGAGCGCTGCGCGCAGGACGGGAATGAAGTCGGTGCAGAGTCCATCTACGCCGAGAGCGGAGAGTCCAACCGCTTGCGCGGGCTTGTTCACCGTCCACGCGATGACCCGTCCGCCGGCCTCGTGCACCGCGCTCACGAGCGCCTCGTCGATGTGTTCGTGGCTCGGCCAGACATCGAGCGCGTCGGCGGCGCGCATCGAGGCCGCGGGGTCGTCGATGCGCCGGTCGAAGAGGATGCCGCCACGCAGCTCGGGCGCGAGTGCGCGCGCGCGCGCGACCTGCGCGTGGTCGAAGCTGTGCACGGCGCAGCGCTAGGGAGCGATCGACGCGAGGACCACGTGGACCACGTCGCGCTCGATCGCCTCTCCCTTCAGCTCGATGAAGACATCAGCGCGCCCCTTGATTACGGCGAGCGCCTCCTCGAGCGTCGAGATCAGCGCGAGTCCGCGAACGGAGAAGCCCTGCAGCTCATCGAAGGTGAGCGCATCGATACGCTTGCCCGCGAGCTTCCCGGACGGCGGCGTCGCGCGCGGAATCTCGTCATGGTGCACCACGACGACGCGATCCTTCGTGCAGTGGACGTCGAGCTCGATGCCATCGGCCTGGAGCTCGAGCGCACGCAGAAAGGACGGGAGCGTGTTCTCGGGACGCTCGCGCGGCGCGCCCCGGTGCCCGATGAGCATCGGCGTCGCGCGGTCCGTCATTCCGCGATGCGCTCCACGACCATCGCGATCCCCTGTCCGACGCCGATGCACATCGTCGCGAGACCATACCGCGCGCTCCGTTTGCGCATCTCGTGCACGAGCGTAGTGACGATGCGCGCGCCCGACGCGCCAAGCGGATGCCCGAGCGCGATCGCGCCGCCGTTGACGTTGACGCGCGACGGGTCGATGCCGAGCTCGCGCATGCACGCGAGGGCCTGGGACGCGAAGGCCTCGTTGAGCTCGATCAGGTCGATGTCATCCATGGTGAGCCCCGCCCGAGAGAGCGCGAGGCGCGTGGCGGGGATCGGTCCGAGCCCCATGACCTCTGGAGAGACGCCCGCGACCGCGCTTGCGACGATGCGCGCGAACGGACGCATCTTCGCAGCCTTCGCGGCGGAAGCCGACATCACGAGCACTGCACTCGCGCCGTCGTTGATGCCGCTCGCGGAGCCCGCGGTGACCGTGCCGCTCGCGGAGCCCGCGGTGACCGTGCCGTTCGCGGCAAACGCGGGTTTCATCGCGCGGAGCTTCTCAATGGTGGCCTCTGGACGCGGATGTTCGTCGCGGTCGACGGTCGTGTCGCCCTTCGCACCGTGGATCGTGACGGGAACGATCTCGTCGTCGAACCGTCCCGCCGCGACTGCGGCAGCAGTGCGCCGCTGACTCTCGGCTGCGAACGCGTCCTGATCGTCGCGCGAGATGCTGCATCGCGTCGCGACCACCTCGGCAGTCTCGCCCATCGAGATCAGCCACTCGGCAGGCAGCTTCGGGTTGGCGAAGCGCCAGCCGAGCGTGGTGTCCGCGACGATCGGAGCACCGCGCGGGAAGGCGGTGTCGGGCTTGAGCGTGACCCACGGCGCGCGGGTCATGCTCTCGACGCCGCCGGCGAGAAAGACGCCTCCTTCGCCGGCTTTGATTGCCTGCGCAGCGCTCGCGATCGCCTGCATGCCGGAGCCGCAGAGGCGGTTGACGGTCTGCCCAGGGACGGTGATCGGAATGCCGGCGAGGAGCAAGGCGAGGCGGGCGACGTTGCGGTTGTCTTCGCCGGACTGATTGGCGGCGCCGAGGAGGACGTCGTCGATCGATGCCGGATCGATGCCGGTGCGGGCGAGGAGAGCGCGCAGCGGCACTGCGGCGAGGTCATCGGGGCGCACGCGGGCGAGGGCGCCGCCGTGGCGGCCGATTGGCGTGCGTACGGCGTCGACGATGACAGCGTCGGTCATAAGAGGGCGGGGGCTGGGATTGACAGCCGGCGCCCGGTGCGGGCAGAACGGCCATTCGTCTAAGTTGATGCGTCGGACGGCTCCGCGCACCCCTCGAAGCGGCCCTTAACATCCAGGCGACTACTGCGTCTCACTTCGTGACCGCATGACTGACCACTTACCGAGCGAGCTCGCACCGGACGACGTCGCGCTGATTGCGCGGTGGCGGGGTGGGGATGAGCGTGCGGCCACGTTGCTCGTGGAGCGGCACGCGCAGCGGATCGCGCGCTTCGTAGGGAGCCTCGGCGAGCGCGACGAGGTTGAGGAAGTGGTGCAGGACACGTTCGTGCGCGCGTTCGGCTCGCTGGATTCGTTTCGAGGCGAGAGCACCTTTCGGACGTGGCTCCTGACGATCGCGCGGAATCTGCTGCGCGACCGGCAGCGGGGGCGGAAGCGAGCGAAGATGCACGTCGAGATTCAGGACGATGACATCTTCAGCTCGTCGGATGCGCTCGAGGGGACGGTAGCGGCGGAGACAGAGGAGCGATTGCGCCGTGCGGTGGAGACGCTGTCGCCAATGCAGCGATCGATCTTCACGTTGCGTGTAGCGGAAGGGCTGTCGTACAAGGAGATCGCGATCGCGGTGGGGAGTACGGAAGGTGCGGCGCGCGTACACTATCACAATGCGATGCGGGCCATCAGGGAGAAGATCGATGAGTGAGTGCACGAACGGAGAGATGCGCGACCTGCTGCCCGAGCTAATGAACGGGCGCCTCGATGCGATGCCGCAGCTGGCCGTGGAGGCGCACGTCACCGAGTGCGAGGAGTGCGCGGAGGAGCTGGAGCTACTGCGCGCGCTGCGACCGGTGCTCGTGCGCGGGCCGGTGGTCGACGCGGCGAAGATTGCGGCGGCGGTGCGGGCGCAGGTGCCCGCGCACCGCGGCGCGAATCGGCGCGCGACGTCCAGGCGCCTCGCGCTCGCGGCAGCCGCGTTGCTGGCCGTGAGCGCGATCGGATACGCGATCGCGGTGCGCGGGCGGACCGTGACGCCTGAGGTAGCGGTGGTGCACACGCCGCGCGGGGACACGAGAGACAGTGCGGATACGGCGGTGGTCACAGCACCAACGCCGGCGCACGCACCGGTGCCACCGGCACCGCGCACCGTTGTGACGCCCGCACCCGAGCAGCGGGTTGCCCTCTCGCCCCCGCACACTGTGCCGTCTAGCATCGCGGCGACGACCGTGGCGAGCGTCGGCATGCTCGGCAACCTCGCCGACCTTTCAGAGGACGACGTCCGCACGCTGACGGCCTCGCTCGACGGCATCTCGTCTGTCCCCGATGCCGATCCCTCACCCGACATCGATCCACTCGGCGCGACGATCGACGATCAATCTGGCGGAGGCGGACGATGAGCTTCCGCGGAGTTGTGCTCGTCGCGCTTGCGTGTGGACTTGCCTCACCCGTTGCGGCGCAGGGCGGTGGGGACAGTACGCAGCGGCCAGCCGTGCAAGCGCTGCAGCGGCGCGTGCTCGAGGTGGTGCAGCGCACGCTCGGTGCGACCGATGATCAGATGCGCCAGCTCGTCGCTGTGAATCGCAGCTACGAGGTCGAGCGGCGCGAGC